>JASEHJ010000129.1 GCA_030018905.1 bacterium | reverse complement strand
TTCTGGAACGGGCCGTTCCGCGGCGTCTCGTCCGTCGGACTGGACGAATACCTGGCGCGCGTCCGGCAGTTCGGTTTCTTCCGACGCCGCGGTGACGTTGAAGACGATCCCTCGCTCAAGCAGATCATCCCCTACCTGGTGGTCCAGAGCAGCGGCCGCTACATGCTCTTCCAGCGTACGCAGGCCGGAGGCAAGGGCCGACCGCGGTTGCCATGGGCGAGAGCAGCGAGGCCCTGCTGGCGCCAGCGGGCCAGTAGCCGACGGAGGTGCCGCAGTGAGAGGTCCAGGAGTTGGGCGGCTGCCACAGCCTGCAGGGTGCCCTGCTGAACCTGGGTGAGGAGATGCACGCGGTGTTGCTCCTTCTGGGTCAAGGTAATCGTCTCCCTAGTCATGCTCCCAGGGTGACAGATTCATTGGCCCGTTGGCGGGTGACAAAGTCATTGACCTATTACAAGTATCAAATGAGGGCTTGACTTTTCTTCCTGTCTGTAGAACTATAGGATTAGCTCATCCACCATGCGTGGAAGGAGTACTAGCGCCGCTGTTTGTTGGCGGCGCTAGCCTCTTTTGGGCACCTTCATACTCCTTCCGGAGTTTGGTCTTCCGGTGTTCTCTTTCGACAGGATAGGCAGTGAGCAGCAGAACGTGGCTTCTGCGTGGAATGAGAACGACGACATAGCTGAAATCGCTCAAGGAGATGACAACTCTGATTTGATCACCTCGTCGGCCATACCATGTCCTTATGCGTATCGGGTCTGGAAAGACCTCAATGATCGGCCGGGGCCATCGGATTCGTTCACATCGCCGAAGTTCAGGTACTCGTTCCTCTTCAGAAGACCCCTCGCTTATGAGGTGCCAGAAGCAGAACTCCTTGCCGTCAAGCCTTGGATACTCCTTTATGCTCACCTGCTTTCCATCAAAAGCCGGTCGGGAGCGCACGAAATCCGCGCAGAAGTGTTCGTAGATTGCCCCGAGGTATCGACTCCAGTCCCCCTCATGTTCCTCAAGCAGGATGAGGTCGGGGAGCCATCCAGCGTTGACATCGTCGCTCACGCCTAGTCCTCCCGCGGTTGCCAGAGGAAGATGTTCACTTTCTCCTCCCGCAGCAGCGTCGTTCGGACCAAGCTGTATCTTGACTGGGCACGCATGCTATCCACAAGTGCCACCTTGCCAGGATTGGTGCTTAGACCCCGATTCGCATAGCTGATCACACCAGTAAGCAGATCGGCAAGCTGAAGGTGCTCAACTTCATGTGATCGCACTGTCTGTATAGAAGATATGACCTCTCGACTGAAGTCATACATGTTGTTGCACAGGACCTCGTGGAGCTTTGCGACCTTCGCCGCGCTGCGTGTGTCCTTTGTGTCAAGGAAGATGCGATAGTGGCCCTCTGGACTGAGCAACGCCTTCAGCAATTCGAAGAACATCTTGTAGTACCACGTATCATGGTCCTGACCAAAGTCACTGTGTCGCAGTCTTGACTTGTCCGAAACTACCAGAGCTCGGAAGTGGAGGTCGTCGTCATTGAAGAAGTAGTCAAGAATCTCTAGATAGAAGTCTTGTTTGGCTCTCGAGACCTTCGTCCATTTGATTTCAAACCGCCTATCAAGGCCATGCTTCACCTTGATCTCGCGCAGTCTGCCGGCTATCCCCCTAACCTTCAGGAACGGACACCACAGGGCTCCCAAGACCATGATGGTCTGTCCATCATTCTCGAGGTGACAGCTCTCGTCGCAATAGATGTGGATTGTATCTTCAGGCTGTGTCTGACTTCGCTGCTTCATACCGGGTGAGCTCCTGTGTGGGGACCATGAAAACACGGGCCTATTTCAGGTCCAAGTTCGGCGCTCGCCCCCAGCCACATCTTCTCACATGCGTGGCTCCTGTTCGGGCCGATTCGCTCAGTCAAGGAGTTCCCATCGCCGTGGTCACCCGCCAGCAACGACTCTGACCGGGCCCCGGCATTGCGATCCCCATCACCACTGGCCACCTATACAAGCCCCACGCATGATCTAGACGATAGCACCGGGCACCGCCCGCGTCAGCCACCAGCCCTCCACCGCGGATCCTGAAGGGCCGCGTCCAGTTCCCGCCCAAGTAGGCGCGCCTTCTTCCGGTTATCCGTGAGTCCCTGGACGAAGACGGCCAATTCATGGCGCAGGGGCTCCGGCCACTCGGGGTACCCGCCCAGTCGATCAAGACACTGCCTCAACCGCTGCGCGCTGGCGATGTCCCGGCCCATCTGGCGGTGCAGCACGCCGTTGAGGTCGGCGGCCCCCTCGCCGAAGCAGGCCAGGTATCGTCCCAGTTCCACTAGCAGCCGGCGCCGTGCCGCCGCGACCTGGCGCTCCAGCGCATATCGCTCGCGCTGAGCCGCCCTTTCGGCGAGCGCCTTCACCTGGGCCTCGGCTGCCGTGCGCGCCGCCTCCTCGGCTTCCTGCCACCGCGCCGAATCAGGACAGGTCCCATCCCAGACCCCGAGGTGACGCTCCAGGTCTTGCATGGTCTGCACGGGCTCGGGTCGCTCGCCGAGCACCCAGTATGCCACTGACCTGCGGAACGCTCCTGTCTGTGCGGTGCCGACCACGAGCGGCAGCCGTTCCCCGGGCCTAGTGAGCCGATCGACGATCTCACGTAGGCGGGGATCGAAAGGCGACAGCGGCGCCACCGACGGCTCGCGGTCGAGCGTCACCGGGTCGTGGGATACGATTACCTTTCGGAACCCCGGCCCCGTGATGGTATGCGTGTTCCGACCGCGGACGCGAGTGGCGCGGAAACCAACCTCTCCTTTCAGGGAGCCGATGGCCCGCAGGAGGTCCTCCCGTGTAACAGGCGCGGGATCTTCCGGGAATAGGTGGGCTGGACTCTCGAGGTAGGTGCCCTCGGCGAGCGCGTCCGCTTCGACCTCGCGGGCCGTGGCGTCGATGGCGCCCAGGTCCAGGGGCTCGTGGCCGAGCAGCATCCGCCTGGCTCGGGAGAGCACACGCTGCATGGCTCCCACGAAGTGCTCGAAGAGCCCGCATCGTCGGCGCAGGGCCCGATAGACCTGGTCGTCCACGCTGTCCCTCAGGAACAGGTTGACGACGCGCACTACCGGCAGGGTCTGGCCAATTCGGTCGATGCGTCCGATCCGCTGCTCCACCTTGCTCGGGTTCCAGGGCAGGTCGTAGTTGATCACCGCGCCAGCAGCTTGGAGGTTGAGGCCTTCGCTGGCGGCGTCGGTGCAGAGTAGGATCCGAAGACGGCCGGCCTCCAGCGTCTCGGTGATGGTGGTCTTGCTGACCGGTGCCCACGCCGAGCCATTCCGCAGTTGCCCTCCCCCGCCGGTGTAGCACCCGAGCGCGTCACCATAGTGTGGGGCCAGCAGGTCGCGCAGATACTCCAGGGTGTCCACGTACTCGGTGAACACGAGCACGGGCCGGCCCTGGTCGGCGACATGCCGGAGGACCTCGAAGAATCGGTCTCGCTTGGTATCCCGGCCGGCTAACGCGCGGAGGTCCCCGATCAGCGTGTCCACCTCGGCAAGCTCCTCGCGGGCCACCTTCGGGTCTTGGGGCAAGGCGGCCGACTCCTTGATCTGCCCGTCTCCCTCCGGGAGGTCGGATGGGTCGAGGGCATCCGGCTGATCTTGCCGCGATAGCTCAGTTTCGTGGGCATGGCCTTCAGCAATCCGGGCCAGGCCGTCGCGGCGGCGCAGCAGACTCTGCTCTAGCGCATAGGGCGAACTCGCTGCACGTCGGGAGTAGACGGTCTTCACGAAGCCCTTGCCGGACCTTTCGTCATCCAGCAATGCGAAGCGCCGCTCGATGTAGTCCCCCACGGCGTCGTAGACGGCGCGCTCAGCCACGTCCTGGTATTCGAAGAAGATGTCCTCCACCGCCCGGCGCGGAGGCAACTGGGCGAGCTGGCCCATTTCGAAATAGTGCCGGAGCGTTCGGCGTGTGTTCCGGTGCATCCGCCGCGAGAGCGGCGAGCCTTCACGCAGCCAGTGGGCGAGAGCCTCCCGTCTGCTCGGCACAACGAACGCGAGGGCACGAGCAAGGGCGTACGCATCAGACGGCGGCGTGCGGGTGTCTGGTAGGGGAGGGAACCCCGGGTCGGCAGCGACCAAAGTCGCGGCCCTTCGGGCGGTTTCAAGGTCGCAGCCGCCGTCCCGAACCGCGGCGATCGCGGCGTAGAATACCCGGACAGCGTCGAACTCCGCCATCCACGCGCCCCCCTCGCCAAGCACCGTGAGGAGGTCCCAGGGCTCCCACGGGTCCGTCTGCATCGGGGTGGCGCTGAGGAACAGAAAGCCGCGGGCGCGGCGCCGGAGCTGGAGCTCTCGCAGCAGTGTCAGCAGCAGGGTGCCGCTGTTGAACTCGCCTTCTTCCTGCTCCTTCCGCCGGGCCGCGTGCGCCTCGTCCAGCAGTACGAGATCCCATGGCTCGGCCGTCAACAATCTCTGGCGGTTCTCCTCGGTCCGCGCGGTCTCCCGGCTTAGCAGCAGCAAGTCCTGCCCCAGCGCGTCGGCCAAGCCGGCAACCTTCTGCTCTCGCCCGTCAGGCCATACCAGCTTGCCCGCAAGCTCATAGCGCGGGATGAGTAGCCCGCCCTTCTCACGCAGCTCCTCTTGCCACTGGCGCGCCAGACCCGCCGGCACCAGCAGTAACGCCCGCCGGACGCCGCGGCCGGCCAGGAGGCGACGCAGGATGAGGGTCGCCTCGATGGTCTTCCCCAGGCCGACCTCATCGCAGAGGAGGCGGCCGTCGGGCCACGCGTCGGCTGATTCGGCGACTACCCGGTGCTGGTGGGGCCACAGGTCCACAAGCGCAGTCGCATCGCAGGCGGCCTCCCCGTTGGGCAGGTAGGGGGCCTCGACGATGAAGCGCCAGCGTATCGCCGCCTTCTGCCGGGCCAGTACATTGGAGGGCTCGACCATGGGCGCCTCGGGCGGCGCCAGCCTGATCAGCCTACGCCGTACAGCCTCCGGCAGGCTCACCGTGTGTACGGTATCATGCTTGTCGGTCCACAGGGCGTCGAACTCGGCAACATACCTGTGGTGACGCTCGGAATCCTCCCAGGAAGTCGAGACCTCCAGCATCTCGTAGTTGCTACGCAACCCCTGGGCGGACTCGTTGCCGCTGCCCGCGAAGACGACCGCGTCGCCCGACGCGTCGGTAATGATGCCAAACTTGGCGTGGAGAATGCCGGGCCCCGCGCGCATCACGCCGACCCGCACCTCCAACAAGCCCTGCTGGACCAGCCACGCGAGCATGGCGAGCCGCCTACGTTCGAGCAGGTCGGTCGGGTCCTTGAACCGCTTGAGCAGGAGAGCGGTGAGCCCTGACGGATCCCCGGTCTCGGTGAGTGCCCGAACATCCTCGGCGTTCAGCTCCTCGTTGACGACCAGACGCACGGCCGGTCGTGGAGTGTCCTCGCCCATCGCCAATAGGCGCTCGATCAGTCGGCCGTATCCTCGCGCAGCGGCCGCCAAAACTGAGCTCGAGAAGTAAGCGCAGCAGCGGTCGTAGCGGATCGCCTCGGCTAGCGCGGGGACATAGAGGTCGTCTAGCAGAGCTGGGTCGGGGCCGCGCAGAAACCGCTTCCAGGCGCGATCGCGCAGGCGCCCCGGGAGCAGCAGCGACGTGTGAGGCGGCGGCGTAGGAGCCTTCCGCGAGGGCGTCATCAGGACGCGTCCTCCTCCCCCTCGTCCTCGACGTCGCCGTCGTCCCCGCCCTCGTCTCCTTCGGGTTCAGGAAGACCGATGTCAATCGGAGGCAGCGGCTCGGTCCAGTCCGGCGGCGCAACCCCGAACAGCGGCTCCAGCAACTGGTGCCAGGCCTGAAACTCGGGGAACACTGCGGCGGCCGACGATTTGCCCTTCTCATGGCGCACCGCTGGCGGCGCGGCCTGCACGAGGGCGTCCATCAGGCGGGCGACGGGCGAGTCTTTGGTCCACCGCTGCTGGCGCGCAAGCGCCTTCGCCGCGCCGATCCCTCCGCCGCCCTGGCCGGCTTCGAGATAGCGCAGGGCCAGGGCGTGGCAGCCATCCAGCGCCGTACGAAACTGCGGATCGTTGGGGTGGACCTTCAGCGCCTGCTGCTTCGTGCGGCGCTTCGCAACGATGACGGGGCCAAACAATGTCTCGGTCACTTCGTCCGGCTCCAGGGGGCGCGACCTCCGGCGCTCCTTCACCGAGAGCATGCGGACCTTGTCGCCGGCCTTGGTGACCAGTCCCGCCGTAGCGAGCTGCTCGACGTCCATTCCGACAGCGTTCCCGAGCAGTTTCGCCTCGTTGAATCGGAACTCAGCGGCACCCAGCACGTCCCAGCACAGGAGCGCGAATCGGCCCTCGGGCTCGACGCCCTCCAAGCCGCGCTTGGCCAGTTGCTCGATGCGCCAGGCGCTGACGGCGTCGGCGGCCTCGTCGATCGCATGGCTGACCCCGACCGGCATGCCGGTGTCGGTCCGCACCTCGTCGTAGCGGCTGTAGACCTCCATCGCAGGCCCGAAGGACCCGACGAGCTGGTCGACTGGGTTCAGCCCCTCCAGCTCCAGGCGCTCGGCCGCAGCGCGCGCCTTCTGCCGGATCTCCAGCTTCAAGGCGCGGTCAAAGTAGCCCACCCCCGCCCCGGCAGGGCGCTCACGGGCAACCAGCAGGACCGTGCTCTGCGCCGCGTTCTTCTTGGCCTGGTGAAGGCTGTGCT
>JASEHJ010000128.1 GCA_030018905.1 bacterium | reverse complement strand
CACCGAGGCCAACATAGTCCTGCGCGGCGGTGAGACGCTGGTGGTGCCCGAAGACTTGGTCAACATCGTCAACGTGCAGGGCGAGGTGGTTCGCCCCGGCCGATACCGCCTCAAGGGCGGGATGCGGGTGCTCGACGTGCTGCTGCTCGTCGGCGGGCTCACCGAGAAGGTCTTGGCCACGCAGGCGCAGCCCCTGAAGCTCGACAGCCTGTTCCTGCGGGAGGATGTGAGCCACAAGATCGCCCTCCAGCCGAGCGACACGCCGTCTATGCCCGAGCAGACGTCCCGCAAGATCTACGTCCTCGGCGACGTCAACAGCCCCGGTGTCGTTCCTCTGAGAGACGAGGTCACGCTGCTGCAGGCGATCGCCATGGCCGGGGTCCGGTGCGGCCCGAACCCGCCAACGCAAGTACCGTGCACATCCTCTGCCGCAGCGGTACCACCACCCAGATCTTCGCGTCGGCCGCGAAGGTGGGGCCGCTGCCCAATGGAGGCAGCTTGGTCACGGTGGACCTGGCGGCGCTCCTGCGGCAGGGAGGCGCCGATCGCGACCTGTTCGTGCAGCGCGGCGACGTGATCGTCGTGCCGCAGAGCGCGCTCACCGGCATGTAGGTCATGCTGAGCATCATGTCGGGAACCCTTGCCACCATACGAGTAGCGCGTCCGGAGCCGGTCACCGGAGCCTATTCGCCGAACATGCGATTCCATCAAGGGCTCGGGCTGGCAGTCATCTTCTTCTTGCTGGTGGTCTCCGCTCCCGCGGCAGCGCACCCGCTCGATGTTGTGGCCTACGACCACTGGGCCTACGGCGCGCTCTACCGGTTGGCCGCCGCCGGCGCGGCGCCCCTGTGGGCCGCCTCGGCCCGTCCGCTGGCGCGGTTCGAGATTGCGCGCATGGTCGCGAAGGCGCAGGGGCGCGTCACGGCCGGCGCCGTCCGGCTCGGCCCGGCCGACGCCGAGGCGCTGCGAGCGCTGGGCGATGAGTTTGCGGAGGAGCTGCGCCTCCTGCGGGAAGGCAACCCGCAATCCGGCGGCGGGACCGTTTGGGCCGGGCTTGCGGTCTCTGGATGGATTGCTGGCGACCGGCCGCTGCGGTTCGAGCGTCGGCAGGGCAGCGGCGTAGAGTTGAGCCGTCTCTACCTGAGCGGCCGGGCCGGCGATGTCGCCGTCCAGGCCGGCCGCGACGCGCTGTGGTGGGGCCCCGGATTTCGGGGAGCGTTCGTGATGTCCGACAACGCCGGTCCCGTGGAAGCCCTGCGCCTTTGCCTGACGGGTGAGCGCCTGCGCGTCGTCAAGGTTGTCGCGCCGCTGGCCTATCCGGAGCGGTACATCTACGGTTTTCGTGTGGACTGGTTGGCGCGCGACGACGTGCGGATCGGTGTCAGCGAGACGATGGTCGGAGTCGGGGGGCTCAGTCTCCTGTACGCCCTCAACCCGCTTCCCCTGGCGTCCCTCTTCAGGAGGCCGCCCGTCCACAACGACAACTACAACCTCGCCCTTGACATCGACTGGCTCGTGCGGCCGGGTCTGCTGCTGTACACGGAGCTCTATGCCGATGATGTCGTCGGCGTGGGCAGCGCGTTTCCCCACCGCCTCGGCGGGACCGCCGGGGCGCTGCTGCTCGACCCCTTCCGAGACGGCCGCACGGTGCTGCGGCTGGAGCACAGCCGGGCCGCTAACTGGATCTACGGCACCCGCGGCCAGGTCGCCGACTACGTGCGCGCCGGCCGCGCCCTGGGCCACTGGTGCGCGCCCGACTGCGAGCTGTGGTCGGCCGAGCTGACGCGGCGACTGAGCGCGGAGGCTTCAGCCAGCGTGGCATACGAGCTTGTCCGCAAAGGGGAAGGGCGCCTGGGGCAGACCTGGTCTGATCCGGTCGACGCCTGGCGCCGACTCTATCTCTCGGGGATCGTAGAAACCACCCATATGGTCCGGTTGGCCTACCAGTGGTCATCGCCCCGCAGCCTTTCGCAGGCTGTGGAGATCGCATGGGCGACGGTTACCAACGCGGGGCACGTGACCGGCGCCGCGCGACAAGACTTGTATCTTCGCTGGGAAGCGCGTCTCGCGTTCTGAAGCTCTGAACTCCAGAGGAGAAGTCGGCGTGTTTGGTTTCGTGGTCGGCTGTGTCAATAGGTCCGGAGATTCAGATCGAGGGGGGTCGGTGTTAATGATCCGCAGGCACAAGACGTTTGTTCCAGTCGTCCTGACGCTCGCCGTGTGCATTACGCTCTCAGGGTCACTTTCTGCCCAGTTACCCGCTCAGCCGGGTGTTCCGCCGGGGGCGCCGCAGCCAGGGACCCCTCTTCAGCAGCCGCCACCACAGCCGGCCACTCCACCCGCCGTCCCGCCGGCATCGCAGGCCCCGGAGCCGCCGCCCATCTTCGGCTCTGACCTGCTCGAACAGCGGCCGCCCAGCCCCGCCGTCGCCCTCGAGCGTGCGCTGAGCTCGACGACGTATCGGCTCGGGCCCGGCGACCGACTCGCCATCCAGATCTGGCGGCCCGGCAAGCCGCCCAACGCGTTCGATGTTGTGATCCCGCTCGAAGGTCGGGTTTTCCTACCCGTCCTCGGCGACGTGCAGGTGGCTGGCCTAACGAGCGCACAGTTGAAGCAGCGCTTGGACCAGATGCTGCGCCAGCGCCTGCCGGGATTCCAGGCCTCGGTCCTGCTCACCGGCCTGCGGGCCTTTCGGGTCCTGGTGCTCGGCGAGGTGCGGCGGCCGGGCTATCATGTGGCCACCGCCGTCGCGCGCCTGTCGGAGATCATCGCCGAGGCCGGCGTCAACACCATCGGGTCCATCCGGTCCATCGAAGTGCGGACCGATGCCGGTAAGCGGCGCATGGTGGACCTGTACCGCTTCCTGGCCCGGGGGAGCATCGAGGACAACCCCCTGCTCAGCGACGAGCAGACGATCATCGTGCAACGCCGGTTCGCCGTGGTCGACATCGTCGGGGCCGTGGGCCGCCCCGGCCGCTACGAACTGAAGCAGGGCGAGACCCTCAAAGACCTGCTCTTCTACACCGGCGGCCCCAACACGGACGCCTACCGCCCGCGCCTGCACTTGGTGCGCATCGACGAACGCTCGCCCCAGTCGCCCCGCCAGCTCGTCACCCTGTCGCTGGACGGCGCGCTGGCCGGCGACCGCGCTCAGAACCCGCCACTGCGCGACCGCGATGCCGTCACCATCTTCTCCATCCTCGACTTCGTGCGCGGCGATGCGATCTCTGTGCAGGGTGCCGTGCGCAGCCCCGGCGAATTCGCGCTGGCGGCTGGCATGCGGGTGCGCGACGTCCTGCTGATGGCCGGCGGGCCGCGGCCCGACGCCATCCTCGAGCGCGCCGAACTGTACCGCTTCCGGCCAGGCGGTGAGGGCATCGAGAACCGCGACGTCATCCCGATCAACGTCGTCACCGCCTTGCGCGACCCGCAGTCGCCGGCCAACCTGGCGCTGCAGGCGGGGGACGTCCTCATGCTCTACTCGCTGTCGCAGTTTCGTGGAAGCACGGTCAAGATTGCCGGTTCGGTCCGCAAGGCCGGTGACTACGAGCTCGTCACCGACATGCGGCTGCGCGACCTGCTGTTCCGGGCCGGCGGGCTGCTGCCCGATGCCGACCTGGAGCGAGCGCAGCTCGAGCGCATCGTCAACAACGAGAAGGCCGTGATGCCCCTCAACATGGCAAAGCTGCTCCTGGACGGCGACGAGTCGGAGAACGTCCGCCTGCAGTTCGACGACGCCGTCTTCATCCCCTCGATGCTCGCCCTGGCGCGCGTGGTCTTCGTGGAGGGCCGGGTGCGCAGCCCCGGCGGGTACGCCTGGCGGGAGAACGAGAC
This sequence comes from bacterium, assembly GCA_030018905.1. Taxonomy (GTDB): domain Bacteria; phylum Sysuimicrobiota; class Sysuimicrobiia; order Sysuimicrobiales; family Humicultoraceae; genus VGFA01. The sequence goes on along the minus strand of JASEHJ010000128.1, from coordinate 2,919 downwards.
CGTCAGCACCCTGCTCGTGCGGACCGGCGGCCCGGTCCTGGAGGAGACGCGTCCCGCCGCCGGCAGCGGAGCCGACGCCGCGCAGCCGCTGGCGCCGGCCGACCTCAGAGCGGCGTACCTCGAGCGCAACGCCCCCGGCGGCAAGAAGACCAGGGTGCCGGTGGACCTCCACCGCCTGATCGTGGACCGCGACCTTGCCGCCGACGTCCGCTTGCAGCCCGGCGACGTGCTCATCGTGCCGGCCCGTCTCCAGCAGGTGTTCGTGCAGGGCATCGTAGAGAAGCCCGGCGGGTTCGCCTGGGAGCCCAACCGGAGCGTACGCCACTACCTGGGCCTGGCCGCCCCGAAGCCGACCGCTGACCTGCGCAAGGTCATCGTGCGCCGTCTGGACGGATCGCTCACCGGCGGCCTGGACTCCCTCGTCCAGCCCGGCGACGCGATCATCGTGCCCGAGCAGCGCGCGCGGGAGGTACTCTCCATCCTCGGCATCCTCGCGCCGATCCTGTCCTTGATCTTCGGGAGATAGCCATGCCGCCTGAGGAACCGACCCTCTTAGACGAGGAACCGACCCTCCTGGACTTCGCGCGGGCGATCCGGCGGCGGCTCCGGCTCGTGACGGTCTGCGTGGCGCTGGCCGCGGCGGCCGCCGCCACGGTCACCCTGATCATGCCGCGTGAGTACCGTGCCGAGGCGCTCATCTACGTGCCGGGGCAGTCGTCCGCGCTGGGCGGGTTCCTGCGGCAGGCGGACGTGTCCATCGCCATCCCGGACCTCTCGCTCCGCTCGCCCGACTACGTGGTCGCCGTGCTGAAGAGCCGGGTGCTGGCCGAGGCGGTCGTTAAGGACGTGGACCTGCCCTATCCTCCCCGCCCCCGCCGCGCTGCGGCGCAGGCGCCCGGCGCCCCCGACGAGCGGATCGGCATCCTGCAGAAGATGACCACGGTCCGGGAGCGCCGAGGACTGGTGACCATCGCGATCGACGCCCCCGACCCGGCCCTGGCGGCGAAGGCCGCCAACGCGTACGTGCGCCTGCTGGACCGGTACGTCCAGAAGCGATCCACCGTGAAGCGGCAGTTCATCGAGACGCAGCTCGAGGAAGCGCGCCACGAGCTCCGCAGCGCCGAGGAGGCCTACCGCCGGTTCCAGAACCGCGAGGGCGTCGTGGCGCTGGACGTCGAGCTGCAGGAAGCGGTGAAGGCCCTCGGCGCCCTGGAGAGCGAGGCGGGGAAGACCGAGGCCGCCCTGGCAGAGAATGTCAGGATGACCGAGGAGAGTGGATCGCTGGTCGAGATCGCGGCCCTGCAGACGCAGCACGCCGGGCTCCGGGGACGCCAGGAGGAGCTGCGGCGCCTCATCGCGCGGATGCGCAGCCGGCTGGACGCCGTCCCGGCCCAGGCCCTGCAGGCCGCCCGGCTGCGTCGGAACGTCGAGCTGCTGACCCGACGCTACGCGCTGCTGCTGGAGCAGTACCAGCTCACGCGCATCGCGGAGCAGCAGGAGGAGACGATCTTCCAGGTGATCGACCCGGCCGTGCCTCCGGATCGGCTGGCGCGCCCGCGGCCGTTGCTGAACCTGGCACTGGGATTGGCATTGGGCCTGCTGGCAGGCGTGGCTGCGGCGCTCGTGCTGGAGTCCCAGCAGTACCGGCCTGGCGGGGGAGGGGAGCCCACCTCTGCAGCCGGATGAAACGGAGGCCAATTCCGCCGAAGTGGATACCCACTTGCGACTATTCCCCAGGTGCGCACATCGAGAAAGAATGGCGGCAACGGAGACCGTCCCCTGATGACCGGCGACCACTGCCGGTCGCCACTGGCCGAGGCCTTCCGCCACCTGCGCACCAGCCTGCTCTACCTGAGCCCTGACCGGCCGCTGCGGACAGTGTTGATCACCAGCCCGGGGCCGGACGAGGCCAAGAGCACGGTGGCCGCCAACCTGGCCGTGGTGTTCACCCAGATGGGCCACCGGGTGTGGCTGGTCGAGTGCGACCTGCGCCGGCCCGGCCTGAGCTGGGCATTCCAGCCCGAGGGCACCGGCGGGATCACCGAGCTGCTGGTGGAGGGCCTGCCCGTGGACAAGGCCGCCTACCCCACGCAGGTGGAGAATCTTTGGTTCATCCCCGGCGGCACCGTACCCCCCAACCCGGCAGAGCTGCTGGGCAGCCGCAAGATGCGGGCGTTCCTCGAGCACAGCCGCGGCGCGGTGGACGCGGTAATCCTGGACGCACCACCGGTGCTGCCGGTCACCGATGCAGCGGTGCTTGCCCCGGCCGCAGACGGTGTGCTGCTGGTGGTCCACCTCGAGAAGACCCCCCGCGAGGCCGCCCGCCGGGCCCGCCAGCAGTTGGAGGCAGTGGGCGCGCGGATGCTGGGGCTGGTGGTGACGGGTGCGCCCGGCAGGCGCGGGAAGGGGTACTACGGGTACTACAGCTACTACCATGCAGGCGGAGACGATGAAGGGAAGGGCAAGGCCGGGGAGGGCGGCAGATGAAGCGCGCGCTGATCTACATCATGGCCAACGGCCTGCTCTTCTGGGCGATGGCCGGGGCCGGGGTGGGCCTGGCCAGCGTCGCCGAGACAGCCCCCAAGGGATTCCGGCCGCCTGCTGCCTGAGATCGGCCATGCCCATCTACGGGAATCGCGCCTGGAGAGCCTGTCCGGCCCCTCGGGGCTGGGCAACCTCGACGAGTCCGACCCCAGCAGCGTGGCCCGGTGGACGCAGCGCATGGGGAAGGAGATGGGCGAGGATCTGGGCGGGGAGTTCGACGAGGCGGTGGAGGGCGGCGCGGGAAACGTCGCAAGCGGCGATACTGTACCAGTCGTCGGCGGTGGAAATCTTCCGCCCATATCCCTGGAGGTCGCAAGATATCTTATTAATCGGAGCATAAAATGTTGCTCACAGCGCGTCCTTTGTGGTATCCTT
>JASEHJ010000127.1 GCA_030018905.1 bacterium | reverse complement strand
ACACTGAAGTGCGCGTTACCTGCGCCTGCGGCGAGACCTTCCTGACTGGATCCACCAAGAAGGCGATCCGCGTCGAGATCTGCTCGAAGTGCCACCCTTTCTACACCGGCCAACGCAGGTTCGTTGACGCCGAGGGCAGAGTCCAGAAGTTCGTCCGCAAGTACGGTCTGAAGGTCTAGTAGGCCCCACGCGCCCGCTAACCCTGGCGCTGGTGGTCCTCGCCGCGGTCTCCGTCCTGGCGTGGAGCCCGCCCGCGGGCGCCATCCCACGCGCCGGTGCCGATCCGCCGGCCGGTGCCGTCCCGCCGGCCGATCGCGGCGCGCCCCCGGTGCCGCCCTGGGTGGCGACTTCGGGAGCGGGATCCGCGGTCTATGCCCTGCCCGGCACAAGAGAAGAAGCCATGGCAGGCTCGGTGGCGGACCTCTTGGACAACCTCCTGCGGCAGATTGAACGCGACAGCGGTCTTACGCCGGACGGCGTGCTCATCTACCCGCTATTCCCTTCGCCCGAGCGGCTCCGGAGGGACTGGTGGCAGTTTGCGATCCTCCGGGACGGCACGGTCAACGGGTGGGGTACAGTGGTCGAGGGGGACAACGTTCTGGTCTCCCCTTACCAGATAGCGCGGATTGTCGCCCGCCAGGGGGCGGGCCGTGCCGTGCCGCTCCTATCCTGGGGGCTGGGGGACCTCATCGCCGACCGGCTGGTCGGGGTGGACAGCCACGCTCACGCAAGGCTGTTTCTCGAAAGGGGCGGGCTGCCCCCGGTTGCGGAGATCGTGCACCAACTTGACTTCAGCCGGGCCCTGCCGGGCGCCTACGCCCAGAGCGTGTCGTTTCTCGCCTACCTGGCCGAGGAGCACGGCCTGCGCCATGTGGCTGCGTTTGCGCAGGTCGGCGGAGTGCGGTGGTACGATTTCCCCTCGCTCTTTCAGCGGCACTTCGGCATCTCGATTGTCGAGGCCGACCGGCGCTGGCGTGCACGGCTCTCGCGGACGCCGCTCCCGCGCCTCTCGGACGCGGATTTTCTGACTTACAGACGTGGGGTGGAATACGTCTGCGCCTACACCCTCGCCCAATCCCCTGGCCGGCTGGTGTCCAGGCCCGGCGGCGCGACGGCCTACGTCGAGGCCCTGCGCGCAACCGGGGCCCTGCGCAGGTTCGACATCACGGGTGCTTCTCGGGCAGTGGAGGCCGGCCGGAAGGCCGGCGAGCAGGTCCAACGGAGGGCCTCTCGGACGCGGTCGGCAGTCATGGCGGCGCTGTGGGCGCTGGGTCTGGGCCCAGTTGTTCTGGCCGTGATTCTCCTTGCGGGGCCGGCCCTCCGCGACGCCTGGCGCCGCCGAAGGCGGAGGCGCGTGCAAACCAGGAGGTAACGATGAATCGCGCGACCGGAAGCATCGAGATCATCTGTGGGAGCATGTTTAGCGGTAAGACAGAGGAGTTGATCCGCCGTGTGCGCCGCGCACAAATCGCCCGGCAGCGGGTGGCGGTCTTCAAGCACGCACTGGACGACCGCTACACCTCGGGTGCGATCACCTCACACAACGGCGTGCGCATCGAGGCAATGCCCATCACCCGGAGCGCGGAGATCCTGGATCTGGTGGAGCCGGGCACCGAGGTGGTGGCCGTGGACGAGGTGCAGTTCCTCGACAACGAGATCGGGGAGGTGGCCGAGACGCTCGCCGGCAGGGGGATCCGAGTCCTCTTGACCGGGCTCGACACCGACTTCCGAGGCGTGCCTTTCGGGCCGATCCCCCACTTGCTGGCGGTGGCCGAGGAAGTCACCAAGCTGCAGGCGATCTGTATGACCTGCGGGGCCCCGGCGAGCCGCACTCAGCGGTTGGTGGAAGGCCGCGCGGCGCACTACGACGATCCGGTAATCCTGGTAGGCGCGCGCGAGGCTTACGAGGCACGCTGCCGCAGATGCCACCAGGTCCCAGGCCGACCAGGTGAACCGACCGGGCCGGTGCTATAATCTGAGCGGCATGACACGCATGGATTCCCGCATGAAGGCCCGCCTGGAGGCGCTGGAGGCCCGGTTCGAGGCGCTGGCCGCGGCTCTGGCCGACCCGGCGATTCACTCCGACCGGGACCGCTACAAGCAAACGGCCCGTGAGTACTCGGACCTCGACCTGACCGTGTCGCGCTTCCGTGCCTATCGCGAGGCCTGCCGCGAGGCCGAAGAGACCGAGGTGATGGTGCGCGAGGAAACCGACCCCGAGATCCGCGATCTGGCGAGAAGTGAAGCGGTCCAACTGCTCGAGCAGATGGACGATCTCGAGGAGGAGTTGCGGGTGCTCCTGCTGCCCCGCGATCCGCGCGACGACCGCAACGTCATCATTGAGATCCGCGCGGGGACGGGGGGAGATGAGGCCGCCCTGTTTGCCGGAGAGCTCTTTAGGATGTACACGCGCTACGCGGAGTTGCGCCGGTGGAAGTCGGAGATTCTCTCCTCGAATGCCACCGGCATCGGCGGGTTCAAGGAGGTGATCGTCGCCATTACCGGCCGCGGGGCGTACAGCCGGCTGAAGTACGAGAGCGGCGTGCACCGCGTGCAGCGCGTGCCAGTGACCGAGGCCTCGGGACGCATCCACACGTCCACCGTCACGGTGGCGGTGCTGCCCGAAGCCGAGGAGGTGGAGATCGTCATCCAGCCCGACGAGATTGACGTGGGAACCTACCGGGCGGGTGGGGCCGGCGGCCAGAACGTCAACAAGGTCGAGTCCGCGGTGCGCATCCGGCACATCCCCACGGGGATCGTGGTGGTCTGTCAGGACGAGCGATCCCAATTCAAGAACCGGGAGAAGGCGATGCGCATCCTGCGGGCGCACCTGTTGGAGAAGGCCGAGCGGGAGCAGGCCGAGGCCATCGCCCAGGAGCGTCGGCAGCAGGTGGGAACCGGGGTGCGCAGCGAGAAGGTCCGGACCTACAATTTCCCCCAGAACCGCATGACCGACCACCGCATCGGGCTCAGCCTCCACCGCCTCGACGTGATCCTCGACGGCGACATGGACGAGTTCGTAGACGCGCTGACCTCGGCCGAGGAGACAGAGCGCCTGACGGCCGTGGATTGAGGACGGTCGCCGAGGCCTGGCAGGCCGGCAGGGAGCACCTGACGGCGCTGGGTATTGAAGAGGCCGCCGTCACGGCCGAGGTCCTGCTCCGCCACGCACTCGACCTGAACCGCACTCAGTTCCACATCGCTGTGAACCAGCCGGTCCCCGACGGGGCTTGGGCCCGGTACCTGGGCTACATCGGCGAGCGTGCCCGCGGGCGGCCGCTGGCCTACATCGTCGGCCACCGCGAGTTCATGGGGCTCGACCTCCTGGTAGACGAGCGGGTGTTGATCCCGCGCCCCGAGACCGAGGTACTGGTGGAAACCGTGCTGGAACTGTTGCGCGGCACTACCTCTCCCGTCGTTGCAGACATCGGCACGGGCAGCGGCGCGATAGCGGTGAGCGTGGCGGTCCTGCGGCCCGACGCGCGAGTGGTGGCCACCGATCTCTCTTGTGAGGCCCTGGAAGTGGCCCGCGCCAACGCCACCCGGCACGGCGTCGCGGAGCGCATCATCTTCCTTGCCGGCGACCTGCTGGACCCGGTGGTCGGTGGAGGATGGCGGCTCGACGCGGTGGCGTGCAACCCGCCATACGTCGCCGCGGAGGCCGCCGCCGGCCTGCCGCGCGAGATCCGGGAGTTTGAGCCCAAGCTAGCAGTGGTTGCGCCAGGGTACGGAGAGAGCGTCCACGCCCGCCTGGTGGACGCGGCTCCGGGCGTGCTCCGTCCGGGCGGCTGGCTGGTGCTCGAGGTCGCAGCAGGCCAGGCGCCTCGGGTGGTCGAACTCCTGAACAAGAGGGCCGACTACGAGGCGGTACAGACAAGACGCGACGGCCTGGGATGGGAGCGCGTGGTCGCCGCCCGTTGGGCCACGGGTGATTGTTGCGCAGGCATTGATGGTGGGAGGTGATTCGTGTGCGGATAGCGATCGGTGGTGACCACGCGGGCGTGATCCTGAAGGCCGAGGTGGCACGGTTGCTGCTGGAGCTCGGCCACGAGGTGCGCGACTTCGGCACCGGCACGGTCGAGCCCGTGGACTATCCTGACTACTGCATCGCGGTGGCCGAGGCGGTGGCCCGCGGTGACGCCGACCGAGGCATCATATTCGGCGGGACCGGCAACGGCGAGGCAATAGCGGCCAACAAGGTCCTAGGCATTCGCTGCGCCGTGGTCCACGACGTTACGACCGCCCGGCTGGCCAGGTCCCACAACGACTCCAACATGATCGCCCTGGGCGCGCGCATCGTGGGCCTGGAAGTTGCCAAGGAGATGGTTCGGGCCTGGTTGACGACCCCGTTCGAGGGCGGGCGGCACATCCCTCGGGTCGAGAAGATCTCGAGGTACGAGAGGGAGCACAAGAGGTAAGGACCGCCCGGCGATCCGGTCTACGAGATGCCCGGCACCGGGAACCTCCGGCATAGCACCCGCACTTCTTCCCCGATGGCCTTCAGGCGCGGACTTGCGCCGATAGTGGCGCGGAACTCCTTCAACGCCCGGTTCCTGGCCACCCGATCCTCCGGCAGCAGGAACTTACGGATCTCCTCCCGCACCTGCGCCATCCAGCCCCCGATCTGGGCCATCTCGGCCTCGCGCATGCCGCGCGTCGTGGCAGCCGGCGTGCCTAGGCGCACACCCGAGGGGTAGAACGCCGACGAGGGCTCACCGGGAATCGTGTTCTTGTTGGCCGTGATGCCAACTTCGTCCAGCGCCTCCTGCATCAAGACGCCGCGGCCGGCACCGTCGGGGGTAAGGTCCACCAGCAGCATGTGGTTGTCCGTCCCGCCCGTTACAAGCGTGAACCCCATGCGAATCAACTCTCTGGCCAGCGCCCGCGCGTTCGCCACGATCGCCGCGGAATAGTCGCGGAACTCCGGCCGGGAGGCCTCATTCAGCGCAACCGCGATTGCGGCGGTGGTGTGGTCGTGAGGCCCGCCCTGGAGTCCGGGGAAGATCGCCCGGTCAACCTTCTCGGGCAGTTGTCGGTCCTTGGCCAACCCGCGGTCGGTGACCATTATCATTGCGCCGCGGGGGCCGCGTAGCGTCTTGTGGGTGGTGGTGGTGACGATGTGCGCGTGCCCGACCGGGCTGGGGTGCGCGCCGCCGGCCACCAGCCCGGCGATGTGGGCGATGTCCGCGGCCAGGTACGCCCCCACCTCATCGGCTATCTCGGCGAACTGTGCAAACGGCATCTCCCGCACGTAGGCGGTGGCGCCGCACCAGATCAGGCGGGGCCGGGCCTCGTGCGCCAGGCGCCGCACCTCGTCGAGGTCAATTAGGCCATCGGGGCGCACGTGGTACGGGACGCTCCGGTAGAAGATGCCGGTGGCGCTGACCTTCCACCCGTGGGTCAGGTGACCGCCGTCGGTCAGGTTCTGGCCCATGATGACCGCGCCCGGCTCGCACGTCGCCAGGTACACGGCCAGGTTGGCAGGGCTGCCCGAGTAGGGTTGGACGTTCACGTGCGGCACGTGGAACAGGTCCCTGGCGCGCCGTTGTGCCAGCCTCTCGATTTCATCTATGTGCTCGTTACCGCCGTAGTACCGGCGGCCGGGATACCCCTCCGAGTATTTGTTGGTGAGAATGGAACCCATCGCCTCCAGAACGGCGGCCGAGACGTAGTTCTCGGACGGTATGAGCTCGATGCCGTCCCGCTGCCGCGCTCGCTCGCGGGCCATTATCGCGGACAGTTCCAGGTCCTGACTCGCAAGGATCATTTTCGGGCCTCCGGGGATCGGTGCGGTTGCGTCCCAGGTTATCTTCGGCGGCCGCCGGCGGCTTGCCTTCACGGGGAGGGATGCCTCTAGATGGCAGCGAAGCCGGTAGCAACTTCCAGACCATCCAGGAGGCTCGGTGATGTCCACCGTGCACGTGTTTGACCACCCGCTAATACGGCACAAGCTCACGATCCTGCGAGATAAGCGCACCGGCCACAAGGAGTTTCGCGAGCTCACCGAGGAGCTGGCGGCGCTGATGGCGTATGAGGCGACCCGCTCGCACCCGGTACGCGAGATCGAAGTCGAGACGCCGCTCGCCAAGACAACCGGCTGGTCCATCGCCGGGCAGGAGCTGGCGGTGATTCCGATCCTGAGGGCCGGGCTGGTGATGGAGACCGCGATTACCCGGCTCATTCCTACCGCGCGGGTCGGACACATAGGCATGTACCGCGACCACGACACCCTGCAACCGGTCAGCTATTTCGTCAAGCTTCCGGCCGACATTGCCGAGCGGGAGGCGATGATTCTCGATCCCATGCTGGCCACCGGCGGATCAACCGTAGAGGCGATCAACACCCTCAAGGCCCATGGATGCCACAACATCAAGGTGATGGCGATTATCTCCTCGCCTGAAGGGATCAAGAAGGTCCAGGAGGCCCACCCGGACGTTGAGATCTACACCGCCGAGGTGGACAGCCACCTCAACGACAAGGGCTACATCGTGCCTGGGTTGGGAGATGCGGGCGATCGCCTGTTCGGGACCAAGTAACTTGTTCGGGGCCAAGTAACCCCTGTGCTGAGCATCGTCGCCACCGTCCTCGCCTTCGCTCTGGGAGGCCTTCCTACCGGATACGCCGTTGGCCGGCTCCTGCGCGGTGTGGATCTGCGCCGTTACTCCGCGCACAACCTCGGCCTGGGGACGGTGGCCGCTGCGGCCGGGGCCCACACCCTCGCGCTGGCCGCCGCGCTTGATCTGCTCAAAGGAGGGCTCGCGGTTGCGGCCGCCCGGTTGCTGGGCGGCGGCGACTGGACCCTGACCGCCTCCGCGGCCGCGGTTG
>JASEHJ010000126.1 GCA_030018905.1 bacterium | reverse complement strand
TCAACCATGCGGGTTTCAGCCCTGTCGATGTCAAACATGGGCTAGTTGGCCTTAGGCCTTGACACGTCAGCGCAAGCAAGGCCTATCTACAGAGACTTTGCATAGTCGACCATCCCCTGGAAGTCCACGAAGACCGCAGGCTCATCTCCGACGACCCACGCATCGTGACCTGAGGGAAGAAGCGACACGTCTCCTGGCCGGGCCTCAAACTCGGTGCCGTCGTCCATCCGGATCTTCAGCACCCCTGAAACATGATACTGAAAGTGTGGAGCTTCGCAGCTCTTGGTCTTCGCGATCGGCTGGACCGAGGTCGCCCATCTCCAGCCCGGCTCGAAGATGGCACGGCCCACCGTCGCACCGCCGATCTTGATGAGCTCCAGTCGGCCCTTTGGGAACTCCCGAACCTCATCTGGCTTGCCGAAATGCTTCACCTCTGCCTTGTTCATGATTCACCTCCTGTTATTGGCCAGCCACCGTTATTGGCCAGCTGTCCTTATGATCTTCTACGATTACTAGGGCGGCCCTATTCCGGTAGAATGCCCAGAGATCATATTGGGAGGAGTCCTTTGCTTGCAGGGAAGAGGTAGATGGCACGCCAAGACACAGGCATGATGACCAGCTCGGGCCGGCTCCGGTTCGACCGCGGATCCCTCCGCCTCGACCTCCCCAAAACCACCCGGGTGCCGCCCTACCTGATCTGGGACCCGCGCGTGCTGGCGTGGCGCACCGAGGCGGTGCACTACCTGCAGGTTCGGGAAGACGCGCCGGCCTACCACCTGGACCTACACGACGAGGCGCCGCGGTTCTTCGACTGCCCGCCGCTGATCCCGTCGCTGCCACGGCTACGGCCCGACCAGCAGGCCGCGGTGGAGGCATGGGAGCGAGCCGGAGGCCGGGGGGTCGTCGTCAAGCCCACGGGCACGGGCAAGACCGAGATCGCGCTGGCCCTGATCACCCGCCACCGCGTCTCGGCGTTGATCGTCGTGCCGCTGCGCGACCTGATGTACCAGTGGCAGCGCCGGATCAAGCAGGGGTTGGGCTTCGACGCCGGGGTCCTGGGCGACGGGCGTCACGAGGTCTGGCCGATCACGGTCACCACCTACGACAGCGCCTACATCCACATGAAGGAGATCGGCAACCGGTACCGTCTCATCGTCTACGACGAGGCGCACCACCTCCCGGGGGCCACCTTCCGCGAGAGCGCGCTGGACTGCCTGGCGCCGATGCGGCTGGGGCTCACCGCTACCCCCCGCCGTGCCGACGGCTTGGACCGGTTGCTCGACGAGCTGATCGGCCCGATCGTGTACGAAGAACAGATCGCCGACGCAAGGGGGAAGACCCTGGCCGGCTACAGCATCATCCGCGTGCCGATCGCCCTGACCGAGGACGAGCAGGCCGAGTTCGACGGGCTCTCGCGGCGGATCCGCGCGTACGTCGCCCACCGCCGAAAGGATACCGCCACCGGCAGGGGATCGCGGGCTGGTGGCGGGGCCGCGGGCGGGCGAGCCCCGGCGTTCGACTGGACGCACGACCTGGCCAGGCGGTCGCGCACCGATCCCGAGGCCAAGGCGATCCTGCGCGCCTACCGGCGGAAGTTGACGCTAATCCATCGCTCCGCCGAGAAGCTGCGCGTGGTCGAAGACGTCTTCCGCCTGCACCCTGCTGATCAGTGCGTGATCTTCACCGCCTCCAACCGAATGGCCCTGGACGTCTCGGCGCGCTTCCTCATCCCGGCGCTCACCGCCCACTCGGACAAGAAAGAGCGGAACCTCGTGCTCGATGCGTTCGCCAGGGGTACGCTGCGCGCCCTCGTCGCCTGTGAGGTCCTCAACGAGGGATGGGACGCGCCCGCGGTGAAGGTCGGCGTGGTGCTCGGGGGCGAGAAGGGCGCCAAGGAGGCCGTGCAGCGCCTGGGGCGGCTGCTGCGCAGGTCGGGCGACCGCTCCGCGCGCCTCTACGAGGTCGTGGTGCAGGAGAGCCCCGAGATCACTAGGGCACGGCGCCGGAGCCGGACGGATGCTTACCAAACAGCAACGCGTCTATCGGTGGATCAGGCCCGGCAGCTCGATCTCTTCTGATCGGCTGGACGACGAGGACCTGCCGTACCTGGCGAGGGCCATCGCCGTCTACCGGCGGTTGGTCGGCGGCCGGCGGGGACGCGTGCGGGAAGCTGCGCGGGGCGCGCTCGGCGGGATCCAGCCCGATCGGGTCGAGGGGATCATCAAGCTCCTGGACGATGTGGCCACCTACGAGTGGCCCCGCGGCTCGCGGCAGGCCGAGGTGCGGGTGCGGGTGTTCGAGACGGCGGCCCGGAATCACCCGGTACTCGAGCGCGACCGTGCCCGGGACCTGCTTGCGGCAGGGCTCAACCCGGCGCCCCACCGCCCCGAGGACGCCGTGCCCCTGCTCTACGCCGACTATCCCGAGTTCCACCGGATGAGCGCGTTCCCCCTCGACTACGCCGCCGGCGACCTCCGTGCCGACTACGATCTCGCTCAGGCCCAGGCGCTGCTCTACGACGCCGTCCGGATCACCGTTGAAGCCCGGCGCGACTTCAGGCACATCGTCCAGTACGCGCGCCTCTCACGGCTACTGCACCGGGGCGAACGGGTGCGCGGTGGGGCATACCGGTTGGTCTTCGACGGCCCAAACTCGCTCCTCCGGTACACCCACGCCTACGGGGTTGACTTCGCGAAGTTCCTGGCGGCGCTCGTCCAGGCCCGAGGCTGGACCTTGACCGCCGAGATCGTGATGCGCAAGGGGTGGCGGCCGGTTCTGTTCGCGCTCTCGGGCGCCGACGGCCTGCGCTCGCGGGTGCCCGTCCCGGCGCTGTTCGACTCGCGCCTGGAGGAGACTTTCGCGCGCAAGTTCGGCCCCGAGCGCGGCGGCTGGCGACTCGGCCGGGAAGCGGTCATCCTCGATGCGGGCGAGGCGCTGGTGGTGCCGGACTTCGTCTTCACCCACGAGGACGGAACCGAGGTGGCCTTGGAAATCGTCGGGTACTGGACTCCACAGTACCTCCAGACGAAGCTCGATAAGCTCGCCGCGGTGCGGGGGCCGAACCTGATCGTAGCCGTCCGGAAGGCGATGGCCGTGGCGGCTGGGAGTCTTCCGGCGACGGTGTTGCCGTTCTCGAGCGGGATCCTGCTGCGGGACCTCATGCCCCGGCTGGAGGCGTTCAGGCCGGCCCGAAAGAGAGGTGGATGACCGTGGCACCACGGATCACCGTCGTGGGCAGCCTCAACACCGACCTTGTGGTCAGGGCGCCGAAGCTGCCTGAGCGTTGGGAGACGGTGCTGGGCGGCTCGTTCGCCGTCTTCCCGGGAGGCAAGGGTGCCAACCAGGCCGTGGCCGCAGCCAGGCTGGGAGCGAGCGTGGTCATGGTCGGCCGCGTTGGGGACGACCCCTTCGGCGGGAAGTTGCGTGCCGGCCTGGAGCAGGAAGGCATTGACGCTGCGCACGTCCGCGCCACCGAGGGCACCGCATCGGGTGTCGCGCTCATCACTGTAGATCTCGCCGGTCACAACACCATCGTCGTGGCCTCAGGGGCCAACATGCGCCTGCCGGTTGCGGACGTGGATGCCGCTGCTGAGGTAATCGCAGAGAGCCAGGTCCTGCTGCTGCAGTTCGAGGTGCCGGCGGACGTGGTGGCGCACGCCGCGGCCTTGGCGAAGCGCAGCGGCTGCCGTGTCGTGCTGGACCCGGCGCCCGCACCGGCGGGCGGGTCGCTGCCCGAAGATCTGTACCGGAGTCTCTTCGTGATAAACCCAAATGAGGTTGAAGCCCGGGCGCTCACCGGAATCGCGGTGGCCGACGATCAGGGCGCGGTCGCTGCTGCAGGCCGCCTCCTGGAGCTGGGATGCCAGGCAGCGGTCATCAAGCGCGGCGCGCAGGGCGCCTTCTTGGCGGTGGACGCGACGCGCGAGGCGGTGCCGGGGATTCCGGTCAAGGCCGTGGACTCAACCGCCGCGGGTGATGCGTTCGCCGGAGCGCTGGCGGTGGCTCTCGCCGAGGGCAGGAGCCTGGCCGGGGCGGTCCGGTTCGCGAACGCCGCGGGCGCGATGTCGGTGACCCGGATGGGTGCACAGCCCTCGATGCCGCGGCGGGAGGAGTTGTCGGAGTTCGCGCGGTCACGCGGGCTGACGCTCTGAGCCGCCCCGGGCCGCGTACGCTTCTCGGGCTCCGGCCACAAGCCGGCGCGCCTCGTCCGCCCCGGCCCAACCGTGGATCTCCACCGGCTTCTTCTCGAGCGTCTTGTAGACCGTCCCGGGACCTACGGGCCGACTACGACCTCGCCCAGGCCCAGGCGCCGCTCTGCGACGCGGTCCGGATCGCCGTCGAATTACGCCGTTACACGGTAGTTGCGCATCATCCCCAGGTCCTCGTGCTCCAGATTGTGGCAGTGATAAAGATACAGGCCGGTGAAGTCCTCAAACTTCAGCAGAAGCCTGACTCGTTCGCCCGGCATCACCAGCACCGTGTCCTTCCATCCCTCGTCCACGTAGCCGGCGCGCACGGTTTCCCAGGCGGCGGCCATCTCGGGGCGCACCTGCCGCTCCAGAACCTGGAACTGCAGCCCGTGGATGTGTATGGGATGGGCCATCTCTTCCGCCATACCGCCCATCATGCCCATACCCATGCCGCCCGGCTGATTGATAAACTCCCACACCTCCAGGGTATTCAATTTGACCACTTCACCCTCGGCCACGTCCTCCATCTCGAAGGTGCGTCCGTTGATAGTCCAAAGCATTCGCTGCATGGCCAGGTTGAAGGGGCGCGGCCTGGTGCGGTTGACCGCATCCTCCAGCCGGTACCGCTGAATGGTTGAGAGGCGTTCGGGCAGTGCCTGCTTCTCTTTGGACTCTCGTTCCACGCGCACACGTAGCACGGTAAACTCCGACCCATCGGCCAGCGCCGGCGAACGACCCATCATCATCCCCATACCTCCGGCTTCAGCGCCGGAAAAAGCCAGGCTTTGTAGGCGCAGTTCCCTACCCAAGGGACGCCCACTGAAATCAACCCACAGTTCGACTCTCTCGGCAGGAGCGAGGGCGACATAGCTGCGCTGCGTCGGCTTTTCCAGCAGGCCCCCATCGGTGGCAATGACCGTCAAGGGGGTACCATCCTCCCAACCCAGCTTGTAGATGCGGGAGTTGGAACCGTTGAGCAGACGCAGACGATAAGGCCGCGTCGCCACTGGCAGCACAAAGTCGGGCTGCCCGTTGACCAGGATGCGGTCTCCCAGGAACCCCATCATCTGATCCATCATCCCGCCGGGAAGATAGACCAGTTGGTTGTCGGTGTCGAAGGTGCGGTCTTGAATGATCAGTGGGATATCATACTCACCAGAAGGCAGGCCAGCGGCCATTTCCTCATCATCAGAGACTAGAAACAAGCCGGCCAGGCCCTTGTACACTTGGGGCCCGGTGATCTTGTGGGGATGGGGATGGAACCAGTATGTACCGGCGCGGTTGAGGACCTGGAACTCGTAAACATAGGTCCGATTGGGTCCGATGGCATGGCGCGGATGTCCGTCCATATCGTCCGGTACGTGCAGACCGTGCCAATGCACAATGGATTGTTCAGGTAGGTTATTAGTGAAGGCGATGCGCACTCTTTGCCCCTTCAGCACCCGCAAGATCGGCCCAAGATAGGAACCGGGTAGGGTTTGCAGGGCGGCAGGGGCGCCTTTGGTCACCTGACCCTGGTATGTCCAGACACGCGTGGCTTTGCCGGGGAGGATGGGTATTTCTCCCCGCATCGCTTGCAGGGCGATCTCCAGCTCGGCAGTGGTTGCCGTGTGGACGACCCTGGCCTGTTTAGATGAGGTGCATCCGCTCAGGAGGGTGGCCAGGCCGCCACCGGCGAACAGGGTCGCAGTCCCAAGGCCCGATAAGCGTAAGAAGCCTCTGCGGTCGAGTCTATCTGATTGAGACATCGTCACTTCTCCTCTCGCAAATGTGTCTATGGGCGGCACCCTTCGCTGTTTGCCTGTTGCCCGCTACGAGCAGGTAACACGCCGCTACGATTGTGATAAGCAGGCTAACGCAGAGTTGTGCCGCGATTACCGTTTCTGATAGCTGCACGACACTGTGACCGCATAGCGAGTTGAAGGGACATATTTTGGATCACTGTCATCCCCTCCATCCCAGTTGCCTTCGACCAGGCAGAATACGTTTTTCTTTGAGATTCGGAATGAGGTGCCGTCTGGACCATCCGCCTCTCTGTCGGCATGCCACCCCTGTTGGTACAGGGCGGAGCCTTCGGAAGGGTAAAAGAGAGGGCCTGGGTATTGGACGTCTTTGATCTTTGTTCGATCGCCTGCAAGACGAACAACACAGCCGCTGTATGAATGGCCGTCATCCGTAAAGCTGCCAGTGGATTTGTTAAGGCTGAGGTTCGATACCGAGCTGAGTTGCCTATAGGCCAGACCACAGGCCTCCTCGAGCAGCCCCGCCTGAGCGGAGCATCCAAGGCTTACGAGTGCCAGCCCTCCTAACCAAGCCGAGATTGTTACCTTCATAGTCCCTTGAGCGTATAACGCTGTTGCGGATCAGCTGCAGGGCGCTTCACAACCCGCTTGAACCCGAATCTACCTCACCAAGCGCCCTGTCTGCTGGATCCGCCCGAGTCTGCTGGATCCGCCCGTTGGGCGGGCTGCTTTCACGGGTGGCGATGAGGCGGCCCCGCCTTTTGTCAAGCAGGGGTTCGCCACGTCCACGCATACCAGACAATCAGACCGCAGACGATGAAGCTCACTACGATCAGGAAGTTGTCGTAGGCGCCCTTGTAGGGCAGGCCCGCGAGATTGAAGATGACCCAGAGCACCGCTGCGACGATGCAGACCCAGCGGATCGCCGGATACGGCAGGACCAGGGACAGCACGGTCATAGCGATGGGTG
>JASEHJ010000125.1 GCA_030018905.1 bacterium | reverse complement strand
GGTGATCGCGATGAGGCGGCGGGCTTGGCCCGGCGGCCGTTTAGGGTCACACGCCCGGCGTCGCACAGGCGGTTCGCCATGGCACGGCGCTTCACGAGGCGGCTTGACTGGAGGAACTTGTCGAGGCGCACGACGCACAGCCTCCATCCAGATCGGCACAGCCACCTTCCCTGCCAGAATGCCTACAGAAGGAACTGCGCCTCACCGGTCTCAATGCCGGAAGTCCCTGGGCCCTCCGGGCTTTCTAGTCACGAGTGGTCACCTTCCCGAGAATCTCCACCAGCGGCCGACCAGCAAGCACCTCACCTTCGCGCACTATGCTGCAGACCAGCGGGTCGCGCTTCCGCATGCGGGAGCGGGAGTCATGCTGGCTGAACACAACGGGTGACACCGCGTGGCCGTATCGCTCATGAAACGAGGCCTGCACGGCCTGAAGAGCCCCGGGGCTCGGTCCAGCGTGCCTCAGCCAGAAAGGCAGGCAGCAGCGCCGTCAGGACCTGCTTGTGCTGCTCACCAAGCACACGCGCAAGGCCTCAACCGGTATGTTCTCCGCCACGCACGGCCATGTGCCGCAGCAACCGGACCCGGAGCCGGGTGCCCAACACGTCCAGGTTGGTGGACGGAAAAGCGCCAATTGGAGTCATATCGTCTCCGATTGTAGTCGCAACTACTCCGTGCGCCCAGGGGTGCTGGCGGGCGCGAATGCGCCTTGAGTCCACGCTGGCAAGGGTTGCGCGGGCTCTGCCCTCAGGCATGTGCAGCACCCTTGCGGCAGCCGGGGTGCCGATTCAAGTCTGCCGCAGTATGCGCGCCAGATCCTTCCAATCGATGACCCTCATGACGGTTACTGTGCTCCTGTCGAGCCGGTAGAGCACTCCGTGGTCGGTGGTACGCAGCCTGTACAGCGCGAAGGGAAAACCCTTCAGCCGCCTGACGCGAGGCGGGCTTCCAGTGGGCTCGTCCTGCAGCGTGCGCAGGTCCTGGCACACCTGCTCTCGGGCTGATTCCGGAAGGCGGTCCAGATCCCTCGCCGCGGCGCGGGTGATCTGAACGGCGAACCGGCTCACCGGCCCGATCGCCGACTCAGGTACGCATCGAGTGAGACGACCCGACCGGCATTCAGGTCGGCCTCAGCCTCGGCGATCAGCTTTCTGACCTTGGGACTGTGCTCCAGGATGAAGTCCTCCAGACCGTCCTCGGTCAGCGGTGTGATGGCAGCCGCGGGCTGCCCCTTCATCACGTCGCGAAGCATCCTGTTTGTCCTGTTCTTCAGACCGACTCCTGGCAGGCTTCGCCGGCCCCGGCGGGCTCCCGGCCGCCTTGCCGATGGGCCTTGGCGGCAGACCGGCCGCGACCACGCGCGGAGGGATGTCGCTGAAAACCGCAGCGCCCGCGCCGATGGTTGTCAGCGATCGTGCAAAACTACCCTTACAGGCATCGTTGATACGCTCGACCTCCTGCGCCAGGTCGCCTGGGGAGATCACCTGCACGGCCAGGTCCGGCGGGCCGGGGAAGAAGCCTTGCGCGTTCCCAGTATCCTTGAGCAGCCACCCCACCCTGGCGGCCACCTGCCCGTGCCTGGCCCCCGACGGCGCCACCTCGCGGGCCTCCCCCGCCACGAGCTCCCTTCGGCGCCCGTCGCCGCACAGGCGCCAGAACTCCTCGACGGTGACCCCCTGCCGGAGCGTCCTCATCGCGCCCTCTTCGGGTTCTGCTGCGGGTCGGCCAGACACCATCCAGTCACCCCCCTGCGGGTTGGCCCCATTGTCCGCCAGGCGGGGGAAGCCGACAAACGCCGGGCGCAGCAGCGCCGGGAGTGGGGGAGACTGCGGGGGCGGTGCCGAGGGAGGGGGGAGCCTGCGGAAGTTACGGGCCGCGGGGTGATGGCACCAACACAAGAGCCGGTGCCGGCAGCGCTGAGGGGGCAGTACCGAAGCGCTGGTTCGGGGCCTTGAACTACCTGGCGAGGCTACAAGTCCAGGTCCGCGGGGTAGTCCTGCTCACCCCGGTACTCGATGTTCTTGGAGACGATCGCCCTGAGGACCCGCTTGTCGTACCCGGCGCGCTCCAGGGATCGCAGCATCGACAGCGTGTCCTTCGGGAGGCACTTCCCAAAGAACCCACGGCTGTTGCCCCACGAGGCGGTGTGCATGGGACCCACACGGGGGTCCAGCATCCACAGGTCCCGGGTTTCCCAGTACGGCACGCCCCATGCGGCGCACGCCTCCCGCATCTCGTTGGCAAACATGACCTTCCAGGCGATGAACTCGTTCTCGAACGCCTTCACCGCCTCGGCAATGCGGGCCGACGTCACGCGGTACTGCTTCATCGGGCCGGCGATGGGGGCGAACAGATCGATCACCCGCTCGCAGTCCGCCGGATCGCCGCCGAAGATGTAGAAGGGACACTCGATCTCGTCCCGCATGAAGCCGTACGGAACCCAGTACTGCGGCTCGCCCACGTACTCCGGGGAGAACACGATCGGCTTGCCCGTTTTCGCCTTCAGCTCGTCGGTCGTGCCGACCGGGACGGTTGAGCGGAGCAGTATCGTGCCGGCCTCGATCCATCCGACGGCCTCTTCGACAATTGTAGTATCGCACGAGCCATCCGAGCGCATGGGCGTGGGTACGCAGACGGCCACCAGGGCGCTTCCGTTGATGTCGTCCCGGCTGCTGTGCCCCTTCGGTGGGTCGTAGACGGTCACTTCATACCGGCGTCCGAAGAACGCCTCCATCGCCTGCCCGACGCGCCCGTAGCCTACGATGCCGACGCGAGCCATGCCGATCCGAGACATATTCTCACCTCAGACAGGAGTCCTCACACCTTCGTGCCGGAAGCACTCTCGGGCACGGCGCGGCTTATGTAGAAAGACACGGTGCGCTCAATCCCTTCGGCAAACCGGATCTTCGGCTCGTAGCCGAGTCGCGCGCGGGCCTGTGAGATGTCCGCAAGCGAATGGCGCACATCGCCGTTGCGCGGGGGCGTGTGGTGCCGTTCGACGCTCCGCCCCACGATACGCTCGATGGCCTCAGCGACGTCAAGAATCGTCAGCCGTTCCCCGCAGGCGACGTTGAACGCCTCACCCTGCAGCCCCGGGGTCTCTGCGGCCAGAAGGTTGGCAAGCACGACATTGTCCACATAGGTGAAGTCCCTCGACTGGAGGCCATCGCCGTGAATCTTGACAGGGGTCCCGGCCAGGATCGCGGTGATGAACTGCGGGATCACGGCAGCGTACTGGGACTGAGCATCCTGGAGCGGGCCGAACACGTTGAAGTACCTGAGCGACACCGTCGAGAGCCCGTAGGCCCGCGCGAACACGCGGCAGTAGAGCTCGCCCGCCATCTTGGAGGCCGCGTAGGGCGAGATCGGGGCCACCAGATGATCTTCTCGCTTCGGCAGGTCGGGGTTGTCGCCGTACACCGAAGACGATGACGCATAGACGAACCGCTGTACCCCGGCCTGTATAGAGGCCACCAGCAGGTTCAGCGTGCCGGTGGCATTCTGGTCATGGGCGCCCACCGGGTCCTCGAGCGATCGCGGCACCGTCCGCATGGCCGCCTGATGCAGCACCACCTGCATACCTTCACATGCCAGCCGGCAGGCCTCGGGGTCGCGAATGTCCCCGTTGAGAACCTCCACACCGTCGAGCAGGGCGCGCTCGCCGGGGTCAGGCGGGACCAGGTCGCGGCCCAGGGCGTGGGCGAGGTTGGCAGCGCGGCCGGTGGAGAAGTTGTCCAGCACGCGCACCGGGCAGCCGCGCCGGACAAGCGCCCGCACGATGTGCGCACCGATGAACCCGGCTCCTCCGGTTACCAGGTATCGCAACGTTCCGCCTCCCGCGCAAACGCTCGCCTCGGGTCGATAGCCAGTTGCCGCGGCCGCGGCCGCGGGTGGGTCACGCTCGAAGGACCTCCTGTGGCCGCACGGTGCCTGCGCTGGCCCCAGGGCTACCCAGGGCCGCCGTCCCGTCATCGGCGCGCTCCAGCGTCACGCGGATCCGCCTGGCCTCCACGCCCGCGGCCCGGCAGGTCCGGGCCACCTCGCAGACCACGTCGGGCGGGCAGGAGGGCGCCGCCAGCAGGACCTCCTCGATGCGGTGCCGGCGGATCAGCGCGGCCAGGTCGCAGCGCGGCCCCAGCACCCGCAGTCCCTGGATGATGGCGCCCTGCTTGGCCGTGTCATCGTCCACGAATCCGACGGGCCGGTAGTCCAGTGCGGGGTTCTGGCGCAGCTCCTGGAGCAGGAGCACTGCGCCCGCGCCGGCGCCGAAGATGAGGGCGCGGCGGCCCCGCTCGGCGTGGGTGCCGAGGTACTCGCGCACCAGGCGCAGCGAGAAGCGGCTGCCGGCCACCAGCACCAGCATGAGCCCCCAGTCGAGCACCAGGGCGGTGCGGGAGAAGCCGTCCAGGCGGGTCCAGAAGAACAGGCCGGTGATGGCAAGGCCCGACCCCAGGGTCGCGCCCGCCGCCATCCGGATCAGGTCGGGCATCCCGGCATAGCGCCAGACGCCGCGGTAGATCCCGGCCAGGTAGAGGCCGGCCATCTTGGCCCCCAGGATCAGGGGCAGGGTCCGGGCCACGTCGGCGGCCACCCGGCCCGGCAGGTGCCCCTCGTAGCGCAGCAGGTGGGCGGCGATGTAGGCGACGGTGACCAGGATGATGTCCACCAGCATCAGGAAGATCCACCGCTTGTTGGCGAACGGCGCCGGCAGCGGGGTGAGGCCGTTGGGCAGCGGGCTCCCGCCCCCGGCCCGGCCGTCTGCCAGGCCGCCCTCGTAGACGCGGACGTGCGAGATGGCAACCCCCAGCGCGAGGAAACCCAGCAGCAGCACCGCCGAGACGCTCAGCCCCGCATAGAGACCGAGCGACGACGCGGTCAGGGCCGCGGTACCCGACACCGCGCTCAACGCGTAGAGGAGTAGCACGGCCTTCCGCTCGGGCAGGCCCATGGCCACCAGCCGGTGGGTAGGGTGGTCGCGCCCGCCCTGGAAGACCGACCGCCGGTTGAGGACCCGGTGCACCGTCACCATGGCGGTGTCGAAGATGGGCACCGCCACGATCAGCCCCGGGCCCAGCACCGTGAAGAGGACGTTGGACACGTCCCGGTAGGTGCCCATCGCGGCGACCGTGGCGATGGTGAAGCCGAGGAACCCGCTGCCCGCGTCCCCCATGAAGACCCGGGCGGGCGGGAAGTTGTGCGCCAGGAACCCCAGGCCGGCCCCGACGAGGATGACCGCCGGGCCCAGCGTCTCCACCCCTCCCAGCAGCCAGGCCAGTGCCACCAGGTGCAGCGCGG
Source organism: bacterium (assembly GCA_030018905.1). Classification (GTDB taxonomy): domain Bacteria; phylum Sysuimicrobiota; class Sysuimicrobiia; order Sysuimicrobiales; family Humicultoraceae; genus VGFA01. The sequence continues at coordinate 1,619 of JASEHJ010000125.1, read as the reverse complement.
CGATCGTCGCGACCCCCGCGGCCACCCCGTCCATGTTGTCGAGCCAGTTGAAGGCGTTGGTGGCGCCCAGGATCCACACCACGGCCAGCGGCGCCCCGATGACCGCCGGCGGCAGCTCGAACCTGACGCCGGCCAGCACGGGGATCACCGAGCAGAGGATGAGCAGGATCAGCTTCGGCCGGTTGCCCAGGCGGGCCAGGTCGTCCACCAGGCCGACGATGAAGATCGCCGCCCCGCCGGCCAGCAGCCCCACCGTCTCGGCCGGGAGCGGCCGCTCCGCAAACAGGAGCAGCGGTGCCGTGAACGCCAGGTAGATGGCGACCCCGCCCAGCCTGGGCACCGGGCGGCGGTGCCAGCGATCGCGCCGGGGGTGGTCGAGCAGGCCGAGCCGCGGGGCGGCCAGGCGCACGACCCAGGTCCCCAGGTACGACAGGGCGAGCGCGAGGGCAAAGAGAGGCAGGAACTGCATTGGGTTCGCGAGTGGGCCGGCCGTGCGTGGGGCCTACAGCCTGACGATCTTCTCCCGGCCCGCGGTGAGACCCCCGGTGGCGTTGCGCGTATCGAAGACCAGGCGGGCTTGCCCGACGATCGCCGGGTAGTCGAAGCACGAATGATCGGTCAGAATCAGCACGCAGTCCGCCCCCTCGACCAGCCCGGGCGTCAGGGGCTCGCTGTGCAGCTTCTCCCCGTTCACGCAGACCTCGGGCACGTAGGGGTCGTGGTAGGCGACGTCCATCCGGTGGCGGCGCAGCAGCCCGATGACCTTCAACGCCGGGGAGTACCGCGAGTCGTCCACGTCCCTCTTGAAGGCGACGCCGAGCACCAGGATGCGCCGCTGGCCGCCCGCTGCGCCGTTGTCCTGCAGCGCCGCCAGCAGCCGGTTGACCACGTAGTAGGGCATCTCCTCGTTCACGCGGGCGGACAGCTCGACGAAGTCCATGTGGAAGTCGTACTCGCGGGCCTTCCAGGCGAGGTAGTAGGGGTCCACCGGGATGCAGTGGCCGCCCACCAGACCGGGCCTGAACGACATGAACCCGTAGGGCTTGGTGGCGGCGGCCTCGGCCACCTCCCAGACGTTCAGCCCCATCCGGTCGCAGAGCTGCGCCACCTGGTTGACCAGCGCGATGTTCACGTTGCGGAAAACGTTCTCCAGCAGCTTCGTCATCTCGGCGGCGGCCGGCGACGAGACGGGCACGACCCTGGGGCTCACCTCCTGCAGCAACCGGACGGCCAGGCGGGTGCTGGCCGGGTCGCAGCCGCCGACCACCACTGGCACCTTCTCCATGGGGAACAGCCGGTTGCCCGGGTCAATGCGCTCGGGGGCGAAGGCCAGGAAGACCTCTTGCCCCACGCGCAGCCCGGTGCCCTCCAGGATGGGACGGACGACCTCCTCCGTGGTGCCCGGGTACGAGGTGCTGCGCAGGATGACCAGGCGGCCGGGGCGCAGGTGGGCCGCCACCTGCCGCGCCGCCTGGGCTATGTGGGAGGTGTCGGGCTCCTTCTGGGCGGTGAAGGGAGTGGGGACGCAGATAAAGGCCACGTCCGACGTGGCCAGGACCGCCGGGTCGGACGTGGCCTGAAAGCCCGCGGCAAGTGCCTGACGCACCGCGTCCGAGGGG
>JASEHJ010000124.1 GCA_030018905.1 bacterium | reverse complement strand
CACCAGAAAGCCCCGGCTGGGCTTGGAAAACCCGGCGTGTTCTTTCACCAGCCGGACCACCCGGCGCATGACCTTCTCGGGCGACCAGGGCGCCTCGCCCATGAACCGCCGCTTGGTGCTCGCGTGGCGGTGCCCCGTGAAGAGATCATTGAGGGCCTGCACCGAGAAGCGGGACGAGACGATCAGCCCAATGACGTACTCGGCAAAGTGTTGGAACTGGTCGGATCGACGAAAACAATCCCGGAAACGGTCCAGCAGATCTTCCCACATCGGGGGAATACCCACCACCGGCCACATCGATGTCTGCTCCGTCGAAGCTGCGATGATTGCTACGTTGACCTGATTCTAACACCGTCAGGGCCCTCAAGCCACGCGACTTGCGCAAGTCCGGTTGTGATTCCGTCCTTCCCAACCCCCAGCCTCGCAGAAGTTACATCCGCTTGCAACGTCATGTCGCCGTAGAGCATTCGCAACGCGCCAGTCAGATCCCAGCTTGATTCGAACACAATGCCCGGGCCCACGTAGGGACATACTTCATCCAGGATTAGCGTGCTATGCGATGGCAGAGTCGGGATGTGTCGCCGAATGTCGGCAAGCACCAATTGCTGCTTTTCATAGGCTGCGATCCAAAACCGTGCGATCGCATTGTTGATTAAGAGACCCGCTGCCGACACAAGGGCAAGGAGCAAGGCGAGGACTAACGGACGCAACCGTGGACACAGGAGCTCGCCGACGAGGCACGCCAGGGCAACCAAGCACAGGGCCACGCCGAGGGCAGCCGCAATCGCCGTACGATTGGTGATCCCCGTGGGGGAGAACTGAATCGCTACTGTAGCGAGGAATACCGCGAACCCTAGACCGAAGACCAGGAGGCCGGCCAGGAACATCCTGAGGAGGTTCCGGGGTGGTGTGCGGCCCGCCCGGTTAGCGACGCCGTAGAGGTGCGCAAAGACGATCACTCCCGCCACGCCGGCGACGATGAGTATCGCCGGGTCAGCGTAGTCGAATGCGGCCTTCCAGGCAACTCGCGGCAGGCCGATTCCGTAGGTCCCAAAGTTAACGAGGACCGCCTGCTTGATGTTGAATCCATAGTCGTCCCTGCCGTAGTGGAGGCCTACTGCAGTGCGTAGGATGAAGGAAAGGTGCTGTACGAGCCCCGTCTGCATTCCCAAGGGGGCGCCCAAGAAGAGCTTCCAGGCCGTTATCGGCAGCAGTACTGCGAGATTCACAGCGAGGAGCACCGGTGTTCTCGACGGCGCCGGCGGGGCGGATGGGGAACTCGAGAGCTGGTGCCCACGGTACCAGATCAGCACGAGACCGGCGTAGGCGAACCCCAGTACCACCTCGTATGCAAGGATACTGGCCGCGAGGGTCACGACGCCGACGGCCTGCCAGACCCAGAGCCAGGTCCGCCCAGCCCTGAGGGCTTTGAGACTGGCGCATAGGCTGAGGAAGTAGAGCGCCATGCTGAGGTTGGCCTGAAACGCAGCCATCCAGAAGCGATCTGTGGAGTAGTGCGGAAGCATCGCGTATACTGCCGTGACTGCGAGGGACAGCAGGCGGGGCAGCCCGATTTCGGAGAGCGCCAGGTACAGCAGCAGGGTGGCACACAGGAAGACCGCTCCGTTCACCAGGTGGTACCCGAGGGGCCTGACATCGAACAATGTGTAGAGGGCGGCCAAGTGGAGAATCTGAACGGGCCGTATCCTGACCCAGTTACCTGTTCCAGTAGGGGAGTAGAGGAAGTCGAATCTGCCCAGCAGAGACTGATGTGGGGCGGCACCAAACCAGCTCAAGTAGGACCAGTCATCGCCATAGAACCCCAGGCGGCCAACGTAGAGGACGAGGGACAGCACCACCAGGGCGCTAAGGAACGCGCAGTCCCGAACGATCTCCCCGGTCCTCTCGCCCGGCGCAGGGTCGGTCACAGGCTCGGCCTCCAGACTAGGGCTTCACTGCCGGCAGGTAGACCCCAAACGTGGTGCTACCCGTGCTCACCCACCGGTCGTCCCGCGTCGTGACATACACGTAGACTCGGTACACATCCGATGTCCCCGGGGCCTGGATGGACACCCGAGGGAGTTCGGTCGTGAACTGCGCCGCCAGGTGGGTCATGGCTGCCGGTCCCACAACGTATGTGTAGCGGAAGCCCTCCGGGTCCAGGTGCGGCAGCAGGCGTGTTCGAACGACGAAGGACTCCTCCGGGCGCATCCACCGCTTGTTGATCTCCAGCCCAACGACCACCGGCCGATTCGGAGGCTGACGCTGTCCTGTCCACGCTTCCCTTAGCGACCAGTAGGCGGGTTTCAGGCGGTCCTGTGAGTCGGTCAGGCCGAACCAGGTGAAGGAGCCCTCCTTCTTGTCCTTCCAGACGAACGCGTTGCCGCCGAGGTTCCAACCCCTGTGCGCCTCGACGTGGTACTTCCAGTTCGCGGCGTATGAGAGAGACTTCACCAGGTCCGTAGGCTCCACGGGAAGGCCCAGGTCGTCCCAAGTCCAGTGCACGCCCCAGTATGCCGGCGGTCCAAACTCGGACACGAGGTAGGGCCGGCCGATCCGTGTACGAAGAACGGTCCGGTGCAGGACGGAGATGTCCTGCGGGAAGTAGCTGTTGATTCCAAACACGTCCACTGCCGGGGCCAGATCGCGAAGCATGCCCATGGAGGTTTCGATGCCGAGAAAGCCACGCGGGTGAGTCTCGAAGAGATCCGGCGCGTGCTCGTCCACCGTCATCACGGGGTGATTCGGGTCAAGCGACTTCACCAGGCGCGCGAGTTCGTTTACGAACAGGTAGTAGGCCTTCCTCCTGGGCCAGAGGTCCCGCGTGTCCTGGAACTCCTTCTTGAGCAACCCCCAGGTCTCGTTGCCTAGGACCCACATGAGGAGAGCGGGGTGTCCACGGTATCTCAGCACCCAGTCGCGCACCCGGTCGCGGTATACCTGGAGCCGTTGCGCGTCGTACGCGTAGTCCACGTCGTGGTCCAGCCAGATACCCAGCAGGACCATGAGGTTGGCACGCGAGGCCTCGTCCAATATCAGCTGCGTGTCCGGGCTGTCATGGTAGCGGCGGACGGTGTTGGCACCCATCCCCCGGATGCGGTGAAAGTGAAAGCGCAGGCGGTCTGGGGTTAGATGCTCGTCGAAGTGCAGCGGATCCTCGTTGAGGGGAAAGGAGACTCCCTTCACATAGAACGGCCGATCGCTGACCCGCAACTCGTAGCGGCCCGGCTCCCCGACAATCGTCACGCGGACCGGTTGGACCCACGCCGCAGAGAAGACCGCGAGGATCGCAAGCGCTCCGAGGCTTAGCCGACCCCGGGCAAATCGTCCAGCCAACGCGCGCAGAATCTGCTCCTTCTCCGACGCCCGCTGCGCGGCATCAGGCGATGTCTCGATCTCAACGCCAGCTTGCCGGCCTAGCTCCTGCGCGGCCTCCATGAAGGTGAGGTTGGCGGAGCGCATCGCGAAGTCGAAGATGTCGCCGCCCGCGCCGCAGCCGAAGCAGTGAAACAGCCCCCGCTCCGGGTCTACGAGGAACGAAGGCGTCTTCTCCTGGTGGAACGGGCAGAGCCCCTTGTAGTAACGGCCGGATTTCTTCAGCGAGGCATGGGTCGAGACCAGGGCGACGATGTCGGTCCGCCGCCTGATCTCCTCTTTGGTCTCACCCGAAATCCACCCGTGACTCATTGCCCTGTGGGGTCCTGCCGTTGTGCCCGGGGCCCCTCCGCCTCCTCCTTCTGGCGGCGGGCCTCGGCCTCGTGCCCGGGAACCGGATCGTAAGGGATCAGGCGCACTACCGCGGCTTCTTTCTGCTACTGCCGCGCCAACTGCTGCTTGGCGAAGTAGGCGGGCTTGGGCTGGAAGTCATGCCGTACCAGCCCCCAGTTGTGCTCCACGTATGTGGCATCCAGGCCGCTGTCGCGAAGCTTGTACCAGGTTGCCACCGGGATGAACGGATACTCGGCCTGGACCTTCTGATATGCCCTCACCAGGTAGGCCGCCTGGGTCTCCAGCCCTACACCCTCCGCCCAATCCCCTGTCGCCCCGTCCGCACGCCGGTGTGTTGGCCATGACATCTCCGTGATCCAGATCGGCTTCCCACCGCCCCCGTTGGCCACCATTACCTTGCGCAGCTCCCCGAGGCCGTGGAACGAGTGGCGCGTGTTCGGATGCACCAGGTCTGGACTCCGCTGAAACACATATGGATGGACCCCCAGCGCGTCGAAGTACTGCCCGGCGCCCCGGGCGTACATCTGCCGCAGATACTCCACGTTGTTTCCTGCCAGCCCCCCCGATATGAGCACCGCCTGCGGGTCGGCCGCCTTGCCCTGCACGTACGCCTCCCTCAGCATCTCCGCGAACGCGGCCGCATCCGGTGCCGGCTTCCAGAATACGTGCCAGTCGGGTTCGTTCCATATCTCCCAGTGCTTTACGCGCGAGGAGAAGCGGCGGACCGCATAGCCTACGAAGCCACCCATGTCTCGCATCCGCAGCGGCGGGTAGTCAGGTCCGGCGGGATTTGCCCATTCGGGCGTCACCAACACCAGCAGGAACACACGCATCCCCGCCGCCCGGATTTCGTCAATGGCCGCCTCCAGGCCCGAGAGATAGTACTCGTCATACCTTCCCCGAACGGGCTCGGCCGCTTTCCAGCTCATTCCCAGGCGCACCCAGGTCACGCCGGCGTCCCGCATCAGGCGGATCTCCCGCTGCCGAAAGGCAGGGGGTGTGAACGGCTCGATGTCGCTGTGGACGCCGTAGATGGGAATTGCGGGCGCGGCGTACCCTGGGCTTCCGGCCTGCACGGCCAGTGCCATGACGGCGGCGAGGAGCGGGATGACCACGCTGCCCGCAGCCGGGCGGCTGATCGCTGCCCGCCGCTGAGCCGCGGCTGGCAAGCGCGTAGAGCCATCTCTGTTGGGGTGCGGCACGAGCATGCCGGTTGTCGTCGTCTCCCCTCACGAACCTTGCCAGGCAGATTCCACGGGCGCGGGCTGAGGTCCTTCTCCCGGGGGGAGGGCCGGTCGAGCGCGTCGCTGTCTAAGGCCTGGAAGCTACCGGAGTGGCCGCGGTCCGGGCCTGCCGCTGCAGCGCGAAGTAGGCGGGTTTGGGCTCGAAGTTGTGCTGGACGAGGCCGTAGTTGTGGTAGGCGAGGGTGGGGTTGGTGCCCTTGTCGCGGAGGTTGTACCACATGGCGACCTGGACGAAGGGATACTCCGCTGCGATCTTCTCGTATGCGCGCGAGAGGTAGGCGGCCTGGGTGGCTTGGTTTACTCCCTCTGCCCAATCGCCGGTGGCGCCTGGAGCGCGGCGGTTGGTGGGCCAGGACATCTCGGTGATCCAGATGGGCTTGGCGGCGTCTCCGTTGGCGACCATGATCTTGCGCAGTTCTCCCAGCCCGTGGAACGAGTTGCGGACGTGGGGGTGGACAACGTCGGGACTGCGCTGGAAGACGTACGGGTGGACGCCGAGGACCTCGAAGAACGGGCTGGCGCCGAGCGCGTACATCTGGCGGAGGTAGTCGGTGTTGTTGCCGGCGAGGCCGCCCGAGATGAAGGTGGCCTGGGGGTCGGCGGCCTTGCCATTGGTGTAGGCCTCCCGGAGCATCTCGACGAAGCCGCGGACGTCTGGGGCGGGCTTCCAGAACTCGTGCCAGTCGGGCTCGTTCCAGATCTCCCAGTGCTTGACGCGCGATGAGAAGCGGCGGACGGCGAAGCCGACGAAGTCGCCCAGGTCGCGCATGCGCAGCGGCGGCGCGTCCCATCCACGGGGGTTGGCCCAGGGAGGCGTGGCGAGGACGAGAAGCATCACGCGCATCCCGGCGCCGCGGATCTCGTCAACCAGCGACTCCAGATCCTTCAGGTACTCCTCGTTGTACTCGCCCTTGCGGGGTTCGGCCGCGTACCAGTTGAGAACGATGCGGACCCACGCGATCCCGGCATTCTGCATCAGCGCGATTTCGCGCCGCCGGATCGCAGGCTCCGTGTCCGGCTGGATGTCGCTCTGGACGCCGATCAGGAGGGAGGTGGCTGCAGGGGGTGGTTGCTGTCTTACCGGCTCACGGCTGTGAGGAGGCCCGACGTCGTCTTCCCCGGTGTCCGCAGGCTGGATCACGACGGTCCCCGGGTCCTGCTCCTGGGGATCCGGTTCGTCATTGTCCGGGAGTATGGTGATCGGCGTGATTGGCTCGGTCGCTCCGGAGATCACTGGTGGGGTTGTGGTGGCAAGCAGGGCGGCTATCAACAGCGTGCGCGCGATCAGTGAGCCGGGGCCGCGCTGTCCGGTTCGGTTCATGCTCCCGCCCCTTTCGGTGGCCCGGCTGACCGGCTTGGGCCGGTCCCGTGGCTTTGCGTCCCCGCCTCACGACGGGTATGCCTTTATCGAGGGGCCAGGCGGATATCGGCTTGGCCCTTGGATCAAAGAACTCCGTTCCCTTATGTTCTTCCCAAAGGGTGAACTCCATAGACCCCGCACCGCACGGGATGCGGGTTTCGGTTCCCGGAGCGGCTGCAAGCAGGAATACGGCAGGGTTTGCGAGAACCGGAATCGCGGCGCACCGCACGGGTGCGACCTCTGGGGTTTGTGAGGAGGGGACGCATGAACAAGGAACAGCTCATCGAGAAGGTCGCCGACAAGACGGGCGCCACCAAGAAGAGCGCGCTCGAGGTGGTCAACATGGCACTGGATCTGATCGCTGCTGCCCTGCGCAAGGGTGACAAGGTCACCCTGGTTGGCTTTGGCACCTTCCTGGTGCGCAGGCGTAAGGCGCGCGAGGGTCGCAACCCTCAGACCGGCGCCAAGCTCAAGATCCCGGCCAAGAAGGTACCGGCTTTCACGGCGGGGAAGGATCTCAAGTCCGCGGTCAAGTAGTTCCAGATCCTTGAACCGGGATTTCCATTTTGGGTTCCCGACTTGCCCTCAGTATACACT
>JASEHJ010000123.1 GCA_030018905.1 bacterium | reverse complement strand
ACGACGTCTTCCGCGGCACGGCGATAGTCGCGCACTCCATCTTCCCACCTGCGCTGCAGTACTGGTACGAGAAGGGCGTCAAGCAGTATCCCTACAGCCCGGACCGCGCCAGGACGCAGTTGGAGGAGGCCGGCTGGCGGATGGGACCGGGCGGCGTGCGCGTAAAGGACGGGACGCGACTCTCGTTCACCTGCGCGGTGATCACCGGCGACCGGGCACGCCGGCCTGAGGCCGAGATTGCCCAGCAGGACCTGGCAGGGGTGGGGATCGAGATGCGCATCGTGGAGCGGCCCGTCGCCACCATTCTTTCCCAGCTTCCCAAGGGCGAGCTCGACGCCTCGCTGTTCAACTGGACCTACAACGCCGGCGGAGGCGAACCCGACCCGTCGGCCACCCTGGCCGTGGGCGCGGCGCGGAACTTCTCGCGGTTCAAGAACCAGCGGGTCGAGGAGCTGCTGCCCGCTGGGCTGCGTGAGGTAGACCCTGCCAAGCGCAAGAAGATCTACAGCGAGATCCAGAAGATCGTCGCCGAGGAGACCCCGTTCCTCAACATCATGTACTGGGACTGGTTCGTCATCTACAACAAGCGGATCAAGGGGCTGCCCGCCTCGACGCAGTCCGGATCCACCCTCACCCGCGACGCCTACAAGTGGTGGATCGAGTAGGCCGGAAGGTGCTGAAGCGTCAACTGACCCCCGGGGGGCACGGCGATAGGCGCCGGCCCTCCGGGCCTCATGTCTGGGCCGCGGGCTGCGCCAGATGCTGAGATACCTGGCATCGCGCTTGATGCAGGGCTCCGTCGTGATCCTCCTGGTCAGCATTGGAACGTTCTCTATGATGCACTTGATCCCAGGGGATCCGGTGGACCTGATGGTGGGCGAAGCCCAAGTCACCCAGGAACAGCTCGACATGATCCGCAAGAAGTGGGGGTTCGACCGGCCGGTTCACGAACAGTACTTCACCTGGGTCGCGAACATGGCCCGCGGCGACTTCGGACAATCGGTAGTACGCACGGGCGTCCCAGTGCGCAACATGATAAGCGAAGCCGCCGTCGTCACCGCCAAGCTCAACCTGCTGGCGTTCTTCATCTCCATAGCGATCGCCCTGCCGATGGGCATCGTGGCGGCCGTGAGGCGCTACTCCGGGTTTGACTACGCCATCATGGTCTTCTCAACGCTCGGCCTGGCCCTGCCGAACTTCTGGATAGGCCTGATGCTGATCGTCCTGTTCTCGTTGCTGCTCGGCTGGCTGCCGCCGTTCGGGCTGCCGTCGTGGCAGGGCTATGTCATGCCCGTGGCGGTGATCGTGGCGAACCAGACGGCACTGCTGGCAAGGATGATGCGCGCCTCGACCATCGAGGGCATCGGCGAGGACTACGTCCGCACGGCGCGCGCCAAGGGCCTCACGGAAGGAATAGTGGTCTCCCGGCACGTGGTGCGCAATGCCCTGCTTCCGGTCGTTACCGTGATCGGCTATCGCATCGCCTTCCTCCTGAGCGGCACGATCGTGATCGAGAACGTGTTTGCGCTCCCAGGGCTCGGCCAGTTGTTCATCGAGTCGGTGAACCGAGTGGACTACCAGGTCGTTCAGGCAATCGTCTTTGTGCTCAGCGTGCTGGTGGTGCTTGGGAACCTTCTTACCGATCTGGTCTACGGCTATATCGACCCACGGATACGTATCGGGTGATCGGATGATCCAGCGAGAAACCGTGATCCCAGTGCCCTACCGGAGGTCCGAGTTCACCCGCGCCTGGCGCCGGTTCAGGCGTTACCGCCCAGGGCTGTTTGGACTGTGCTTCATCGTGGCGCTCGTGATCATGGCGGTGATCCCGGATCTGCTCTCGCCCCACTCGCACATATACATCTTCCGTGGAATGAGGGGAGCGCCGCCCTCGTGGTCACACCCGTTGGGGTTCGACCACATAGGCCGCGACATGCTGAGCCGGACGATCTGGGGCTCGCGCGTGGCCCTCATCGTCGGGTTGCTGGCGACCGGGATTTCAGTAGTGGTCGGGGTGACGATCGGCGCTGCCTCCGGCTACCTGGGCGGAAGGGTGGATGCGGCGCTGTCGCGCCTCGTGGACACGCTCATGGCCTTCCCGGTCCTGGTACTGCTCATCACGCTCTCGGCCGTTCTGGGGCCGAGCCTGGTCACGGTCGTGGTGATCATCGGGGTCACCGGCTGGGCGCAGTATGCCCGGGTGGTGCGCGCCGACGTGCTGAGCCTGCGGGAGCGCGAGTACACCCTGGCGGCGCGCGCCGCCGGCGCCGGCGATGCCCGGATCATCTTCCGGCACATCCTGCCCAACGTCATGGGACCGGTGATCGTGCTGGCCAGTCTGGGCATCGGGGGCATCATCATCCTGGAGTCGGCGCTCTCGTTCCTGGGGCTGGGCGTGCAGCCTCCGACCGCCTCGTGGGGAGGCATGCTCTCCGACGGCCGGGCCTTCATCCTCATCTACCCGCAGATCGCCATCGCGCCGGGTGTGATGATCTCTCTGACGGTGCTGGCCTTCAACCTGCTGGGCGACGGGCTACGTGACGCCCTCGACCCGCGTCAGAAGGACGTCTCGCTGGACCGGTAGACCACGTCGCGATCGAGCGGGTAGATCGGCCGGCGCACGTTTTGGAACGCGAAGTGCGCCAGGTTCGACGAGCACAGCCCCGGCGGGTCGGTGGTGATGATGCGCGCGGCCAGCGGCTCGTAGCCGGCCCGGAAGTGCGCGCTGGACTTCAGGCCCACGATCCGGCAGTTCCGCACGTCTATCCCGTGGAGGAGGAACGGCCCGGGATCGAGCACCTGGCCGCGCCGGCTGGCCACGATAACGTCCAGTCCGCCGCAGACCAAGCGGGCCGTCCTTCCATAGTCCGCCTGCACTCCGCGCGCCAGGGCGGTTAGCACGTACTTCCCGTCGGAGAGGCTCTTTACGTAGACCTCCAGGTCGAGCGGGTCGCCGTGCATCCGGTCGTGCTTACCGCCCAGGCGCGCCTGGAGCGTGGCGCCGACACCGGCCTGATGCGCGGCATCGGCGACCGCTGGATCGTAGAGCATCCCGAACGCGCTGTCGGTGACGCCGGCCTCCAGCATGGCCCGCAGCAGGTGTGTGCCGTCTCCCGGCGCCCCGCCGCCGGGGTTGTCGCTGGTCTCGTTGATCACCACCGGCGTGCGGTTCTCGGAGGCAGCCATCGCCTCGGCCACCGCCTCAGCGGGCAGGGGGTAGCGCCGCACGAACTGCTCCCGGCGGGCCCATGTCTCCTGCGCGACCGCTCGGGCCACCCGCCAGGCCAGTTCCGGATCGTGCTCGGCCACCGCCACCACGGAGACGCCGGCTTCCGGGATGTCGCTGTAGGGAAAGCCGTGCATGAGCGCGCAGGCGATCATCCCGGGCTCCGCCTCCCAGCGGCGGCACAGCGCGTTGATGGACCGCACAGGCTCCAAACCCGCCGGCGCAGGAACAGCCAGCAGCGGCAATACCTCGACGGCCGTGACAGGATTGATCTCTCCGCGCAGGACCCGCACCAGAAACTCCACCGCATCCTGCCCACGCTCGTACATGTCCGTGTGGGGGTACTCGTGCACGCTGAACAGGCCCGTGGCCAACTCTGCCATCCTGGGCGTGGTGTTGCCGTGGAGGTCCAGCGTGACCGCGATAGGCATCTGAGGCCCCACGACCTCCCGGACCGCCTCCAGCACCGCGCTCTCCAAGTCGGAGATCCCGTCCGCCACACCGGCGCCGTGTAGGGCGAGGCAGATGCCGTCCAGCGGCATCGCCTGCCGGATTCCGTCCAGCAACTCCCAAAGCATCGCCTCGTAGGCTTCGCGGGTGATGGTGCCCCAGGGCTCGGTGCTGGCCGCGAAGGTCGGGACCGGCACGGCGCCCAACCGTTCCGCCGCTTCCTGCATCCCGCACAGGAAGGTGCGTGTGCCGCGGAAGCGCTGCGTGATCTCCTCGCCGCGGGCCCACAGGCGCTTCTGGAACATCTCCAGGGTGGTGGGCGGGCAGAAGGTGTTGGTCTCGTGGCTGATCTCTCCGATGGCTATGCGATACAAGGACAGGCCTCCTCTGCCGGCGTCCGGATCATCCTGGTACGTATCATCCCGGTATTGTCAGCAACTCCAGGTCCCGCGGGTAGTACGTCAGCATCTCGAACCCACTCTCCGTAACCACCAGGGTGTCGGAGTGGCGGAACCCTGCGAATCCCGGCACGTAGATCCCAGGCTCCACGGTGAAGACCATGCCCGGCCGCATCTCGGTGGCGTCGCCGACGTCGAAGAAGGGCGCCTCGTGGATACCGATCCCCATCGCATGGCCGACGTGGTGGCGCCAGTACTGCATCAGGTCGTGCTTCTCGAAGAACGCGCGCACCGCCCGGTCCACCTCGGCGCACGGCCGACCGGGCCTGATCGCCTCAAACGCGGTATCCTGCGCGCCCAGCATCAGGGAGAAGAACCTCCGGTGTTCGTCGGTCACCGGCGCCACTATCATGGTGCGTTCCAGCTCGCTGTAGTAGCCTCCCACTGCCGCCGACGCGCCGGTCACCAGCACGTCCCCGGCGTGTATGCGTGCGTTGGTGGTCATGGCGTGGGCAATCGCCGATTGCTTCCCGACCTGGCCGCGGTAGCCGGCGCGCGCGCCGGGGAACGCCCAGCTCAACGGCCGGTACTCCGGGCCCAGCGCCCTGACCATCGCGACCGTGGCGTCGTGCGAAGCGCGGTGGCTGACCTCGCTCTCGATCACCCCGGCCCGCGTGTACTCCTGCAGCAGGGCGTGGGCCAGGTTTCCCCAGCGCGCGCTCTCGCGGATCAGGGCCAGCTCCTCCTCCGATTTCACCATCATCATCTCTTCTATGAGGTCCCGCATGAGCCTGACCGGTGCGTCGGGCAGGACTTCGCTGAGCCGCGGTCCCCTGTAGCCCATGATGCCCGGGTACCCATCGCCATCCGCTCCCAATTGCCCCCTGGCCAGCCCCAGGCTGCCCAGCAGCCCTGCCAGTTGCAGCATTGGATGGGTCTCGCCCGGATACTCCGGGTAGGTTACGACCCGATCCACAACGGCGTGGGCGGCCGCGTGATCCTCTTCGAGGCGGGGAACGAACAGCACCGTGGAATCGCCTGCCACGACCAGTGCGGTCGGCCTCTCCGTGGCTATGAAGGCAAATCCGGTCAGGTAGAAGATGTGTGTGGGATTGAACAGAACCAGGGCGTCAGCTCCGCGCCGCCGGCCCTCGCCGCCGGCGAGTCCGGTGCGACGTAGGTGTTCCTCGCGGCTGATGAATAGTCGCATTCCTACCTCCTTGGAGTCCGGCTGCAGGATACACGGTTCGGGCCGTACGCGCGGGATTCCTGGGAGGCGCACGCGGCCAGGCCCTCTGCTATAATCCTGGCAAGCAAAGGACAGGCGAGTCATGCTCCGGAAGGGGGATACGGTATGCGAGGAACCGCCCTTGCTCTCTTGATCGCACTGCTCCTAGGCATGGTGGGTAATGCACCGGCACCCACCGCGGCTCAGGATCGCCCGCTGGTGGTTGCGCTGGGCGCTGAGCCACGCAGCCTGATGGCGATGCGCATCGTGGACTGGACGACCAACGTCCAGCAGATGAACATCTACGACCGGCTCTACTACTGGGACGGATTCCCGCCCCGCATCAAGCCCTCCCTGGCCGCGGAGCTCCCTCAGACTCCGGACGACCTCACCTGGATCATCAAGCTGCGGCCGGGAGTCAAGTTCCACAACGGCGAGCCGTTTGGGGCGGAAGCGGTGAAGTTCACGTTCGAATGGCTGCTCGACCCCAGGAACGAGTCTCACTACCGGCCGCGCTTCGCGTTCATCGAGTCGATGGAAGTGCTGGACCCGCTGACGCTGAAGATCCGCACCAAGGAGCCGGCGCCGATCCTGCGCTACTGGCTGGTGGACTTCACCGTCATGGCGCCGGGTTACGTGCGCTCGGTGGGCACCGTGGAGGCGTCGCGGAACCCAATAGGCGCCGGGCCCTACAAGTTCGTGCGCTGGGACCGTGACGAACGGCTTGTGTTGGAGGCCAACACCGGGTACTGGAACAAGCCGCCGGCTATCAAGCGCGTGGAGTTCCGGTTCATCCCCGACTTCAGCGCGCGCCTGGCATCCCTGCTGGCCGGGGAGTCCGACATCGTCAAGGACGTGCCGCCGGTCGCGGTGGAGCAGGTCAACCGCAGCGGCCTAGCCGAGGTCAGGGGCGTGGCGTCGTCGCGCATCAACTACCTTGCGCTGGTCAACTTCAAACCGGGTCCGCTGCAGGACCGCCGTGTGCGCCAGGCGCTGAACTACGCGGTGAACGTGGATGAGATCGTCACCAACCTCTTTAAGGGAAGGGCCACGCGCATTCCCGGCGCGCTCTCGTCCATCAACGAGAACGTGAATCCCAACCTCAAGCCCTATCCGTTTGATCCAGAACGGGCCGTCCGGCTCATCAAGGAGGCCGGCTACGACCCAACCAAGCTGGAGTTTACCCTCGACTCACCGTCCGGACGCTATCCGCTGGACAAGGAGGCCTCCGAGGCGATCGCCTCGTACCTGGGCCGCATCGGCATCAGGGTCAGGGTAGTGGTGAACGAGTGGGGCACCCACCTCGACAAGATCATCAACCGCCGCACCGGCGAGATGTTCTACCTTGGGTGGGGCCCGGCGCTGGAGGCTCAGGGCACGATCGCCGAGCTGTTCCGGCCCGAGCGGACGTACAGCGGATTCGGGACGCCGAACCTGACGCTGGAGATCAACAAGGCGATCCCGATCGTGGATCTCAAGAAGCGGCAGGCGGCCTGGCACCTCATCCAGGTGATGCTCTACACCGAGGCGCCCTGGATCTTCCTGTGGCAGCAGCACGACCTCTACGGGGTGAACAAGCGGGTGAAATGGGACCCGCACCCCGCGGAGAAGATATTCCTGCACGACGCATCGTGGGTACAGCGGTAGGCCTGCTGTTGCGGCGACCCTGAGAGTCGGGAGATAGGGCGAGCCCGTCGGT
>JASEHJ010000122.1 GCA_030018905.1 bacterium | reverse complement strand
GACCTTGATTCCGGGGTTCCGCTTCATGAACGCGGCGGCGAGTTCTTCGCCGATCTCCGCGCCCGCCGATGAGTAGACGACCACTCGGGGCTCCTGGGCCACGGTGGCCGGGGCCATCGCCGCCAAGACGATGACAACCACGCACACGCAAAGCCAAGCCATGGACAGCCGGTTTGTTTTCATGATCACTCCCTCCCGGTACAGATCTTCCTCAACCCGGACGCTCGTCCTGCTGATCCCGGAGGCCATCGAGCAGGCTTGCGGCGGCGTCGAGGATCAGGCCCTCCGCCTCCGGTGCCACCCTGCTCCACGGCGCCAGGCGGGTCTCGTAGCCGCCCTCGGCAAAGGCCGAGGCCGGGGGCACATAGCCGATGCCGCCGTTGGCGTATCCGACGACGATGGTGTGCTTGAAAGGCGACCGGTTCTGGAGGCGCAGGCCCGATTCGACGAAGAACTCTCCCGGCAGCCCGACGAGAGCAACGTCGCCGACGGCGAATGCCTGCACCTCGGCGGTTTCCTCTGCCGCCCCTGCTCCCTCGGCCCTCGTGCGCTGCTCTACCCAGCTCAGGGCCAACTCCGCGTAGAGAAGCTCGAGGCGGGCGGCCGTGACCTCGGCATCATCAGCGCCCGCATTCGCGCCTGCGGCCTGGAGTGTTTCCAGATGGCGGCGGCAGGCGCGCACCTGCGCGCGCACCTGTTCAAGAGGAGGTGTCGGCCGTAGCGGGACCACTAGGGATCGCCGGCCCGCCGCGAGCATCCCGTGGCCCGGCGCGCGCCATCCTGCGACGGGCCTTGTGTCGGTCAAGGCTCGAACGGCCTCCCCGGCGAGCCGCAGACCCAGCTCCTCGGCCCGCTCGAACGTCCGGCCGGGGATCGGCAGCCCGAGCGCCGAGCGGTCGGCCGAGTGTCCCACATTGATGTCGCCGCACGCTCCGTTGGCAAACATCACCCAGCCCCCGGTGGCGCGCTCCACCGCATCAACGGTGAACCCCACGTAGTCACGCGAGATCATCAGATTGTCGGGTCCCAGCACCGTGGGGTGGCAGGCGTAGTGGACCAGCAGCGCCGGGGAAGCGTCCACACGCTCGGCCCGCAGCACGGTCACCGTGGGGTCAACCGGTCCGTCGGGGCGCCTCCGGTTCCGCCCGACCGAGTTCTCCCGGCCCAACGCCAGGCCGAGCGTCGCCGGCGTCAGGTCCCGGACCGCGGACGCCACCGCATCGGCCGCCCTGCCGGCCAGATCATCGAGCCACCCCGGATCGGGCGGAAGGCTGTAGAGAGCGAAGGTCGCGGGCGCGGCGTGGGTGTGCGTGGCCGCGAGCAGGGCCGATGCCGCGGGAATCCCGGTCCTCTCCTGGATACGCCGCCGGGCCTCTCTGATGAATCCGGCGTCGAGGTCACAGAGATCGCAGACCACAAGGGCGACCCGCTGGCCAGATGCTTCCAGGACGAGCGCCCGCGCGTGGAGGTCGTCGTGGACCCCTTGGGCACGCTCTTGCCTGGCTCCGAAGCCGGCCAGGGAGGCACCGGGCGGAGGGGTGATTACAGTTCGGGCGAAACCCACACGCACTCGACGCGAACCCTCCTGGCCTTCAGATGACGGGAACCGTCTCGCCGCCGTGCGTGATGACGGTCACCCTGGCGCCAGGGCCGTGGCGCCGGAGAGCGGCATTCAACGCGTCCTGTGGGGTCGGAAAGGGCGTCATGCCTGCCCGCCGGAGCTCGTCCGGGCCTAGCCCCTCAGAGACGACCAGCACATTGAGCCGGCGGATGATCCGGAGGCTGGCCGCGGCGACCGCCAAGGGCAACTGCTCTTGCGGGGGCATGAGGTGGGTCTGTTCGAGCAGTGACTCGGCGCTCGCGGCTTTTTTGTACTCGAGATAACGGGGATGCGGGCCAACCCCTTCGTAGCACGGGGCGACCAGAATTGCCGTGCCGCCGTCCTGAGCGGCAAGGTCTGCGGCCAGCAGCGCCTTTCCCGCCTGCCAGAAGTCGAGGTCTGCCGGATGCGATGTGGCAACCACAACATCCGCCCGCCGGGCGCCTCGGACGCAGAAAACCTCTTGTGCGAAGGCCACCCCGCGTCTGTGTGCCTCTACGAAGTGTCCTGCCACGGCCCGGTAGATCCGCCCTTCTGGTGTCATCACCACGTTTACGATGAACTCCAGCCCGACACGCGCCGCGACCCAGGACTCCATCGCCTGCCGCACAGGGTTGTCCACGATCCCGAACATGTTGCGGGGGTTTCGCGCGTGGAGCAGGTGGAACGCGGCGACGGTTTCCTCGCCGGCAACGCCAGGGAAGACGATCTTCCCACCCCCCGACCACCCCGCCGCCGGATGGGGGAGGATTCCGCCGACGCCGATGCGCACATCCGCTTCCATCACGCGGCGGTCGATCCAAATCTCAGGCGCGCCCGGGATGCCTGGCAGGCGGGTCATCCTTGACCTGTCCCTGAACTCGGAGTTGACCACGGAGAGCCGACCATAGATCTCCGGCCCCACCTTCCGAAGCACTTCAGGTTCGGTCATGGGCCTGTGGCTGCCCAACGCCACGATCACCAGGATGTCCTTGTCGTCCACACCGGCCTTGTTCAGGCGGTTGACGACCAGAGGCAGGATACGTTCAGTGGGGGTGGTGCGCGTGACGTCGTCTATAAGGACGGTCACACGCTGTCCGGGCTTCGCGATCTCCTCCAGACGCGGCGTGCCCGTGGGATGGGCAAAGGCTTCTTTGAGGAGCGCACCCTCGTCGGGGGGCAACCGAACGCAGTTCGGGCGCAGCACCTCGACCGAGATTCCCTCGGGGATCTCAAGCGGCTGAAGCCGCCCGCCATATGGAAGCTCAACGCGCGTGGAAAACGACATCCCCGCCCGCGATGGTCTGCACAACCTCGAGCCGCGCCTCATCGGCCAACCAGCGTGCCAGGACGACGTCACCAGCGAATCCAGGCGCTAGCCGCCCCAGGTCAGTCCGGCCGAAGAGCTGCGCCGGACGCAGCGAGGCCATCTCGACAGCCTCGCCCAGGCCTATCCCTGCAAAGGCGACAGCGTTCCCCACGGCGGTTGCCAGATCGAGCGCCGATCCCGCCAGGTACTCCGTTCCGACCAGCCGCACCCTGTGATCGGGCGTGAGTTCCACTTCCCTGTCCAGGAACCGATAGGTCCCCGGAGATCCTCCGGCCAGCCAGACCGCGTCGCTGGTCAGAATGGTACGTTCAACACCCTTGGCTCGGATGAATACCTTGACCACAGACGGAGGAAGGTGGTGGCCGTCCGCGATCAGGCTTGCCCAGAGGCCATCTGCCGCGAGCTGCTCCCAGATGTAGTTGTGGTGCCTGGGTATCATCGCGTGCGAGCCATTTCCCAGGTGCGTGGACAGCCGGGCGCCCGCGCTCGCGGCGGCAAGGATGTCCGCGCGCCCTGCGCCTGTGTGCCCGATCGCCGGCACGATGCCCGTCTCCGACAGGCGCTCCACCAGACCGATGGCCCCGGGGAGTTCCGGCGCAAGGGTCAGCAGGCGGATCCTTCCACCTGCGGCATCTTGAAAGGCCTGCACCTCATCCCAATTGGGAGGCCGTACATGCTCTCGTGGATGAGCACCGCGAGGGCCGTCCTCGGGCGAGATGTACGGCCCTTCAACGTGGACCCCGATGACGGCCCTATCTACCCACGGCGCCTCCTCGCAGGCCCTCGCAACGGTGCGCAGGGCTGCGATCATGTGCGCGTGACTCTGCGTGCAGACGGTAGGACAGAACCGTGTCACACCGTGGCGCCACAATGCTCGGACTACCGCTGCAACATCGTCCGGGTTGGTGCCTGGAGCGTTGAGATCATGGCCTCCGAAGCCGTTGACCTGGATGTCGATCAGGCCGGGGAATACCCTCAGGCCCTGGCCTGCGTCCCCAGTAGCGTCCGGTCCGACGGCGCCGACCTTTCCCTGGGAGATGGTAATGCTCACCGCCCGGCCCCACGCATCGGTCCCCCGGACCGCCAGATCCTGCGCGCTCATCCGATTGCCACCTCTATTCCAGCTGCTGCACCTACAGCCACCTTATTCGCGGCGCGTACTTCTCGAAGAGTGCCCGGTTGGCTACGTCGCCGCCCGGTATGTTGGCGCTGGTCCATACGGCCGGAGCCACCCCGCGATCCAGAAGGGTCTTGACGGTCTCTCCGACCATGGCCTGGATGACGAAGGCGTTCAGTATCGTGGAGACCGGAGCAACCCATGCCTGCATGCCCGGAAACTCCAGGACCGCGTCGCGCTCGGGCATCTTGTTGTCTATCAGGTAGTCAACCACCGCAAAGAGATTCTTCCGCGAAGGATGGCGCGCCGGATGGTCCGCCGGTACGCTCTTCGAGAACAACGGCGAGGTGATCCCGACGGTCTTGATGCCCCGCTCACGCGCCCACAGCGCCGCGTCTATCGTGCAGGAGTTGATCCCGTAGGCGTTGATCACCACCAGCACATCTTCCGGCGTAATGGGGTAAGTACCCAGCACCGCCCCCGCATAACCGGGCGTCCGCTCCACCGCGCTGGAGCGCCTGGCGCCGAAGGCGACCGATACGCCCGGGTCGAGTATCGGGTAGACGGCCGCCAGTCCGCCTGCCCTGCAGCTCATCTCCTCCGCGGCGATGTAGGAGTGGCCGCCGGTGCCGAACACGAATATGAGGTGGTCTGTGGCCAGGGCTTCGGCCAGCACCTCTGCCGCCTTCCTGATGCTCTCGCCCTCCTCCTGGACCACCCGGTCGAGGAGCTCGGCTACTATCTGATGGTACCGCGCAACCTGGCTCATGGTTTCAGCCCTCCTGTTGTGTGAGTAGTAGATCGAGGCGCGGTCTGCCAGATCAATTCTACTTGATGGCTCCCGCCGTCAGGCCCGTGATGAACCACCGGCCAGCAAGAGCGAAGAGCAGGATGGGCGGGATCGCTATGATGACCGAGCTGGACATCAGCAGCCCCCAGTCGATGAAGTACTGCTGGAGGAAGTGAGCAATGCCGACCGGCAGGGTCTTGTACCGGTCGCTGATGATGAATGCGACGGCAAACAGGTACTCCGTCCAGGACATCAGGAACGAGTTGAGGGCCAGCGCCGCGAGCCCGGGAGCGCTCAACGGCAGGAAGATGCGCACGAGGACCTGCAGTCTGGACGCCCCATCCACCATTGCCGCGTCCTCGAGATCCAGCGGCACGCCGGTGAAGAACGCCCTCAGCATCCAGATGCTGAATGGTGCCACGACCGTGACGTTGACGATCACGAGCGCGAGCAGTGTATCTATGATCCCGAGCTTGGTGAAGGTCACGTAGAGCGGGATGATCAGCAGCACCCGCGGGAAGATGTAGATCGAGATGAAGGTCCGGAACAGCAACTCGCGCCCCCGGTACTTGCACCTGTATACGCTGTACGCTGCCAGGCTGGCCAGCACGAGCGTGATGGCTGTCGAGGCGAGCGCCACATAAACGCTGTTCAGGAAGTACGTAAAGAACGGCACCTGCTCGAAGAGACGCACGTAGTGCTCGAGCGTGAAGGTGCGCGGCCAGAACGTCGGAGTGGGGCTCGTCAGTTCGGGCACCGTCTTGAACGAGCTGATGACCACCCAGTACATCGGCAGCAGGACCACCGCGAGCACAGCGGCCACAGAGATATAGCGCGCGATCAGCTTGACGGCCTTCATACAGGCACGCCCGCCTCTTCCCGCATCACCCTGCGCATGTAGACGACGCCGTAGGCGAGAAGAACCAGGAACATCAGCAGCGAGATCGCGGCCGCCTGGCTTATGCGGTACTCCTGGAACCCCTTGAAGTAGATGAGGATCGAGAGCGTCGTCGTCCTGTACACGGGGCCGCCGCGCGTGAGCAGCCAGATGGCGTCGAAGATGTTGACCGCCCACAGCGAGGCGATCAGGACGACGACCTTCAGGACCTGGCCTATGGACGGCAGATCGACGTACCACAGGCGGGTCAAGTACCCGGCGCCGTCCATGTCCGCCGCCTCTCGCAGCTCTCTGGGAATCGTCTGGAGCGCGGCAAGGATTATGACCGTGAAGAACGGGAACCAGCGCCAGACGTTTACCGCCGTGACGGCGTAGAGCGCGATCTGCGGGGAACCCAGGAACGATATGGGCTTGTCGACTGCGCCCGATGCCAGCAACAGGTAGTTGACCACGCCGAGCGTGGGATCCAGGATCCACTTCCCCATCGTGGCCAGCACTATCGAGGGGAAGAGCCAGGGCAGGATGATCCAGTTCCGCACTACTTCGCGCCCCCGGAACTCCTGGTTGAGCACGAGCGCAGAGACCAGTGCCAGCATCAGCTGAAAGACGACGTTGAGGACCGTCCACCACACGCTGACGCCCAGGCTGAACCAGAACTCACGCCCCGCCAGTATTCTCGAGTAGTTGTCGAAGCCGACGTACTGCCCCGGAGTCCCCACGTAACCGATGTTCTGGAAGCTCAACCGGATCGCGTCGGCCAGGGGATATACCAGCGTGAGCAGGGCCCACGCTAGGAGGGGCATGATCAGCAGGTACCCGAAGTACGGGTCGCGCTGAAGCCGCTCGGTCAGGTTTCTCAATCTGATGCCCCCGGCCGTAGCCCTCCCGGGGCGAGGGGGCCCCGAGAGGGTGCGGCAGCTTGATCGGGATCTACGTCAGCGGAGGGCCTCACGCATCCGGTCCGCGCCCCTCCTGACGGCCTCGGCAGGGGACAAACCTTCGTGGATCATGAGCTGGGCGGGCCAGGCTATGAGGTTCAGGCCGGTAATCCGCCCGATGTAGCGGTTGTAGGGCTCGCGGGTGAACCCGAGTTGGCGGCCGTGCTTGGACTCCTCAATCATCGTCTCGTACTTGGGCCAGTGGGCCTTGACGGTCGGGTTGTCGAGCAGCTCCCGCGCCTTGGCCGCTTCCTCGGTCACCGGGAGGAAGAAGCCGGGCGCCACCGTCAGCAGGAGGGCCATGTTCGCCGGCTTGTAGAGGAACTCTACGAACTGCCGGAACCCCGGGCGGACCTTGGGGTCCGGGTTCAACAGCATGATCCCGTT
>JASEHJ010000121.1 GCA_030018905.1 bacterium | reverse complement strand
CCAGAGGTATCCGAGCGGCTCAAAAAGCCCCCAATCTTGTCAAACATCGGCTAGCCGCGCTCCTGATCGAGTTGCTGTTGGGCCTCCCTCTGGGCGTCTACGCGGTGATGCGACGGGGTACGCTCATGGACTTCGTGGCGACGACCGGAGCGACGCTCGGCTACAGTCTCCCCCGGTTCTGGATCGGGATGGTTCTGATCCTGGTCTTCTCCGTGCGCCTGGACCTCTTCCCCGTCGTGGGCGTGGGCGCCGGCGGTGTGGCCAGCACCCTTCACCACCTTGCTCTGCCAGCGCTCACCCTGGGCGTGGCCGGCGCGGCCTTCATCGCCCGCATGACCCGGAGCGCGGTATTGGAGGTTATAGGCGAGGACTATGTGCGCACGGCGCGTGCGAAGGGACTGCGGGAGCGCGCCGTGCTGTCCCGCCACGCCCTGCGCAACGCGATGATCCCCGTCGTCACCGTCATCGGCATCTCCTTCGGAAGGGCCCTCGGCGGCTCGGCCATCGTGGAGACGCTCTTCGGCCGCGCCGGGATCGGTAGCCTGCTGGTTGAATCCATCCTGCAGCGCGACTACGCGATGGTCCAGGGGGCCATCCTCGTGTTCGCGGTCGGGATCTTTCTCGTGAACCATGGGGTGGACGTGGTTTACGCGCGGCTGAATCCCCGCATCCGGTTCGCCTAGCGTGCGGGCCGGCATACTCGCCCCAAGAACCCTTGTCCGCGTGCCGGCGGCACACGGGCGCATCTGGGCGCGTCAGTTGCTGACGCACCGCAGCTTCGTCTTCGCCGGCACCATCCTCGCGGTACTGGCCGTCGTGGTGGTCACCGGCCCCGCGATCGCGCCGGCCGATCCGCTCGAGATCGCCCCCGCCAGCAGGCTGCTACCGCCGGGCCGCGACCATCTGATGGGGACCGACCACCTCGGCCGGGACATCCTGAGCCGCGTCCTGTACGGGGCCCGTTACTCCCTGGCCGTGGGCGCGAGCGCGTTCCTGCTCGGCGCCAGCCTGGGATGGCTCGTCGGCGTGCTCAGCGGCTACACGCGCGGGCCAGTCGGGATCGCGCTCACCGGGCTGATTGACATCTTCCTGGCCTTTCCAATGGAGCTGATAGCACTGGCCTCCGTGGGTATCACCGGCACTGGGCTACCGAACCTGGTCATGGCGATCGCCCTCTCCGTCTGGCCGCGCATCGCCCGCGTGGTGCGCGGCGAGGTGCTGCGCCTGCGCAGCCTGGACTACGTGGAGGCGGCGCAGGTGCTGGGCGCCACGGGCGGCCGCGTGATCTGGCGCCACGTGACGCCGAACCTGTTCGCCCCCCTGGTCGTGGCGCTGACCTTCTACGTCGGCTGGGCCATCCTTGTCGAGGCGGCGCTGAGCTTCCTCGGTCTGGGCGTTCCGCCGCCGACGCCAACCTGGGGGAACATCGCGAGCTCGGCTCGCCAGCACATGGTCACGTCGCCGTGGGCGATGCTGTTCAGCGGGGCCGCCGTCGGCCTGACGGTGCTAAGCCTCAACCTCGCCGGCGATGCCCTGCGCGATGTGCTCGACCCGCGACTCCGGCTGGGCTGACATCCAGCCGGGATCGGAGCAGCATGCCGAGGGGGGATGACATGAGAAAAGGCCCATACAGGAGGCTTGCCGTGGTTGCACTGGCGCTGCTATGCACGTTGCTGGCCGCGCTGAGCGCGCCCGCCGCGCCGACCGATCCGCGGCCGGACCTCAGAGTACGCCTGCAGTTCCAACGTCCCGGCGGCATCTACGATCCGGCCCGGGCGCTGTCCGGGTCAGACCAGTTCGTCTTGCCCAGCCTCTACAACCGGCTGGTCCGGCCGAAGCCCGACAGCCCGAGCGGCGACGTGGAACCAGACCTGGCAGAGCGGTGGACCGTGAGCTCCGACGGCCTGACTTACACCTTCTACCTCCGCCGGGGCGTGCGGTTCCATCGCGGGTTCGGGGAACTGACCGCCGATGACGTTGCCTTCACCTTCCAGCGGCAGATGGGGAACAGAGCGATGCGGTCATCCGCGGAGCTCCAGGACGTGGCCGCCGTGGAAGCCCTCGATCACTACACGGTGCGCATCCGCCTTGTGGCTCCCAACGCCTCGCTCATCCCCGGGGTCGTCGCCGGCGTGACAGGGTATATCGTTTCAAGACGAGCTGTGGATCAACTGGGCGAGGAGTTCGCGCGGAACCCGGTCGGAACCGGCCCGTATGCCTTTGAGCGGCTGACCGCAGGACGGGAGATCTCGGTTTTGGCGCACGACGGGTACTTCCGGGGGCGGCCGGAAGCCCAGCGGATCGTCTTCGCGCACATCTCCGAGGAGGTCATCGCCGCTGCGGCCCTGCTCAAGGGCGAATTCCAGGTGATCTGGACCCGCGGGAACCCGGAGGCGGTCCGGATGCTGCGGGAGGCGCACGGCGTGGGAACGGAACGCGTAGCAGCGTACGACTCCCTGCGCCACGTGGCGTTCAGCCCCCGCTTCGCCCCTGCCCAGGACGTCCGGGTCCGCAGAGCCCTCTCGCACGCCATCAATCGTCAGCAGATCGCCGCCGCCATGCCCGGCCTCGAGATGCCCACCGATGCAATCCGCTCCCTACATCTCGTGGGCGGCGGGGGCTCCGTCCCTCGCTATGCCTACAGCCAGCAGCGGGCGCGGGCGCTGCTGGCCGAGGCAGGCTATCTACGCGGCTTTCGCGTCCGCCTGCTCCATCAGACCCGCGACCTGGAGATAGTCCTGGCGCAGATCGTGGATGCGGGCTGGCGGGCCGTGGGGCTCGACGTCGTGCTGGAACCGATGGAGGCGACCGCGACACTCGACCGGAAGATGAGCCGTGACTTCGAGGCGACAGTCGATACAGTCGTGGGGATCGATCCCAGTTACTTCTTCACCAGGCTCTTCCACTCGGCCGCCGCGCCGCCCGCCGCTTTCAACTACCTCGGGTACGCCGCCGCCGACGAGCTCATCGCGACGGCCCGGAGGGAGACAGACCCGACGCGAAGACGGGCCCTCTACGAGCGGCTCCACCGGCAGCTCATGACCGATCTGCCCGTCATCCCGCTCTCGAACCAGGTGGCCGTCGCCGCGTGGCGCGACCCGGTGGCCGGCATGGTCAACGGGCGTAGCAACCAGTTCTGGTCCGAGACGATCCGGATCCGGCGACCGTGAGCGTGCTGTCGTGACACGCCCTGCGCGGGCTCACCTGGTCCGCTCCGTGCTCTTTCAGGCGGCGGTCCGGCTGTTTCGCGCGTCAGCGCTGCAAGAATTCCGGGCGCTGCGCGCGCTCGAGCGGGCCAGCCCCGCGCACCTCGCTGCGCGTCAGGATGCGCGCCTGAGGGCCATCGTCCGCTGGGCTTACGACACCGTGCCGTACTACCGGCGGGTGATGGATGAGGCGGGGGTGCCGCCCGGCGAGATCCGCACGGCGGCCGATCTCCTGCGGCTGCCGGTGCTGACCCGGCGCGACCTGAAGGTCTCTCTCGAGGATCTCGTCTCGCGATCCGCGCGGCGTCGAGATCTGGCCTCGACCGAGACATCCGGCGCCACGGGTGTCCCGGTGCGCTTCTACCGAGACCGGCGGACATTCCCCTTTGATCAGGCCAGCCTCTGGCAGACGCTGGCGTGGGCAGGTGTGTCGCCATCAGACACCATGGCGGTGCTCCGGGGGAACGCACGCCCGGGAACCTTGTGGTACCGCATGACCGGAAGCATGTACTTTCCCGCAGAGCTGCTGTTCAATCAGGACGCGGCGGCGACGTTCGCGCTCCTGGAGCGCATTCAACCCGACTTCCTTTATGGACATCCGAGCAGGCTTCACATGCTTGCGCGCATGGCCCTGACAGCCGATCGGCCGCTCCGTTTGGACCTACAGCGTATCATCTACACGGGCGAACAGATGCGGGAGGAAACACGGGGCCTGCTGTCCCAGGCGTTTGGCGTGCCCATCTTCGGCCGGTACGGGTGCAAGGAATTCTCAGGTGCGGTCGCTCAGACATGCGCAGCCGAGCGATGGCACATCACCACAGAGGGGCTCGTCGTCGAGATCGGGACCGGCGGACCGGGGGAGCGAGCCGCCGCTCCCGCGGAGCGGGGGCGCGTGATTGTTACGGATCTGCGGAATCGCGTCATGCCGTTCATCCGCTATGAGATGGCCGACCTGGCCGTTGCGGGGAACCAGGGCCCCTGTCCGTGCGGCTGCACATGGCCGGTGCTCGGCGCACTCGAAGGCCGCGCGGCGGAGTACGTTGAGACCCCGACGGGCCGACAGGTGCCTTGCTCGATGTTACAGCGGAGGATGAGCCGACACGCGGACCTGCTGTGGGAATACCAGTTACGGCAGGAGCGGCCGGACGAGCTAGAGATCTGGGTGGTGCCCCGGGATCACGTGGGACCGGAAATGGCCGACGTGCTCGTCGCAGAAGTACGGGACCTGCTTGGCCCGAGCATGGCAGTCCGCGTCGTGCCAGTGGCCGCCATCCCCCGCGAGTCGTCGGAGAAGCAGCCCGTACTGAAGACCCGCCCGGCCCCGGCAGAGCGTACATGACGCCCCGGAGCTAGGATCTTCAATCACGGATGCTTGGACTGGCTGGGGGAGGAGGATTCGAACCCCCGCTAACGGGTCCAGAGCCCGTCGTCCTACCGCTAGACGATCCCCCAGTACGCAGATGCCGCAGGCAGACCGCGGCGTTCCTCCACGATTATAGTGAAGGTATCGAAACAGGGTCAAGCATGGTGTATCCTGGAGCGCAGGAGTCACCATGAGCAAGGAGACGAACATCTCGACCAGAGAGCGGCGCGTCAATCCAAACTTCATCACTGAGATCATCGAAGAAGATCTCCGGGCGGGCCGCGCCTCAAAGATCGTCACCCGCTTTCCGCCCGAGCCCAACGGCTACCTGCACATCGGGCACGCCAAGTCCATCTGCCTCAACTTCGGCCTCGCGCTCGACTACGGCGGGGAGTGCAACCTGCGCTTCGACGACACCAACCCCGAGACCGAGGAGATCGAGTACGTCGAGGCAATCAAGATGGACGTGCGGTGGCTGGGCTTCCAGTGGGCCAGGGAGCTGTACGCATCCGACTACTTCGAGCGCCTCCACGAGATGGCGGTGCAGCTCATCAGGGACGGCAAGGCCTACGTGGACAGCCTCACCGACGAGGAGACCAGCGCGTACCGGGGCACCGTGAACGAACCCGGCACGCCAAGCCCCTACCGTGACCGCAGCGTGGCGGAGAACCTGGACCTCTTCGAGCGCATGCGGGCGGGCGAGTTCCCCAACGGCGCGCACGCGCTGCGGGCCAGGATTGACCTCTCGAGCCCCAACATGAAGATGCGCGACCCGGTGCTCTACCGGATCGTTCACGCCGCGCACTACCGCAGGGGCAGCGCGTGGTGCATCTATCCGCTCTACGACTTCGCGCATGGGCTCTCAGACGCCATCGAGGGCATCTCGCACAGCATCTGCACGCTGGAGTTCGAGAACAACCGTGCCATCTACGACTGGCTCCTGGAGAACCTGCGCGGGAAGTGCGGCCTGCCCGAATCGCCCCGCCCCTACCAGCACGAGTTCGCCCGGCTGAACCTGGACTACACGGTCCTGTCCAAGCGCAAGCTGATCAAGCTCGCAGACGGCGGGCACGTGAAGGGATGGGATGACCCGCGCATGCCCACGGTCTCGGGCCTGCGGCGGCGGGGGGTAACCCCCGAAGCCATTCGGGAGTTCGCCAACCGCATCGGCGTGGCCAAGGCGAACAGCCGTGTGGACCTCGGCATCTTCGAGGCAGCAGTGCGTGACGACCTCAACTACCGAGCCCCCCGTGTGCTGGCCGTGATCAGACCCCTCAAGGTGGTGGTCACCAACTACACTGCCGGGGAGGTCCAGCACCTCGACGCCCCCTACTGGCCCCACGACGTGCCCAGAGAAGGCGCGAGGACGGTGCCGTTCGCTAGGGAGCTCTACATCGAGCGTGACGACTTCATGGAAGATCCGCCCAAGGGGTTCCACCGCCTGATCCCAGGAGGACAGGTACGGCTGCGGCACGCCTATGTCATCCGCTGCGATGAGGTGGTGCGAAATGCGTCCGGCGAGATCGTCGAGCTGCGCTGCACCTACGACCCGGACACGCTCGGCAAACATCCCACTGGAGGCCCGGTCAAGGGCACCATTCACTGGGTCTCAGCGCCGCACGCGGTCAGGGCGGAGGTGCGCCTCTACGACCGTCTCTTCCGCGTGCCCGACCCCGAGGCCGCAGAGGGCGAGTTCACCGACCACCTGAATCCGGAATCTCTGCCCATCGTCGAGGGCTACATTGAGCCCAGCGTGCTCCAGGATCCCCCGGACACCCGGTACCAGTTCGAGCGACTGGGGTACTTCTGGCCGGACCCGGTGGACTCTGGGCCTGACCGCCTTGTCTTCAATCGCATCGTGGCGCTGCGCGACTCCTGGTCAAAGGCCAGGGAGAAACCCAAGGGGCATCCCAAGGTCCAGCCCGCGCCCGCATGGGGGGCCGAGTCAAAGCCGAAGACCCGGGCAGAACTCACCCCTGAGCAGCAGAACAAGCACGCCCGTCTGGCGGCCCTGGGCGTGGGTGAAGCCGAAGCTTCGGTCCTGGCACGGGAGATGCGGCTTGCGGCCTATCTCGAAGAGGCCGCAGGGCATGGAGACGCTGCCGCGATTGCCATCTGGGTGGTCAACGACCTGGGCCCAGCCATCCGCGCGGGCAACACCAGGGTTCCCCCGGCCCAACTTGCGGCGCTGGTGGGGCTCATCCGGGAAGGAGTCATCAGCAGTCGCATCGCCAAGGACGTGCTGGCTGAAGCCCAGGAAACCGGAGCCGCCCCTGTCGAGATCGTGGAGGCAAAGGGTCTGCGGCAGATCAGCGACGCGGGTGCCATCGAGCCGATCGTGGACCGGCTCGTCGCCGAAAACCCTGACAAGGTCAGGGCATATCGAGGAGGTAAGACGGCGCTCGCGGGCTTCTTTGTCGGAGCGGTGATGCGGGAAACCGAGGGTCGGGCGAACCCGCAGTTGGTGCAGGACCTGGTCGCGCGCAGGCTGAGTGGGGATTCCTGAGGCGGGCTAGCCGTCCAATCCCAGTTGCTTCCGACACGCCTCGACGAACCCCAGCCACACCTCGTCCAGGC
>JASEHJ010000120.1 GCA_030018905.1 bacterium | reverse complement strand
CTGGAGCCGGCGACGAGATTCGAACTCGTGACCTGCGCATTACGAGTGCGCTGCTCTACCACTGAGCTACGCCGGCCCGGGCGGCATCATTGTAGCAAACCCGACCGCTCCCGCACAGGGCATGGTTGCGGATGAGCAGGCGCGGATACGCCGGATCGCAATTGGGCATGAAGGAATAGAGAGGGCGCGCGCGAAGTCCGACACAAGAACCTATCTCGGGAGTTCATCATGACTGAGCGGCTATGGGAGATCTACGAGCAGCTCTGTCAGGTCGAGATGCGGGACTTCGACGAGTTCGTGCGCCGGCTCAGGAACAGGGAGTTCGGCGAGTTCCCGCGAAGCGACGTCGTCGCGTTCCTGCGCGAGATCGAAGCCAACATGCTTAACAACATCCACACCAAAGCGATGGAACACCAGCGCTACGCCGAGATGGCTGATCAGGTCAGCGAGGAAACCCACCTGCTGTTCGATGAGCTGATCGAGGACATCGAGCGCTCCTAGAACGGCCCGTCCCTACACCATGAAGGATCCGTTCCGGTAGATCACCTCGCCGTCGGCCCAGACCTCGCTTCCGGCCCGCATGTCACAGATCATGTCCCAGTGCAACCCTGAGGTGTTGGTGCCGCCGGTCTCCGGGTAGGCCGCGCCCACTGCCAAGTGCACGGTGCCGCCGATCTTTTCGTCGAACAGGATGTTCTTCGTGAACCGGGTGATGCCGTAGTTCAACCCGAAGGCGAACTCCCCGAGCACGCGGGCGCCGGCATCGAGATCCAGCATCGCGCGCAGGAACTCCTCGCCCTTCTCGGCCGTTGCCTCAACCACGCGCCCTTCAGAGAAGGTCAGGGTGATCCCGTGCACCTCGCGCCCGCTGTGGATGGCCGGGAACGAGAACCTCACCCGTCCCCATGTGGCGCTCTCAATCGGCCCGGTGAATACCTCCCCATCGGGGAAGTTGTGTTCGCCCGCCGCGTTGATCCACCGACGGCCGCCGGTGCGCACGGTCAGGTCAATATCCGGGCCCGCCAGCCGCAGCTCATCCTTCGTCTCCAGGAAACGCGCGATGCGTTCCTGATCCCGCTGCACCTTCTCCCATGCCGCAACGGGATCAGGATGGTCGATCAGCCCCGCTCCAAACACGAACTCCTCGTATTCGGACAGCGACATCTCGGCGTCCTGGGCTTCGGCATGCGTGGGGTACTGGGTGCCGCACCAGCGCAGCGCGCCGATCGCGGCGCGCTCGAGGAACCGCCGGTTCAGGGCGCGGGTAGCCTCGCGGCGGATGGCCTGGCGGACCGGGTCCACGCCGGTCAGGGAGCGGGTGTTGCAGTGCGCCAAGATCCCGAGTTCGGCGTCAATCTTCTCGACCTCGTGCTCGGCCAGGGGCGAGATGTATCGCAGTTGCTCATCGGTAGCCTTCTTTAGGAACATCTCCTCGAGGCCATCAACGCTCACGCGTGTGTGGACGTGCGCGCCGGCCTCAAGGACAGTTCGATACGCCTCGGCAATGAGCGGCGCGGCCAGCGCCGGGCCAGAGATGCGGACGAGCTGGCCCGGCCGCACCTTCAGCGAGTAGTGGGTCAACACCTCAGCGAGCTTGGCGAGGCGTGGGTCAGTCATCGCGGGCCTCCAGGGGTGGTGGGCGGTGCAGGTTTTGAACCTGCGGCCTCATCCGTGTGAAGGATGCGCTCTTCCACTGAGCTAACCGCCCACGAAGACGGCAAGGAATATTATAGGTCCGTGCGAAAACTAGCGTCAAGGAAGACCATGACCCAGTACTCCTCTCTCGCCGCGCTCAACTCCGCCATTGTTGCATGCCGCCGATGCCCGCGGCTCGTGGCCTACCGGGAAGCCGTGGCGCGGCTGCGCAGGCCAAAGTACAGCTCGTGGGACTACTGGGGCCGGCCGGTGCCTGGGGTCGGGGATCCGCGCGCCCGCATCCTGCTGGTCGGCCTCGCCCCGGCCGCGCACGGCGCCAACCGCACCGGGCGCATGTTCACCGGCGACGGCTCCGGGGAGTTCCTGACCGCGGCGCTGCACCGGGCGGGTCTGGCGTCCCAGTCCACCGCGGAGCACCGCGACGATGGCCTGCGGCTGCGCGGTGCCTATCTGGCCTCCGCGGCCCGATGCGCGCCGCCGGGCAACAGGCCGCTGCCGGAAGAACTGGAGGCCTGCCGCGGGTACCTGACCCAGGAGCTTCGGCTTCTGCGCGGCCTGCGGGTGATCGTCGCGCTCGGACGGGTCGCGTTTGATGCGGTACTGCGCGCGGCCTCGGAACTCGAATGGCAGCGGCCGTATCCGCGGCCCGCGTTTGCGCACGGGGCGGAGGCCTTGATCGCGAGGCCGGGCGGGCGGCCGGGCACTTGGCCGGTGGTGCTGCTCGCCTCTTACCATCCGAGCCGTCAGAACACCCAGACCGGCAGGCTGACCGCTGCGATGCTCTATCGGGTGATGCGCAAGGCGGTCTTGCTGGCAGGGAGACCGGTGTGAGAATGGACGCCTCTACCCGAGGCCTGCTGGCCGTAGTCCTGGTTTCCGCGCTGATCAGGACCGCCGCGGCCTTCGGTGTGCCGATCTTGGACGACGAGACCCACTACTGGGTCTGGTCCAGGCACCTGATGTGGGGCTACCCGGACCATCCTCCGATGATCGCCGGCCTCGTGGCCGCAAGCACGCATCTGCTGGGTGACTCGGTGGCGGCGGTCCGGTTCTTCCCCCTGCTGCTGGGTGCCGCGTCCATCCTAACCATCTACGCGCTGGCGCGCAGTCTCTTCGGGCCGTCGGCCGGACTGCGTGCGGCGGTGCTCTTTGCGATCCTGCCCGCATTCGCGGTGAGCGGCATCATCGCGGCCCCGGACGGACCGTTCGGGTTCTTCTGGTTGCTGGCGATGCTGCTGACCTGGAAGGCCACACGCGGTGACCGATGGGCGTGGCCGGCCGCAGGCGCAGCGATCGGGCTGGTCATCCAGAGCAAGCTTGCAGGCGGCGCGCTCGCGATATCCCTGGCAGGGTTTGTCCTGGCCACGCCTTCGGGGCGCCGATGGCTTCGCACCCCTGGTCCGTATCTGGCGATTCTGGCAGGCGCGATTGCGCTGGCGCCCTTGGTCTGGTGGAACCTCACGCACGGATGGGCCACGGTGGTGCGCGCGGGGGTCATTGAGGCCTGGATCACACCCATGACACCGCTGCGTAACTTCGCGGCATATCTGGGCTCGCAGTTCCTCTTCTTCGCACCGCTGGGATTCGCGGTGCTGATCGCGGGCCTAGTGGGCTCGGCCAGGCGGGCACGCGCCGACGAACGGTTTGCGTTTCTCCTCTGGTGCGCCCTGCCCACGCTGGCGCTGATGGTTGCGGGCAGCCTCCGCGCGTTGGCCAAGCCCCACTACACGGGCCCGGCGCTCATGGCCGCGGCGATCGCGGCAGCCGGGTTATGGGATACCTGGAAGGCGCAGCGCGTACTACGCGGGGCTGTAGTCAGCAGCGCGGCGCTTACGCTGGTGATCGTGTTTCTGGCCATCGTGCCCAGTCCGGCGCTGCGCCTGTTCCACGCCGAGGCGCGGAGCTGGCCTAAGGTCGCGCTTGAGGTGGAGCGGCTGCTCGAGAAGCAGGGCCCGAAGAGTGCGGTGTTCGTTCTGGCCGAGACGTATCAGACCGGCAGCCAGCTCATCTATGCCCTGCGCAACCGTGTGCCGGTGGTGGTACCCTTCAGGGGATTCGACCTGTGGGAGCCTCCGGGGCCTTGGCTGGGGCGCGACGGCGTCTACATGCACCATCCCAGCGCCGCGCCCAAGGACCGCCTTCCGGATGCGTTCGGGCGCATGGACTCTCCCACGGTTGTGCCCATCGTGAATGGCAGCGAGGTCCTGCTCTATCCGGGCTTCGGCTTCAGAGGGCTGCGTTGGCCTTGATGATCGCCGCGGCCTCGAGCGCTCCGGCGAGGCTCTCCGCGCGTTCGGCGATGATGGCGCAAAGCGCCCCGGGGTGGTGGCGAAGGGGCGCTCCGTGGCCGTAGGGCGCATCCAGCGTTACACCCCCGGGCGAGCGGAGTAGCTCCCTGAGAACGGCCACCGCCACCGAGGCGGCCTGTGCGTTCTGCTCGATGGCCGCATGCCTGGCACGGATTGTCTCCGCGCCGGTATCTCCCCCGGTATCTCCCACGACATCTCCCATCGCGGCCTCGTCCCGCGACCGCTCGTCCGCGCCCTTCTGGACCGCCCTCAGTAACTGGTCAGCGCTTTCCAGGAGGGCTTGCAGATCCGACACGTCGCCCGTAGCCA
Organism: bacterium; assembly: GCA_030018905.1. Lineage (GTDB taxonomy): Bacteria > Sysuimicrobiota > Sysuimicrobiia > Sysuimicrobiales > Humicultoraceae > VGFA01. The sequence continues at coordinate 3,008 of JASEHJ010000120.1, read as the reverse complement.
GCCCTGTGGCAGGATTGTGCTTGATGCGGGCGGCACGTTCTCGGAGGGAGGCCGCGGTGTGCCGGAGCCGCCTGGCGTGTTCGACAGAGGTCGCCGCGCGCGCGCCGGTAGGTGTATAATCGGCTATATGTTGGTCGGTCGCCATAGGGGCCGCAACGAACTCTGCGTTCGCCGCAAGCGTAGCATCTGCGCGAGTCTACTTACAAGGGTGGGCTAGATGTTGCGTACAATCGGGTTTGTACTGATGCTGGTGGTGGTGGCCGTACTGATCGTCGGCGCCACCCGGTGGATCTCCGGGCGCGCGGACGTCAAGGAGACTGCGCGGCCGATGCAGCGCCCCGCGCCGCTGGTTCGGACGGAGACCGTGGATCCCACGAGCCTGGTCGAGCAGAGCACGTTCCCCGGCGAGGTGCGCGCCTCGGCCGTGGTGGACATATTCTCGCGCGTATCGGGGCGGCTTGGCGCGGTCCTTGTCAAGGAAGGAACAATGGTGGCGGCCGGCGGGCTGGTAGCGCGTCTCGACGATCCTGAGCTCGAACTGACCATCAAGCAGGTCGAGGCCTCTGTCGAAGTGCAGCGCGCGCGCCTGGCTCAACTGCAGGCCGCGCCGCGCGGCCCCGAGGTGGCACAGGTGGAGGCAACCGTTACCCAGGCCGAGACCTCTCTGGCGCAGGCAGAGCGAGACTTGGCGCGTACCCAGCAGCTCTTCGCCGATGGCCTGGTCGCAAGGGCGGCGGTGGACCGCGCCATAACCGATGTCGAGCTGGCCAGGGCCCGCCTCCGGGGAGCGCGGGAGCAGCTCGCCCTCGTCCGACACGGCCCGCGTCCTGAGGACATCGAGGCCCAGGAGGCCACGATCCGTCAGGCAGAGGCAACCGTCGCCCAGATTCGGGCTCGGCTGCGGGAGCTCCGCATCACCTCACCGATCAGCGGCGTGGTCACCCGCGTCGGCGTCGAGTCCGGCGCGGTCATCTCGACGCAGACCGTGGTCGCTACCGTGGCAAGGGTGCAGCCCGTCGAGGTGCACGTGCCCCTGCCTGAAACCGATCTGGTGCGGCTGCGCAAGACCAGCACGGTCAAGATCCTGGTGGATGCGCTGCCCGGCCGTCTGTTCGAGGGGACGATAGCCCGAACCGCTCCGGCGCTGGACGCCGGATCTAGGAGCGCCCGTGCGGTCGTGGTGCTTTCAAACGCCGACCGCGCGCTGCGTCCCGGCATGTTCGCCAGGGCAACGATCGTGTTCGACGAGCGCCAGGCAATTGTCGTACCCTCTGATGCCATGGTGCGGCGGGGCGACGACTCTGTGGTGTTCGTGCTAAAGGATGACACCGTCGAGGAGCGCCCGGTACGCGTAGGATACGTGGAGGGCAGCCGATCCGAGATAGTCGAGGGCCTGAGCGCCGGCGAGACGATTGTGACGCTGGGCCAGCAGGGGCTCCGTGACGGGATGAAGGTCCGAACGGGCAGCGGCACCCCAGGACAGCAGAAGCCATGAATCTCTCACGCTTCGCCATCGCAAAGCCCGTCACCACGGCGATGGCGTACCTTGCCCTCGCCTTCCTGGGGGTGGTCGCCTTCGTGCGGCTCCCGGTGGATCTCCTCCCCGATATCTCCTACCCGACCCTGTCGGTGATCACGAACTACACCGGCGCCGGGCCGCAGGAGGTCGAGCGCGAGGTCACGATCCTCCTGGAGAACGCGTTCAGCACCGTGCCGGGCGTTACCGAGGTCTCCTCGAACTCCATCGAGGGCCGCAGCTCAATCACGCTCCGGTTCCCGTGGGGCACAGACCTGTCCGCCGCCGCCAACGACGTGCGGCCGGCGATAGACCGGGTACGCAGCCGGCTGCCCTCCGGTGCGGAGACGCCGCGGCTGTCCAAGTTCGATCCCAACCTGATGCCCATCGTGCAGATCGCCATCGAGGGGCGGGGAGATCTGAGCGCGCTCCGCGATCTGGCCGAGAACGAGTTCCGTCCGCGTCTGGAACAGGTCGAGGGTGTGGCCAATGTGGACGTGCGCGGGACGCAAAGTAGGATCATCCAGGTGCGCCTCGATGCCCGGCGGCTCGAGGCACTGGGGGTCTCCGATCGGGAGGTCTCACAGGCGCTGCGCGCCGAGAGCACCAGCGACCCTGGAGGAGACGTGCGGGTAGGCCCGCAACGACGGATCGTGAGGACCGTCGGCCGGTTCTCCTCGCCGGACGCGATCGGGCAGACCGTCGTGGCCGTCCGTGGGGGCGTGCCCGTGCGGGTGGTTGACGTTGGGCGCGTGGAGGACACCCTGGCCGACGCCACGTCGATCTTCCGAATCAACGGCCGCCCGGCGGTTCTGATCGCGGCATCCAAGCAGTCCGGAACGAACACGGTCGCGGTTGCCAGGCGGGTCATTCAGGTCGCCACCCAGATCGGAGAGCAGTTCCCGCAGGTGCAACTCACCACCGTCAACGACGGGAGCCGGTTCATCCGCCGCTCGGTGCAAAACGTCCAGCAGGCCGCCATGATCGGATCCGTGCTCACGGTCATGGTGTTGCTGACCTTCCTTCGCAACATCAGCAGCACTTTGATCATCTCCACGGCGATTCCCATCTCTGTGCTGGCCACGTTCCTGCTTATGTTCTCGGGCGGGCTCACGCTCAACCTGATCACGTTCGGCGGGCTGGCGCTGGCAATTGGGATGCTGGTGGACAGTTCCATCGTCGTGCTCGAGAACATCTTCCGCCACCGAGAGGAGGGCCGGCCTCCCAGGTTGGCCGCGGAGGAGTCCACCCGTGAGGTCGGCACCGCGATCGTGGCCAGCACCCTTACCACGATCGTGGTGTTCCTGCCGATGTTCTTCACGACGGGCATATCCAGCGTCATGTTCCGGCCTCTGGCGTACGTCGTGACGTTTTCGCTTGCGTGCTCGCTGGTGATCGCGTTGACGCTGATCCCGTCGCTGGCATCGCGGGCGCTGACGATCGGGCACGGCAGGGGCCTGGCCGGCCGCCTGGCAACCGCCGTTGAGCGGAG
>JASEHJ010000011.1 GCA_030018905.1 bacterium | reverse complement strand
CCGCCAGCGACTCGACGACCAGCCGGAGATGTCCCTCCGCCAGGTAGCGCAGGCCTCCGTGCACCATCCGGCCGGTGCGGCTGCTGGTGCCGCCGGCGAAGTCTTCCCCCTCGACGAGCGCCACCCGCAGACCCCGCTGCGCCGCGTCCCGCGCTGTGCCTGCGCCGGTGATGCCCCCGCCGATCACAAGGAGGTCCCAGTTTCCGCGGGAGGCGCGGTCGAGGTTCTCGCGGCGCGTCGTGATCGAGAACTCGTCCGAGGGCATGATCTCAGGGCACCAGCTTACCCGGATTCATGATGCCGTCGGGATCGAGCGCGGTCTTGATCGCACGGATCGTCTGGAGGCCGTCCTTTCCGTGCTCCTCGTGCATCCAGGCCTGGTGCACCGTCCCAATGCCGTGGTGATGGCTGAGCGTCCCGCCTCCTGCCATGATGGCGTCGGTCGCTACGCGCTTGGCCGCCTGCCACTGCTCCATCTCGCGTCCCGGCGCCTGACGGGCCATGAAGGTGAAGTAGAGGGAGGCGCCCGTGGGATACGCATGCGAGAGGTGGCAGAGCACGAGGGGCGAGGCGCCGGACGGTGTCAGCGCATCGCGCAGGGCACCTGCGACGCGCGCGTGCAGCGGCAGCAGACGATCCCAGGGGGCGGCGGTCTCCAGCGTGTCCACCATGATGCCGGCATCCAGCAACTCATCCCGCAGGTAGGGAAGCTCGAAGCGTTCCCGGTACCAGGCACCGGCCGGTCCGGATCCCAGAGGAAAGGCGCCGTACCGCCCCAGCACCCGGCGCAGGCCCCCCCACGCCTGCGAGGTTGCCACTGCGCTTCCCTCGACCCCGATAATGGCGAGGCACATGCGCCCTGGCGCGAACCCGCGAGCCCGGATCACGCGCACCCCAGCCCACTCCTGCGCCCGCAAAGGCCATCCGGGTCTGCGTTCCCGCATCGCCAGGTAGGCCTCGGTCTCGGGCGCATCGGAGAGCCGGACGGTCGTGGGGACCGGTCCTTCCTGCAGCATGGCGCGCACCGCGGAGAGACCGTCCGGGAACCCGCGAAAGAGCCAGGCCCGGTAATCCCTCTTTGCGGGCAGCAGGTGCACCCGCAGCGTGGCCTGCGAGATGATCCCGAGTGTGCCCTCGGAGCCGGCCAACAGCGCGTTCAGATCCGGCCCGCTGGCGCTGGCAGGCACGATGCGCGTCGCTATGGTCCCGCGCGGAGTGACCACGCGGAGCGCGATGACCATCGCCTCGATCTTGCCGTAGCCGGTCGAAGCATATCCGGCCGAGCGGGTGGCGATCCAGCCCCCCAGCGTGGAGAACTCGAACGACTGGGGGAAGTGGCCCAGCGTCAGGCCGTGCGCGCCGAGTGAGGCCTCTAGCGCGGGGCCCAGGATGCCGGCCTCAGCGGTGGCCACGAGACCTGCCGGATCCGCGCTGACGAGCCGGTTCATGCCCTGCAGATCAACACACAGGACCGGTCGATCGCCGTCCGATGCCTCAACGCCTCCCACCACGCTAGTCCCGCCTCCAAACGGGATGACGGCAAGCCCCTCGCTGCCCGCGATGCGGAGCAGACGCACGACTGCTTCCTCGGAGGACGGGAACACCACCGCGTCGGGCGGACGCGGCACCTCGCCTCGCCGCAGCCGGACCAGATCCTGATAGCCCCTGCCGCAGGCGTGCGCGATTCGAACGTTGTGGGAGAGGGAGAGGTGCTCGGCGCCCACGGTCGCGGCGAGCGCCTCCAGGGCCCGGGCCGGGATGCGGGGCGTCGGGATCCGGATCTGGTCGAGGTTGGCCCGGGGCGCGGGGCCTCCAGAGGGGGCACCTATCTTCGAGATGAGGAACGGCCAGAACCCGGGGCGGTGATCGAGCGGATAGGTCTTTCTGGGCTCCCCCCAGCCCCACCACTTCATCGGTTCAGGAGCGGCAGTGTCCATACCGCTAGGCGTCGTCGTCGCCGGTGGTTAGAATAGTCTCATGACCTGGATTCTGGATCTGGTGCGCAACGGCCTGCTCCTTCTTTCCAACGCCCTGGCCCGCCTGCCCGGCCCGCCGCTGGACTATGTGATCGTTGAGCTGACGGGCTCGTACCCCGAGCGCAACCCCGCGCCTCGGCCCCTGGCACAGCGGATGCTGATGCGGCCCCTGCAGCGCCCGGAGGAGAGCCTGGAGGCGCTGAGGGAGCGGCTGGAGCGCATCGCCGGGGATGCGCGCGTGCGCGGCATCGTGCTGCGCGTGCACGGCCTGCGCGCCGGAATGGCGACGGTGCAGAGCCTACGGGAGGCCCTGAAGGAGTTCCGGGGCCGGGGCAAGCGGGTTGTCGCCTACCTGCAGGAGGCCGATCTGCCTGACTACTACCTAGCCGCGGCAGCCGACGAAATCTGGATGCCCGAGGCCGGCCACTGGATTGTGCTGGGGTTGCGCACCGAGATCACCTTCTTTCGCGAAGCGTTCGATCGGGCCGGGATTCTCCCGGAGTTCGAGCGGATCGCCGAGTACAAGACCTCGGCCGACCCGTTCATGCGGTCCGGCCTCTCCGAGCATCACCGCGAGGTCGTCGAGTCGGTGCTCGACTCGGTGATGACCGGGTTCGTGGAGGATGTGGCCACGGCGCGGCGCCTCGATCCCGGCGCCGTGCGCGCGGCCGTGGACCGCGCCCCGCTCAGCGCGCACGATGCGTGGACCGCCGGGCTGGTTGACGGCATCTGCTACGAGGACGAGCTGCCCGCCCGCCTGGGATCCTCGTCCCGCCCGGCCGCCCTGCGTCCATGGGCGCAGGCCCGCAGGCGCCTGCAGACGCCGTACCGGTGGCGCTCACGCGCCGCGGTGATCGGCGTCGTTGAGTTGATCGGCATGATCGTTACCGGCGAGAGCCGCGATCTGCCGCTTCCCCTGCCGTTCGTGGGAGGAAGATTCGCGGGCTCCGAGACTGTAGCCCGCGCCTTCAGGGCGGCGGAGCGCGACCCGCGCGTGCGCGCGGTCGTCTTCCACGTGGACTCGCGCGGCGGATCCGCGCTGGCCAGCGACCTGATCTGGCGCGAGGTTGAGCGCATCAAGGCCAGGAAGCCCGTGGTCGCGTTCATGGGTAACGTGGCCGGCTCAGGCGGCTACTATGTCTCCTGCGGCGCCAGCCGGATCATCGCGCAGCCCGCGACCGTCACCGGCTCGATCGGCGTGATCAACGGCAAGCTGACGGCTCGCGGTCTGTTTGGCAGGCTCGGGCTCAACCGCGAGGTCGTGGCGCGGGGCGATGCGGCCACGATGCCCTCGGGCTTCGAGCCGTTTACCCCGACCCAGCTCGACCGGATCCGCCACGAGATCCAAGCGGTATACCGGCGCTTCGTGGGCAAGGCGGCCCGGGGTCGCGCCAAGAGCGAGGCCGAGATTGAAGCCATCGCCCGCGGCCGCGTGTGGACCGGCCGCCAGGCAATGGAGCAGGGGCTAGTGGACGAGATGGGGGATTTCCCTCTGGCGGTGCGCCGGGCGCGCGAGACGGCCGGGATCCCCGACGCAGCGGGTGCGATCACTGTCACGATCCGGCCCCCGCACGCAGCGGCCGTTCCCTCGGCATCCATTGGCTCTGTGGCGGCAACCGGATTTGCCGCGCTGGCGGAGACGGTCGAGGCCTTCAGGGTTGCGGCCGGGTTGGCAGAGGAGGGTGCTCTGCTCCTGATGCCTGAGGCCGAGGAGCTACTGCGCTCGTGACACTGCGGCAGAGTCCGCTCCGCGTGCGAGTGCTGCGCAGCGGCAGCTCAGGCAACGCGATCCTGGTCGAGGCAGGACTAACACGCTTCCTGGTTGACGCGGGGCTGACGGCCGAGGCGGTTCTGAGGGAGATCGGGGAAGATGGCCGGGTACCGCGCCTGGACGCGATCCTCCTGACCCACGAGCACGACGATCACGCCAGAGGAGCGGCGGCCGTCGCCCGCGCAACAGGCGCCGTGGTGCTGGCCAACGAGCCTACCCTCAGGGCAGCGGGTCCGTTGCTTGCCGGCGTCCGCGTGGAGTTGTTCAGACCGGGGAGGCCGTTTGCACTGGGGTCCGTGGAGGTGACGTCATTCCCGCTTCCTCATGATGCCGCGGAGCCCGTAGGGTTCATGCTCTCCAGGGACGGCGTGCGCGCGACCATCGCCACTGATCTGGGCGAAGTTACCGATGAGTTGCTCGCGCGCGCCTGCGGCGCCGACCTGTTCGTCCTGGAGGCCAACTACGACCTGGGTCTCATGGCGGTCTCGTCCTATCCGTGGTTCCTCAAGAACCGCATCGTCGGCGCGCAGGGGCACCTGTCCAACGACGGTGCGGCGCGCGCGGCGGTCGCCGCGGCCGACGGCAGGCCGCAGACCATCTGTCTGGTCCACCTGAGCGAGGCGAACAATCTCGCGCCGCTGGCACGCGACACCGTTAGGGCCGCGCTGGACGCCGCCGAGGCGCGCGGCGTGCGGGTTGAGGCGGTCCGCCCCAACCGCGGCGGGTCGTGGTGGACCGCTTCGCCCGCGCCTGGTGCGCGATGAACGTTGACGGCCGGCTGTTTCACGGCGAGACCGCGGGACTGCGCCGCCACGCCGCCCAGATCCTGGGATCGGCGGTGGCCGCCGCCGATCCCGCAGGAGCCGTGCTCCGCGCCCTACGGTGGGATGGGGAGAGCCTGATGATCGGCGGCGAACCCTGCGATCTTGCCCCAGACGGCCGTATCTTCGTGGTGGGCGCGGGCAAGGCCTCGGCGCGGATGGCCTCGGCGCTGGAAGCCGTGCTGGGCGACCGCATTGCCGGTGGAGCCGTCACCACCAAGTACGGATACCGCGGGCCTCTTCAGCGGATCCAGGTCTCCGAGGCCGGCCACCCACTGCCCGATGCTGCCGGCCTGCAGGCAGCCGGTCGGATTGTCGACATCGTTGGTGGCGCCGGAAAGGGCGATCTAGTGTTCGTGCTGATCTCCGGCGGGGGTTCGGCCCTGTTGCCGATGCCTGCCGAGGGCATGACGCTGGAAGAGAAGATCGCCACGACCGACCTGCTGCTGCGCTCGGGCGCCACGATCACCGAGGTGAACGCCGTCCGCAAGCACCTCTCCAGGGTGAAGGGCGGATGGCTGGCCCGCCGGGCGGCGCCCGCAGAGGTTGTGACGCTGATTCTTTCCGACGTTCTCGGAAATCCTCTCGACGCCATCGCCTCGGGCCCGACCGTGCCCGATCCGACTACCTTTGCCGATGCGCTGGCGGTGGTGGACCGCTACGGGCTGCGCGGCGCGCTGCCCGCCCCGGTCCGCGGGTATCTGGAGCGCGGCGCGGCAGGTGACGTCCCCGAGACCCCCAAACCAGGTGACCCGTCCTTTGCCGGGGCGCGGACCGTGGTGGTCGGCGACATCACCCTGGCCGCGGACGCAGCGGTTGAGCAGGCCAAGGAGTTGGGCTATCATGTTGTTTTGTCTGCGACCGACACCGAAGGCGAGGCGCGCGACGTAGGGGCGCGGTTCGGCGCGCAGGTGCGCAACGAGCGGGCCGCCGGGAAGTCACGCCCGCATCCGGCATGCCTGATCATGGGCGGCGAGACCACGGTGACGGTGCGGGGGACGGGCCGGGGAGGTCGCAACCAGGAACTGGCGCTGGCCTGCGCCGAGATCATCGCCGGACTCCCGCAGACGTTGGTGGCGGCGTTCGGGACCGACGGGACCGACGGGCCCACCGATGCCGCGGGCGCGGTGGCCGATGGGACAACGTTGGCGCGGGCCCGCGCCATGGGGCTCGACCCGGTTGCGGCTCTGGCCAACAACGACGCCTACGCGTTCTTTGACGCGTTGGGCGACCTGATCATCAGTGGACCAACGAACACGAACGTCAACGACCTGTGGCTGGGGCTCATCGGGCCTGCACAGGAGACAAGGTGAGGGCGAGCGATCCATGAAGGTTCTGTTCTGCGCGTGTGAGGCGGTGCCGTACGCGAAGACCGGAGGGCTTGCGGACGTGGCCGGGGCCCTACCCGCGGCGCTGCGCCGCAAGGGCCTGGACGTGCGGGTGATGATGCCGCGCTACCGCGGCATAAACCGCAACGGGCTCGAGCCGGTGCAGCAGGTATACAGCGTCATCGGTGGGACTGCGCTCGAGGGCGCGGTCTGGATGGGGACATCCTCCGACGGCGTGCCACACTACTTCCTGGACCAGCCCTTCCTCTATGACCGCGGCGGTCTCTACGGCGAAGGAGGACGGGACTTCGAGGACAACCTGGTGCGGTTCGCCTTCTTCTGTCAATCCGCGCTGGGGCTGATGCACAAGACCTGGACGCCGGACCTAGTGCACTGCCACGACTGGCACACCGCGCTCATACCTGCTTACCTCCGGGCACACCGCAACCCTCTTCCGACCCTGTTCACCGTGCACAACCTGGCTCACCAGGGGATCTTTCCGGGCGAGCAGTTTCCGTTGAGTTGCCTGCCCCCCGAGACCTTCACGCCGGACGGCCTGGAGTTCTACGGGAACGTCAACGTCATGAAGGCGGGTCTGGTATACTCGCACGCCCTGAGCACCGTGAGCGAGACCTACGCCAGGGAGATCCAGACCGAGGAGTTCGGAGCCGGGTTGGACGGGCTGCTGCGGGCGCGCTCGGCCGACCTGTTCGGGATCCTAAACGGCGTGGACTACGCGCTGTGGGATCCGAGCGTGGACCCGCACATCCCGGCCCGGTATCACGCCGGCGACCTTGCCGGGAAGGCCCGATGCAAGGCGGCGCTTCAACAGGAGATGGACCTGCCGGTCCAGGCCTACGCGCCCCTGATCGGGACCGTTGCCCGGCTGGCGCCCCAGAAGGGGTTCGACCTGGTGGCCGCCGCGCTGGATGCGATCGTCGCGACCGGGGCGCAGGTAGTCATCCTGGGCGCGGGTGAGCCCGCCTTCGAGGAGGCGTTCCGAGCCGCGTCCGCCCGGTTCCCTCACCAGGTGCGTGTCATCATAGGGTTCGACGAGGGACTAGCGCACCGGATCGAGGCAGGCGCCGACATCTTCCTGATGCCCTCGCGCTTCGAGCCCTCAGGCCTCAACCAGCTCTACAGTCTTCGCTACGGTACCCAACCTGTGGTGCGGCGTACCGGCGGGTTGGCGGACAGCATTGTAGACGCCACGCCGGAGAACCTGCGCCTTGGGTGCGCCAATGGGTTCGTCTTCGACGACTACACCCCGGAGGCGCTGGTGGCGGCAATCGGCCGTGCCGTTGCCGCCTACCGCGACCCGCTCCTGTGGCGGTCGCTGCAGCAGGTCGGGATGCGGGCGGACTTCTCGTGGGACAGGGTTGCCGGCCGGTATCTCGAACTGTACGATGCCACCGTCCGGCGGGCCGCGGAGCGGCCGTCCTGAGGCAGCACATCTTGTGAGCGAGGTGAACGGTCTTGCCTGAACTGCGCACCGATCCGATCTCCGGCCGCTGGGTGATCATCGCCACCGAGCGGGCGGCGCGGCCCACCGATTTCTCGACGCCGCCGGTGGAGGTAAACGACCTGGAGCACTGCCCGTTCTGTTCCGGCCGCGAGGCCCGGACGCCGCCCGAGATCTTCGCCGTCCGCGACCCCGGCACGGCGCGAAATGCGCCCGGCTGGCAGGTGCGGGTCGTTTCTAACAAGTTCCCGGCGCTGCGCATCGAAGGCGACACCACGCGCAGCAGCACCGGCATGTTCACGCGCATGGACGGGGTTGGAGCGCACGAGGTCATCATCGAGACGACCGATCATCACACCCACCTCGGCCTGATGCCGGTCCGCGAGGTGGCCAACGTGGTCAGGGCCTACCTGCAGCGCTATCGGGACCTGGACGGCGACGACCGGTTTGAGTACGCGCTGCTCTTCCGCAACCACGGCCGTGCCGCCGGCGCCTCGTTGTCCCACCCGCACTCGCAGCTCATCGCCCTGCCGGTCATCCCCAAACGCGCGGCCGAGGAGCTGGAAGCGTCAGAGCGACACTTCGGTCGCAACGGGGTGTGTGTCTTCTGTCGCCTGATTGAGCAAGAACTGGCGGTCCGCGACCGGATCGTTTTCGAGAACGAGCGGTTCGTGGCGCTGCAGCCCTACGCGGCGCGCTTTCCCTTCGAGACCTGGCTGATGCCCAAGGAGCACCGGGCCTCGTTCGGGGCGCTGGACGAGGGCGACGTCCTCCCGTTTGCGGAGGCGCTGCGGACAACGCTGCACGCGCTGCACTCGTGCCTGAACAACCCTCCGTACAACTACATCGTGCACACCGCGCCCTATTCCGATCACGCCGGGCACTTCTACCATTGGCACCTTGAGATCATGCCGCGGCTGACGCAGGTCGCCGGGTTCGAGTGGGGTTCTGGGTTCTACATCAACCCCGTAGTGCCCGAGCAGGGTGCGCGGTTCCTGCGCGAGTGCGCCATGAAGTCGGTCGCCGAGGTATTGGCGCCCGGCGGGGAGAACGAATAGTATCGGGATAGAGCACGGCGACGCACTGCCGCACATTCCAGAAGGAGGCACCGATGAGCACGACTCCCGGCGAGCGAATCCTCCTTGGCCCCGGGCCAAGCCTGCTCCCCCCCGAGGTCACCGAGGCACTTGCGCAGCCACTGCTCGGACACATGGACCCCGACATGCTCCTCATTCTCGACGAGACCGTCGCTCTGCTGCGCCGTGTGTTCCAGACCGAGAACGAGCTGGCGCTGCCGGTCTCTGGTACAGGGACCGCGGGGATGGAGGCGGCGCTGCTGCACATGGTGAAACCGGGCGAGGGGCTGGCCGTCTGCACCGCCGGGTTCTTCGCCGACCGCATCGTCGAGATCGCAACCCGGATCGGCGCCGAGGTGGTCAGGGTCGAAGCGCCCTGGGGGCGAGCGGTGAACGCGGCCGATCTCGAGCGCACGCTGGCATCGCGCCCCGGAGGCCGTGGGATAACCTGCGTGGCGGTGGTGCACGTCGAGACCTCAACGGGAGTGCTGCAGCCCCTGACCGATCTTGCCCGCGTGGCGCACGAACACGGCGCGACGTTCCTGGTGGACGCGGTCGCCTCGCTGGCCGGAGCCGAGCTGCCGGTGGACGGGTGGGGCATTGACGCCTGCTACAGCGGGAGTCAGAAGTGCCTGAGCGCGCCTCCCGGAATGGCGCCGCTGACGGTGCACGCGCGCACGCGCGGCCGGGGTGCGCCCGCCGCCTTCTACCTGGATCTCGAGGGCCTGTGGAAGTACTGGGGACCCGCGCATGCATATCACCACACCGTGCCGGTGCAGCAGATCTACGCGATGCGCGCGGCGCTCAGGCTGGTAGTGGAGGAGGGAATTGAGGCCCGGGTGGCACGTCACTGGCGTAACACCCGAGCCCTTTGGGCGGGAGTGCGGGCCATGGGCCTGGAGCTGCTGGCCGCCGAGCCCGATCGGTCGCCCACCATCACGACGGTTACCATCCCCGAAGGGGTGGACGATGCCCGCGTGCGCACCCGGATGCTGCGGGAGTACGGGATCGAGATCGCCGGCGGGCTGGGGCCGCTGCGGGGCAGGATCTGGAGGGTCGGCCTGATGGGACACTCGAGCCAGCCGCGCTGGGTCCTGTTGCTTCTCAGCGCGCTGGAGGCCGTCCTTTCCGCCGAGGGAGTCCGGTTGCCGAAGGGAGCCGCTTCTGCTCAGGCAGCGGCACTCCTGTGAGATAGCGACCGGAGACAGTGAAGCCGGTCGCGCTCTTCGTCACCTGTCTGGTTGACCAGCTCTATCCGCGCGTGGGCGAGGCCGCGGTGCGTGTGCTGGAACGCGCCGGCTGCACCGTGGCGTTCCCGGAGGAACAGACCTGCTGCGGCCAGGCGGCGTTCAACAATGGGTTCCAGGAAGAGGCGCGCGTGCTGGCGCGGAGGTTCCTGGACGTGTTTGCGGATGCGCCGGCCATCGTGGCGCCGTCGGGTTCCTGCGCGGACATGGTGCGCGAGTGGTACCCGCATTTGTTTCGCGACGCGCCGGCGCTCCTGGACCTGGCGCGATCCGTTGCTTCCCGCACCTTTGAGCTGAGCGAGTATCTCGTCCGCGTGCTGGGCGTGACCGACCTGGGCGCCCGCTTTCCTGCCACCGTCACCTACCACCCGTCCTGCCACGGCCTGCGCGGGCTGGGGTTGCGGGACGAGCCGCTCGGCCTGCTCCGGGCGGTCCGGGATCTACGCTTCGTGGAGCTTCCTGCCGCAGAGCAGTGCTGCGGGTTCGGAGGGTTCTTCTCGATCAAGTTCGCGGCGCTCTCCGGCGCGATGCTCTCCGCCAAGCTCGACACCATCGAGGCCAGCGGCGCCGAGGTGGTCACCGCCACCGATGTGAGCTGTCTGATGCACATCTCCGGCGGGCTCTCCCGCCGCTGCAGCCGCGTGCGCGCGCTGCACCTGGCAGAGATCCTGGCGGGATCGTGATGCCGGACCATCCGACCCGGATTGACCTGATCCGAAACATCGAGCGGGCGCTGCGGGATGAGTCACTGCAGCGCCAGATGGGGAAGGCCATGCCGGCGTCCCGCAGGGCGCGGGCCGACGCGGTGGCCGAACTGCCCGAGTGGGAGTCGCTGCGCAGCGCCGCGGCCGGGATCAAGGATCACGTGCTGGCAGACTTGGAGAAGTACCTGCGGCAGCTCGAATCGCAGATCTCTGCACTTGGCGGCACCGTTCACTGGGCCTTCGATGCCGCGGAGGCGCGCGCGATCATTACGGACCTGGCCCGCTCGCGGGGTGTGCGCCGGATCGTGAAGAGCAAGTCCATGACCACCGAGGAGATCTTCCTCAATCCGGCGCTGGAAGCGGCCGGCGCCCGCGTGGTCGAGACCGATCTGGGCGAGTACGTGGTGCAGCTTGCCGGCGAGCGGCCCAGCCACCTCATAGCGCCCGTGGTCCACAAGCCCACCGAGGAGATCGCCGACCTCTTTGTCAAGAAGCTGGGCGTCCCACGCTACGAGCGGCCGGAGGAGCTGGCGCGCGTGGCTCGGGAGGTGCTGCGCGCGGAGTTCCTGGCAGCCGAGATGGGGATCACCGGGGTCAACTTCGCCATCGCGGAGAGCGGAACGCTGGTGATCGTGGAGAACGAGGGCAACGCCCGACTCACGACCGCCCGGCCGCGCATCCACGTGGCGGTGATGGGAGTGGAGAAGGTCCTGCCCCAACTGGCAGACCTGAGCGTCTTCCTCCGGATCCTCGCGCGCAGCGGCACCGGGCAGCGCGCAAGCGTCTACGTGTCGCTGCTGACCGGGCCGCGGCGGGCCGGTGAGACCGACGGTCCCGAGGAGCTGCACCTGATCATCCTGGACAACGGCCGGAGGCGCCTGCTGGCCGATCCCGACCTGCGCGGGGCGCTGCGGTGCATTCGGTGCGGGGCGTGCCAGAACGAGTGCCCTGTCTACCAGCATGCGGGCGGGCACGCCTACGGGTCGGTCTATGCCGGCCCGATCGGCGCGGTGCTGACCCCGGCCTACGAGGGGCTGGAGAGGGCCCGCGACCTGCCGTTCGTGTCCACGCTGTGCCGGGCTTGCGCCGACGTCTGCCCGGTGAAGATTGATCTGCCCGGCATGCTGGTCGAGCTGCGGGCGCGGGCCGTGCGAACCGGGCTTGCGTCCTGGCGGGACAGGATGCTCGTGGGCGCGTGGACCTTCTTCACGCGCAGTCCTGCGCGATTCATGCTGGCAGGAAGCCTGGGACGCCTGGCGCAGCGGCTGGTGGCGCGCGGCGGCAAGATCGAGCGCCTGCCGTACCCGCTGTCAGGGTGGACCGCGCACCGCACCGCGCCGGTCCTGGCCTCGACGCCCTTCCGCACGTGGTGGAAGTCGCGGCAGGGGGAGGGGCGATGAACCGGCCGGTTCCCCCCGGTGACGGGCTTGTGGACGATCCGGTGGCGCTCTTTTCCGAGAGGGCCGAGCAGGTGGGCATCTCCGTCATCACCGTCGGCACCTACGATGAGGCGGTCGAGCGGGCGGTCGCGTTGTGCAGGGAGCGGCGCGTGCAGCGCGCCGCGCTGTGGGATACGCCGGAGATGGCACCGATTCGGGATCGGCTGCGCGCGGAGGGAGTGGAGATCCTCGACCCGCGGGGATCCTTTGAGACGCTTGCTGGGGCCGAGATCGGGATTACCGGGGCAGAGTGGGGAGTGGCTGAGACCGGGTCGTTGGTCTTATCCGCCGGCCCAGGCAAGCCGCAGGCGGCATCCCTGCTGGCGCCTCTACACATTGCGGTGCTGCGGTCCGATCGCATCGTGCCGGGCCTGGCGACGCTCCTGGAGCGGTGCGGCCCGCTGCCGTCGGCGCTGGTTCTCATCACCGGACCCAGTCGCAGCGCTGACATCGGGTTGGTGCCGGTGTTGGGCGCGCACGGGCCTACCGCCGTTGCCGTCCTCCTCGTCGCTGGCTTGTTCCTGGGAGATTCTGGCTAGCCATCACGCTGGGAGAACCCCCGGGTGCCACGCGGCCGTCGTGGGGGGTTGCAGGTATTGGTGGCTGACTCGGATTCCCCTCTCCCGTTTCTTTCCGCTGCCTACGATGCGCGCTTCCTTCGCAGGCTCGGTCCCGGCGGCCCCATGCAGCCAGGCTGGAACAGGAATCCTCCCACCGATCCCGAATCCTGCCATGGCCAGACGTTCGACCGTATGCTCAATCCAGGCCAGGAAGCCAGCATCGAGACCCCGGGCTTCTTCATGCAGATCGCGGAGGCCGCAGGCGGAAGCGAGCACGCCGTGCTGTCACTCACCGATATCCCCGACATCCGCGTAGGCCACGTCACCGACCCTGTGGGGATAACCGGCTGCACCGTCGTGCTCTGCGAGGCGGGTGCCGTCGCCAGCGGTGAGGTGCGCGGAGCCGCGCCGGGCACGCGCGAGACCGATTTGCTGCACCCCGGAGCCCTTGTCCAACACGCCCACGCAGTGCTTCTGGCAGGCGGGAGCGCCTTTGGCCTGGCCGCCGCCGACGGCGTGGTGAGGTATCTCGAAGAGCGCGGGATCGGGTTCGATGCCGTGGTGGCGCGGGTTCCGATAGTGCCGTCCGCCGTGATCTTCGATCTCGCCATCGGCGATCCGCGCGCACGCCCCGATACCGCCATGGGATACGAAGCCTGCGTGCGGGCCACGGCAGAGCCGGTGGATGAAGGCAGCGTGGGTGCCGGTGCGGGCGCGACCGTGGGCAAGGCGCTGGGAATGGATCGTGCGATGAAAGGCGGCATCGGGTCCTGGTGCGTTCGCCTGCCCGGCGGTCCGTCCGTAGGCGCGCTGGTGGTGGTCAACGCCTACGGCGACGTGGTGGACGAAGGCACGGGCGATATCCTGGCAGGTGCCCGGGGGCCGGACGGGCGGTTTGCGGGCACGTCGCAGGTGTTGCGGACAGGCGCACCCGGCATGCCGTTCGGTGGGAACACCACGTTGGCCGTCGTTGTCACCACCGCGGCTCTGACCAAGGCTCAGGCCTGGCGTCTCGCTGTCCAGGGCCACGCGGGGTTCTCACGCGCGATCGTCCCCTCTCACACGCTCTACGATGGCGATACGGTTTTCGTCCTGGCGACGGGTCGGCATGAGATCGGCGCGGGGCAATCCCAGGAGTTGATCCAGATCGGTGAAGCGACGGCCGAGGCGGTCGCCGAAGCCGTACGCCGGGCCGTCCGTGCAGCAAAGGGGCTCGGCGGAATACCGGGCCGCGCCGACCTGGCCGGTCGCGGTTGACTTGCATGCTCGCGATCATCAGCGCGTCATTCATCGCTCTGGAGGTGGTCATGTGGCACCCGTGAAGCTGGGCATATCGAGCTTCGCCGCCGTCAGGCAGCCGCTGCAGGATGTTGAGGCGGAGCTCGACAGCATGGGCGTCGGCGTGGAGGTGATGTGCGAATCCCCACATGCTTGGCCGGCGCCGGTGCCGTGGCATGGCGGCCTGCTGATCTGCCTGCACATGCCGATCCTGGGGATCAATATGGCCAGCACGAACCCCGGCATCCGTGAGGAGTCGGTGCGACAGGTGCTGGCCACCGTCGGCGAAGCGGCACGGCTGGGCGCCCGCGGGGTCGTGGTGCATCCCGGCATCCCGCCTTACAAGGAGGTCCTTTCGTACGAACGTGGGCTTCCCTACGCAGTCGAGTCGCTGCGCCGGGTCGCCGAGGCGGCCGAGGCCGCAGGCGTCGAGGTGTACCTGGAGAACATGCCGGCCGTCTCCATTGCCGACGGCGTGCGACCGATGGCCTTCTCATACGGCGTGCGCTACGAGGAGCTGCGCAGCATCTTTGAACAGGTGAACCACCCATCGCTGCGCCTGTGCCTGGACCTCGGCCACGCCTATCTGGCCGGCGGCGACACTCTGAAGGCGATGTTGCACGATCACGACGTCGTACACGTGCACGTGAGCGACAACCATGGATGGCGCGACGATCACCTGGCGTGGGGCGATGGTGACATCACCCAAGTCGTGGACCTCGCCCGCGACCTGCCCGAATCAGTCCAGAACGTCATCGTCGAGGCTGCATCTCTGGAGGCATCCCGGAAGTCACTCGAGCGTATCTCGAAGGATCTCCTGTCGAGGAGGGGACAGCCATGAAGAGCCGAACCGCGCACGATCTGAGGACCACCCGGTGGGCTTGGAAGCTGGTTGTGTTGGCGCTGTTCGCCGCCCTGGCGGTCGCGGGCGCTCCGGTCAGTGCCCAGTCGCCCAGAGACCGATTCGTGTTGGCGCTATCGGGCGGCCCGGACACGCTTGATCCCCACGGCACGGCGGCAACCCTAGGTTTCATGGTGATGAAGAGCCTGTATGACACGTTGGTTGAGCCCGACGATGAGGGCAAGATGGTCCCCGCCCTCGCCGAGTCATGGAGCGTCTCCCCCGATGGCATCACCTGGACGTTCAAGCTGCGGCCGGGCGTGCGGTTCCACCACGGCAAGATACTCGATGCAGGTGACGTCAAGGCGACGCTGGAGCGGATCCTCGATCCGGCGACACGGTCGCCCCGGCGTCTCCAGATCGGGCCGATCCGCAGCGTGGAGGTAGTGGACCCGCTGACCGTCAGGATCGTGCTGGAGGGTCGGTTCTCGCCGGTTCTCGCCGCCCTCGCCGAGGGATGGGGAGCGATCCTGCCTGCGGATCTCATCGCCCGCAAGCACGATTTCGGCACCAAGCCCGTCGGCACTGGTCCGTTTACCCTGGGCGAGTGGCAGCGCGACTCGTTCGTCCGGTTGCAGCGCTTCGACGGCTACTGGATCAAGGGCCATCCCAGGCTGCGAGAGGTGTTCATAAGATTTGTTCCGGAGCGGGCCGTGAAGGTCGCGGGGGTCCTGTCCGGCGAGTTCGACGCCGTGGACACCATAGATCCGGACGACCTGCCCCGCGTCCGCGCCAACCCGGAGGTCAGGGTCATCACGCAGCTCACCAGTCTCGTCAACGTCGTCGCCGTCAACAACAGCCGGGGACCGCTGCGTGACGTGCGCGTCCGTCGCGCGCTGTGGCACGCCATAGACCGCAAGCAGGTGCTCAAGACGGCCTATGGGGCCGAGTCGGTGCCGTCCTCGGTGTTCATGGATGTCACGAGTCCCTACTGGGTTGACCTGGGAGACCCGTACCCGTTTGATCCCGAACGTGCGCGACGGCTGCTGTCGGAGGCCGGGCACGGTGCCGGGCTCACCCTCGACCTGGTGCTGCCCCAGCCATATCAGATGCACATCGAGGCCGGGCAGCTTGTCCAGGCCATGTTGGCAAAGGTCGGTATCACGGCGCGCCCGCGCGTCGTAGAGTGGGCTTTCTGGCTTTCGCGCGTCTTCGGCGGCGGCGAGTACGATCTCACCGTCATCGGCCACACGGGCAAGCTCGATCCGGAAGGCCGCCTGACCGGCTGGGGTGATTCCACGAGGAACTACATACGGTACGAAAACCAGAAGGTCGTTGATCTGATCCACGCCGGCCGCATCACCTCGAACCCGGAGCACCGTAAGAGAATCTACGCCGAGGCACTGAAGATCATGACCGAGGACGCGATGATGGTTATTCTCGGCACGACGATCCGGTACGTGGCGACCGGCAGAACCGTTCGGGAGTTCCGGCAGGTCTACGCCGTGGACTCCTACGATTTCCGCAAGACCACGAAGTAGATGCCGTTTGTCGTTCGACGGCTGCTCGCGGTGGCGCCTACGGTCCTCGTGGTCGCCACCGTCGCCTTCTTCGCGCTTCAGGTTGTCCCCGGAGACATCGCGGAGATCATGCTCGGCGTGGACGCACGACGGGAGGACCTGGCGCAACTGCGCCACGAGCTCGGGCTCGACCGGCCCCTGGGGTTGCGGTACCTGGAATGGCTTGGCCACATGGCGCGCGGAGACTTCGGGATGTCGATCAGCTACAGGGAGCCCGTCATGCGCCTGATCCTGGCCCGGCTCCCCGTCACGACGTCGGTTGCCGGCGGTGCCATGCTCCTTGCGATCGTCGTGGCGCTCCCGCTGGGCGTGATCGCCGCCCGGAGGCCCTGGTCGGTGGTGGACCTGGCGGTGCTGGCGGGCTCGCAGGCCGGTCTGGCGGTGCCGGCGTTCTGGATGGGCATCCTGCTGATACTGGGGCTCGCCGCGGCGCTTCCCATCTTCCCGCTGCAGGGCTACGTGGCGTTTGGCAGCAATCCGATTGAGTGGGGGCGGCACCTGTTCCTGCCGGCGCTGGCGCTGGGCACGGAGCGTGCGGCCGCGCTGGTGCGCCTGAGCCGCGCTGCGACCCTGGACGAGCTGCACCGCGACTACGTGCGCACCGCCAGGAGCAAGGGCCTGGTTGAGACGTACGTGGTGCGCCGTCACGTGCTGCGCAACGCACTCATCCCTGTCTTGACGGTGGCTGGGCTGCAGCTGGGCTACCTGATGGGCGGCGCCATCGTGATCGAGCAGGTCTTTGGCCTGCCCGGGCTGGGGCGCCTGCTCCTGCACGGGATCTACTCCCGCGACCTGCTCGTGGTGCAGGGCGTGGTCATCACCATTGCCATCATGTTCGCGCTGCTCAACCTGCTGGTGGATCTGCTCTACGCCGTGGTGGATCCGCGCATCACCTACGACTGATGGCGCCCGCCCGCCGCCGCCGCTACAACCTGCCTCTGCTGATCGGCGGTGCGCTGGTCTCGCTGGTCGCGGCAACCGCCCTGCTGGCGCCGGTGCTGGCGCCTCACGATCCGACGGCCATAGATCCTCCGGGCCGGCTACTCCCGGCAGGGCCCGGCCATCCGCTGGGCACCGACCGGTTGGGCCGCGACGTCCTCAGCAGGATCCTCTATGGAGGCCGGGTTGCGGTGGTCGTCGGCGTCGTGGCCGTCTCCATCGGCGCGGGAGGCGGGATCACGCTGGGCCTGGTCTCGGGATACCAGGCGGGCCGGCTGGACGCGATCCTCATGCGCGTGGTGGACGGGATGATGGCATTCCCCACGCTGCTGCTGGCGATCCTGGTGGTGGCGGCGCTGGGCCCTGGCCACGTCCAGACCATGGCCGCCATCGGCGTCGTCCTCATCCCCATCTTCGCCCGCCTGGCGCGGGCGCAGACGCTGGTGACCAGGAGCCAGGAGTTCGTGCTGGCCGCCCGGGCCCTGGGCGCCAGGGACAGCCGGATCATGCGGGCCCACATCCTGCCCAACATCGCCGGGCCGCTGCTGATCCAGGCCACGGTAGCCTTCTCGGGCGCGGTGCTGGCCGAGGCGGCGCTGAGCTATCTGGGGCTGGGCACGCAGCCGCCGACGCCGAGCTGGGGCGGCATGCTGCAGGAGGCCCGCGACACGCTGTTCGTGGCCCCCTGGATGGCCATCTGGCCGGGGGTCGCCATCGCCGCCGCGGTGCTCGGCTGGAACCTGCTGGGCGACGGCCTGCGCGACCTGCTGGACCCGCGGCTGCGGCGCGACCGGGGGTAGAGCGGAGGGATTCGAGCGGCCGTCACAAAAGAGAAGGCGCAGCATGGGCAGCCGAGGAGGAACGGAACGTGAGCAGCGTGACGAGATCAGAGACACTGAGCGCAGCAACGATTCGGGAGTGGACCCGTGCCCACGTGCTGGTCTCGTGGTCCGAACAGGGTCGTCTGAGCCCCATCCCCATCGTCGAGGCGCACGGCTCCACGCTCCGGGCGGCCGACGGCTCGACCTATCTGGATTTCTCGTCCGGCCTGATCAACGTCAACCTCGGCCACGGCCACCCGAAGGTGGTGAGGGCCATTCAGGAGCAAGCCGCCCGCCCGTGCTATGTCACCTCGAGCTTCGGCAGCGACTCGCGCGCGGCGCTGGCCCGCGCCCTGCACGAGGTCTCGCCCAGCGGAGCGCTCACCAAGACGCTGTTCACCACAGGCGGTGGCGAGGCGAACGAGAACGCCATCAAGATCGCGCGCATGGTTACGGGCCGGCATAAGATCCTCACCGCGTACCGCTCGTTCCACGGCGCGACCTACGGCGCGGCCACCGCCAGCGGCGACAAACGGCGCTGGGCCGCCGAGCCGGGGATTCCGGGCGTGGTGCACTTCTTCGGACCGTACCCGTACCGCAGTCCGTTCGAGGTGGCGCCCGAGCATGAGGCCGGCCCGGCCCTCCGCCACCTCGAAGGGGTGATCATGTACGAGGGCGCGGACAACATCGCCGCGATCCTGCTCGAGCTGGTCCCCGGCACGAACGGGGTGATCGTCCCTCCCGACGGCTACCTCCAGGGCGTGCGCGACATCTGCACCCGCCACGGGATCCTCCTGATCTTCGATGAGGTCATGACCGGCTTCGGCCGGTGGTGGGGCAGCGAGCACTGGAGCGTGGTGCCGGACATCATGACCTTCGTCAAAGGCGTCACCTCCGGCTATGTGCCGCTCGGTGGGGTTAGTGTCTCACCGGCGGTCGCGGCGCATTTTGACACGCGTACGCTGTGGGCCGGCCTGACCTAAAGCGGGCACCCGCTGGCGTGTGCGGCCGGCTTCGCGGCCGTGGCGGCCTACCGGGAGGAGGGGTTGAACGATCGGGCGCGCAGGATCGGTGAGTCGCTTGGGGCGGCGCTGCGCAATCTGGCCACCCGGCATCCCATCGTGGGCGACGTCCGCGGACAGGGCTTGTTCTGGGCGATCGAGCTCGTCAGGGATCGCCAGACGAAGGAGATGCTGGTCCCCTGGAACAGCCCCAGCCAGGGCGTCATGCCGGAGATCACACGTAACCTCATTCGAGGGAGGGAGCAGTCATGAAGAGTCGTCCTCCGCACGACGGGTCTGGCGGTGCGATGCTGGACACCACAGCGCTCGAGGCCCTTGCCCGACGGGCGGCTGCGGCCATCGATGCCGACGCGCTCGTCCGCCTCACGCGCGACCTCGTGCGCATCCCCAGCGTTTATCGCCCGGGCAGTACCACCGAGGCGGAGACCGCGGCGTACCTGGCCGACCACCTGGGCATGCTGGGATTCGAGGTCGCCGTCCACGAGGCCGCCCCGAACCGTCCCAACGTCGTGGCCGACTGGAATTCCGGCCGGCCCGGCCGCAGCCTGATCCTGGAAGGCCACACCGATGTGGTCACCGAGGGCGATCCCGCGGCCTGGTCATTTTCGCCCTTCGGTGCCGTGGTCGCCAGCGGTCGCATCTACGGACGCGGCGCGGCGGACATGAAGGGTGGGTTGGCCGCC
Organism: bacterium; assembly: GCA_030018905.1. Lineage (GTDB taxonomy): Bacteria > Sysuimicrobiota > Sysuimicrobiia > Sysuimicrobiales > Humicultoraceae > VGFA01. The sequence continues at coordinate 13,144 of JASEHJ010000011.1, read as the reverse complement.
GCGATCTGCGCGCTGGACGCCGTGTGCCGCACCGCGCCCGACCTGCCGGGCCGCGTCCGGCTGGCCGCATTAGCCGACGAGGAAGGGATGATGCTGGGCATCAAGGCCTTCATCCGGGGCGGATACGCACAGGGGTTCGACGCCGCCCTCATCTGTGAGCCCGAGGAGAACCAGATCTGCCTGCACCAGAGGGGCGCCATGCGGGTGCTGGCGACCTTCCGCGGGAAGATGGCCCACGGCGCGATGCCCTATGCCGGTACGAACCCCATCCCCTGGGCGGCGCGGTTCGTGCTGGGCCTGGCTGAGGCGGAGGCCCGCGAGCAGGCGCGGCACGGCGCGCACACCTCTCTGGGGCTTCCCCACATCACCCCGACGACGGTGCGCGCGCCGGCAGCCGGGGAGCCCCAGTTCAACGTCATGGCGGGCGAGGCCCAGGTGACGGTGGACGTGCGCACCATCCCGGGCCAGGACCACGCCGAGATCCGCCGCAGCTTGGAGGCCATTGCCGATCACGTCCGGGCCCAGGACCCCGCAGCGCAGATCGCCCTCGACGTGATCGAGGACCGGCCCTGGACCGAGACGCCGGCGACGGACCCCATCGTGGGCGCGGTCGAGCGCGCATATCGCACGATCCTCGGCGCAGAGCCGCGCTACGGCGGCGTGCCCGGCGCCACGGACGGGACGTTCCTCCGCGCTTGGGTGGGGATCCCCATCGTCACCATCGGGCCGGGCGGTCGGGAGATCCCCCACCAGGCGGACGAGTACGTCGAGATCGCAGAGTTGGTGGTGGCGGCGCGGCTCTACGCGGCCGCCGCCGTGTACTTCCTCGGGGAGGGATCACCATGAACTACGAGCGCCCGTTTCGCAGGAACGGCCGCACGGCCCTGGTCGTGGGCGCGGCCTCAGGCATCGGCGCGGTAGCGGCAGCGGGACTGGCGGCACACGGGGCCGTCACCGTCTGCGCGGATGTGAACCTGGAGGGTGCGCGGGCCGTCGCCGACGGGCTCGTGCGCGACAGCTGAACCGCCGAGGCCGTACACGTGGACATCACCGACCCGGCCAGCGTCACCGACCTAGTCCAGGGCGTCACCAGCCGGCGGCAGGTGCTGTACAACGGGTACCACCTGGAGAGCGTCACGCGCTTCTACACGGAGCGCGTGCTATTCAAGCCGGTCGAGCAGGCTACGTCGGTTCTGGTCGTGCGGCGCGGTGCCGATCTTGAAAGACCGCAGCCACCAGCTGGCGGGCACCCTGAGCGGTGGAGAGCAGCAGATGCTGGTGATCGGCAGAGCCTTGATGTCGAACCCGAGGCTCCTGATGATGGACAAACCGTCTCTGGGCCTCGCCCCGTTCGTGGTGTTCACTGTATTCGGCTCCATCCGGAGGCTGATCGACGAGGGCATCACCGTCCTCCTGGTGGAGCAGAACGTACGCAAGAGCCTGGAACTGGCTCACCGCGGGTACGTCCTGGAGAACGGCAGGATCGTGCTGAGCGGTGACAGCGCGACCCTGCTGGCAGATCAACAGGTGAAGAAGGCGTACCTGGGAGTCTAGTGGGGCAATCTTGCCCGGATGGGGGGAGCCACCTACAGTCTGGTGATTCCTGCCCCTTGAGCCGGGAAAGGTGGTGGCATGAAGATGGCTGGGCAGGCATCGGAGTATCAGGCGAAGCACGCCCGCTATGTGCTGACGCCCTGGTCGGCACAGGCCGGGCTGCGGCCCCCGGTGATCGTCCGCGGGGAAGGGCCGTTTATCTACGACGCCGAGGGCAAGCGATACCTGGACTTCTCTTCCGGGCTGGTGGCGGTCAACCTGGGGCACTCGCACCCCGAGGTGGTGCGGGCCATGCAGGCCCAGGCCGAGCGTCTCTGCTACACAGCCCCCTCGTTCTTTCACGATGCGCGGGCCGAGCTCGCGGAGACCCTGATCAAGCTGGCCCCATGGCCGGAGGAAGGCAGGGTGTTCTTCACCACCGGTGGGGCGGAGGCCAATGAGGATGCCATCAAGATGGCCCGGCTCATCACCGGGCGCCCTAAGGTGCTTGCAGCATACCGCTCATTCCACGGATCGAGCTACGGAGCGGCCACCCTCACCGGGGATGACCGTCGGTTCGCAGCAGAGCCCGGGATTCCCGGCGTGATCCATTTCCTTACTCCGTACCCCTACCGGAGTCCCTTCTTCACCGAGGAGCCCGAGGAAGAGACGCGCCGGGCCCTTGAGCATCTGGAACTGATTCTGCAGCACGAGGATCCCCAGCGTATCGCCGCCGTTATCATTGAGCCGGTGGTAGGGACCAATGGCGTTATCGTGTACCCAGAAGGGTACCTGGAGGGGGTCCGGAGGATCACCGAGCGGCATGGCATCATCCTGATCTTCGACGAGATCATGACCGGGTTTGGCCGCACCGGGGCGCCTTTTGCCGCCCAGCGCTTTGGGGTCACCCCTGACATGATTACCTTTGCCAAGGCCGCGACTTCCGCCTACGTGCCACTGGGCGGCGTCCTGGTCCGCGAGTCCCTGGCGAGTCACTTCGACAACAACGTCCTCTGGTGCGGGCACACCTTCTCAGGCCATCCCTTTGCAGTGGCCGTCGCTCTGGCGGTCCAGCAGGCCTATCGTGAGGAGGGCCTGCTCACACGGGCCCTTGAAGTGGAGGGCTGGCTGCGGCCCGCCCTGCAAGAGCTCCACGACAAGCATGCCATCGTGGGGGACGTCCGGGGGTTGGGGGCGTTCTTCGCCTTGGAACTGGTGAGAGATCGAAAAAGCCGGGAGCCTCTGGTCTCGAAATACGGTGGGGACCCGGCGCCGCTCAGGGAGTTTCACGCGGCCCTGAGGAGCCGGGGGGTCTACATCTTCGGGCGGTACAACATCCTCCTCATCGCCCCGCCTCTCACGATTGCACGCGAGGAGGTCGAGCTGGGCGTGGGGGCCCTCGACGAGAGCCTGGCGGAACTCGTGCTCAAGGCCGCCTGATCTGAAGCCCGCCCGTACGCTTCGAAAGGGGGTGAACAGCATGGCGCTCCTGGAGGAACCGATCAAAGAGGTAAGAACGTTGAAGAACTTCATCGGGGGAGAATGGGTCGAATCCAGCGGGCAGCTTGTTGATGTGGTGAACCCGGTTGCGGGGCAAACCATCGCAAGAGTGCCCATTTCGACGAAAGAGGAACTCGATGCCGCCGTGGAAGCGGCCAAGAATGCCTTCCCGGACTGGAGGGCCACGCCGCCGGTGGCCAGGGCGAGATGCCTGTTCAGATTGAAAGAGCTGCTGGAAGGATGCTTCGAGGAGATCAGCCGGATCCAGACCCAGGAGCACGGCAAGACCATAGACGAATCGCGAGGAGAGACCCGGCGTGGAATCGAGAACGTCGAGGTGGCCTGCGGGATCGCCACGCTGATGCAGGGCCTCTATTCCGAGGACATTGCGGCAGGCATCGATGAGTATCTCATCCGGCAGCCGCTCGGGGTGTTCGGGATCATCGCCCCGTTCAACTTCCCGTTCATGATTCCACTCTGGTCAGCACCGTACGCGGTGGCAACAGGTAACTGCGTTGTCATCAAACCGTCCCCCGAGGTCCCCATCAGCCAGACACGGCTTGCCGAGCTGACAGAGGAGGCTGGCATTCCGCCGGGCGTGTGGAACGTCGTCCACGGCGGAGGAACAGTCGGCAACGCCATGCTGGAGCATCGCGACATTGTTGGCATCACCTTCGTCGGCTCTACCCCCACAGCCCGGCTCGTCTACCAGCGGTGCGGGGATACAGGAAAGCGGGTCATCGCCCAGGGCGGCGCTAAGAACTTCATGGTGGTCATGCCGGACTGCAACGTCGATAGGACCATTCCGGCCCTCATGACCTCCTTTTTCGGCAACACTGGCCAGCGGTGTCTGTCAGGCGCCAACCTCGTCATCGTCGGGGAGGACGATTCCTTCTACGACAACTTCCTCAAGAGGGTCGCGGAGGCCGCATCCAGGATCGTCATCGGGTACGGGCTTGATGAGTCGGTCCAGATGGGGCCCCTGCGCGACGGGGAGAAGAAAGCGAGAATCATAGGATACATCGAAAGCGGAACACGCGAAGGGGCGACCCTCAGGCTCGACGGCAGAGAGGATTTTAACATTGTCGGCGACTATCCCCGAACCTGCTTCCTGGGCGCCACCATCTTCGAGCACGTCAGCCCGGACATGCGGATTGGGCGCGAAGAGATCTTCGGGCCGGTCATGAGCGTCATGCGAGCCAGGGACCTCGACCATGCCATCGAGATGGCCAACGCCAACCCGTTCGGCAACGGCCATGCCATCTTCACCTCAAACGGTGGATACGCCAGGGAATTCCGATACCGCGTCATCAGCGGCAACGTCGGCATCAACGTGGGCATCGTGGCGCCCATGGCGTTCTTCCCGTTCAGCGGGATGAAGGAGTCGTTCTTCGGCGTACTGCACACGCAAGGCCAAGAAGCCATTCGCTTCTTCACCGAAAGCAAGGTCGTCATCGAACGGTGGTTCTAAGTGAGGGGTAGCCGAAGATGAAGGTCCAGACGGCCTCCGCGACCATTACCTTTGCCAGAACGCTTGAGAGCGAGTCTGCAGAGTTCTACGAGACCTTGTCTCAGAAACACCCGGAACACAAGGACGTGTTCCTCTCCTTTGCCAGGGAGAACGCAAAGAACGTGGCACAGATTGAAAGAGCGTACTACGGCGTCATCACCGACGCCATCGAGGGTTGCTTCGCCTTCAACATCGAGACGGACGAATACGCGTTCGACGCCGGCCTGGCTGAGGATTCAGGACTGTCTGATGCCCTGGGCAGGGCTGTGGAGATCGAGGGAAAGATCCTGAAGTTCTACTCCGACGCTGTGGAGCAGTCTAAGCCGCTGATGGCCGATGTCCCGAGGGCCTTCGAGGCTGTGGCGAAGAGGAGACGGGGCCGCAGACCGCAGCTGGAACACACGTCGGAGGCCTCCAGCCGCCGGGAATCTGCCTAGCGGCACAGGGCCCAGCCGAGGCTCAGGAGAAACGCCCCTCCGGCGGCGCCGGTGACGCTGACGAACCAGCCGCCGGGATCATCAGGACCGTGCGGAGGTTGACGGCCAGCACGCCCTTGGTGAGGCCCACGCCCACCACCGCCTCCACGATCGCCTGCGAGGTCGAACCTGGGATGCCCAGCTGGGCGAACAGGTGCACGGTCGCCGGGGTGGCGGCCGTGGCCACCAGCGCCGAGACCGGGTCGAGGGCGCCCACCGCCACGAAGGTGGCCATGGCGTTGCCGACGTTGTTGGAGCCCAGTGCGTACGCCGCGTAGCAGCCGACCACCACGGCGGCGGAGCGGACGAATCGATGGAAGAGGGTCGCCGCCCCGCCGCCAGGGTCTGGTAGAGGACGTAGACGATGATCTCGGCCCCCACCGGCGCAGTCGCCATCGAGGCGACCATCCGCAGGACGATGGAGGCCTCGAACCCTGTCCCCCCGGTGCAGCCCCACGGCGATCGGGGCGCCGAAGATCGACCCGGGTTCGACAGTCCGTAGGTACACGAGCGGCGCAAAGCCGCTCAGGACGCGCCGTCACGGCCCGGCTTGACCTACTGGTCTCGCCCGATATCGATTGGCCCCGGAAGTAGAACGGACGGGGTGGTAGGGGTGACGGTGACGACTGCGGCCGGGGGTGCCGGGCGCCTGCGAGGAAGAAGCTCCGGAGATCCCGTGAGCAAGATCGCGAGCGTGAGCAAGATCGCAATAACAGCTTCCATAGTGGCCTCCTCCGTGATTCCCCTCCCTGCGTGGAGCGGCGACTGCAAACGCCGCCCCACGGGGGTGGTGGTTTAGTACGTCACGCCGCGTTCTGTAACCGCAATGACCGTGCTGGCCACGTCCTTTCCTGCCCGAACTCACGCGTGCCAGGCTGCTACGGCAGCACCTGCGCCCGCGAGAAAGAACCGCCGTTGTTCAACGTCAGGGTGATGGTCGCACCGTTCACTGGGCCGCACTTGGCCGGGGTGTTGTTGCCGGTGGCGACAATCTGGATCAGGGTTCCAGTAGCGGTCGGAAAAGTGTAGTCCCAGCATCCGACGGCGTCGGGAGGCGCGACGAATCCCAGGACCGTCGCCGAGCCTCCGCCAGCGAACGTCCTGTACTGCTGGTAGTAGGCCCACGCCAGCGTCTTGATCTCCTGCAGCACGTTGTCGCCCTCTGCGATCAGGGCACTGCGGCGGGCGCCGAGGTATCGGGGCACCGCCAGGGCAATCAGGATGCCGAGGATCGCGAGCACGACGACCATCTTGATCAGCGTGAAGCCGCGCTGCCCCCTCTTCTTCCAGAAGCACTTCAACATCGGAAATCCCTCCTCGAGGTTTTTCTCCCCACCTGCACTCCGTGCCAGCAACAATCAGACCAGTGAGCTCGGATAGCGGTTATTGGGGATCCTCAACACTCTCGGTAGCCGCAGGCGCACTTGGCGCAGCCCTCGGTGGTGACGAGAGAGAGGTGGTGGCAGCGCGGGCAGATGTCGGCGTGCGCGTTGCCGTTGGGTGTTGCGCGGGGCTCCTGGGCCTCGTGCTCGTGCGGATCGGCGGGTCGCGGTGGGCCATCCGGGAAGGAGTCTGTCCCGGCGTGGCGATTGCGCAGGTAGCGACCGATTGCAACGGCAATCGAGTCGGGAATCGAGTGGACCTTGTTGGGCCCGAAGCCGGACGGTCTGTTGCTGCCGATCCCGTCGAGCTGATCGAAAATGCCCTGCAGCCGAGCTTCGCCGCTGAGGCCGTCCTTCATGCGCAGGATGAAGCTGGACAGCCGGCCGATCGATTCGGCTATCGCCTGGGTTTGAGCGCCGTTCTTGCCGATCGTGGCGAAGATCTCGAACGGATGACCGTTGTGCTCCGTGATTGTGACGAAGGAAGAGTATTCCGGCGTCTCCGTTCGGTAGGTGACCCCGGGCAGATGCTGCGGACGGGAGCGCAGCAGGCCGGGCTCTTCGGGAAGAAGCTCCAGCTGCTCGATGCGTGGCCGGGCGGCGTCGGCTAAGACGCGGACGATGCTCTTGACGTGCTCCGCCGGCGTGACACCCTCCGCGGGGAGGGAGGGGAGCGCCGCCTGGGCGATTTCCACCACGTCGTCACGCAAGGTGGTGAGGACAGCGTCGGGCTTCGCACCTCTGGTGGTCAGAAGAACGCCTTCACGCGACCCTTCGCGGTAGACGCTGACGCCCTTGAGGCCGCAGCGCCACGCTTCCACGTAGATCTGGCTGACGGTCTCCTCGGTGGCATCCTGAGGCAGGTTGACGGTGCTGCTGATGCCCTGGTCGATATGCCGCTGTAGAGCCGCCTGCATCTCGACCCGCTTGAGCGGCGCAACCTGGTGCGCCGTAACGAACGCGGCCGGCAGACGCTCTTGGAGATAGGCGTCCGGGGCCTCCATGCAGGAGATCGCTACGGGATCGATGGTCTGACCGGTGGCGTGGAAGTACGCGGAGACCAGCGGGTGGAGCACGCCAAAGGTATCCACCGAGAGCGACTCCGACCGGCGCAGGTAGTGAAGCGCGAAAATCGGCTCCAGGCCGTTTGTGACGCCGGCAAGAGCGGATCCTGAGCCGACGGGCGGGATGGTAAGAAGCGACACGTTCCGCAGGCCATAGTTCCGGATCTTTGCCAGAAGGTCGGAGGGGAAGCCATCGAAGAACGGCGCGCTGAGATGCTTCTCAACGTCGAAGGCCGGAAACGGTCCTCGCTCGATGGCCCACGCCACGCTGGTGGTGTAGGCGGCCTCCTTGATTGCTCGCATCAGAAACTCGGCGGTGTCGATGGCTTCGTCGCTATCGTAGCGCCGCCCGAGCATGACGAGGGCATCCCCGAGGCCGGTGATGCCCAACCCGATGCGGCGGCTGCGTCTTGCGGACTCCTCCTGGTCGGGGAGAGGATGGCGGCCCTGGTTGTAGGTGAGCGTGTTGTCCAAGAAGCGCACTCCCGCCCCGACGGCCGCGAGCAGAGCGCTCATGTCAACGAGCGCGTTCGGGGTGAACGGATCGCGGACAAACCGGGCCAGGTTGAGCGAGCCAAGATTGCAGGCGCCTCCGTCGTCAAGCGGGATTTCGGAGCATGGGTTTGTGGTAATGGGGGTCATCCCCGCGTAGTTGCTGGTTCCTCCGCGGATCACCGTATCCCAGAACAGCAGGCCGGGTTCTGCCCAGGCGTGCGCGCTGTGGACGATCTCCTTCCATAGGTCGCGGGCGCGGATCTGGCGTTCGATACGCCCGACGACGTCGGAGGCGAACCAGAGCGTCCACGGCTCGTCGCGTTCGACTGCGCGCATAAAGGCGTCCGAGATGCGGACGCTGAGGTTGGCGTACCGGACCTTCTCGGTGTTGCGCTTGGCCTTGACGAAGTCCAGCACGTCGGGGTGGTGGTCGGCGATGGTGATCATCATCGCTCCGCGCCGGCCGAACTGCCCGATCAGCCCGGTGGTCTGCGAGAAGAGGTCCATGAACGAGACGGCGCCGGTGCTTGTGCGGGCGGCGTTGTGAACGGGTGCGGACTTGGGGCGAAGGGGGGTGATGTCAATGCCGACGCCTCCGCCACGGGAGTAGGTGCGGGCAGCGCGGTAAGCGGCGTCGTAGATGCCTTCCAGGCTATCGTCGCGGATCGCTACCGCGTAGCAGTTGAGGAGCGTCACTTTGGCCGGATTACCTGCGCCGTGAAGGATTCGGCCGCCGGGGAGAAAGCGGAAGTCCGAGAGCAGCCAGTGGAACGCCGAAGTCCACATGACTCTGTTCTTCTCGCTCTCCTCGACGGACGCGATCTCGGTGGCCACGCGCCTCCACATCTCGTCGGGGGTGTGTTCAACGACCTGATGGGCGCTGTCGCGCAGGGCGTATTTCTCATGGAACACGCGCGCGGCCAGCTCGTCGCCGCCGAAGGCGGCCAGGGTGGTGGCGGGAAGAGCGAGTTTGCTACTCAGCATGTGGTGGCACCTGTCGTCAGCATCGCGATCAGGGTGTCAGTTTCCGCCGCGGTCAACTCGTTCACGATGGCGGTGCGCTTCTGGCTGGCTGTCTGGATGAGGGCTGCCTGTGCCTTTGCGCTGATGCGCTTCTCGCGAAAGAGCGTCTGGAGGTTGGCAATCTGTGGGTAGCTGGGCTGACCGTTGTTGGTCTTGGGCGCCGGTGCGACCGGTGGCAGCTCCCCCTGAGGGTTGGTAACGAGGCGCTGGGCTTCGCTGTAGACCGCGCGGACCTGGTCGTCGGTCAGCTGGCGGATGTCGGGGATGCCCCCGGTGCGATCGGCCAGCCAGGCAACCGGGTCCACCGACTGCAGCGCAGCGGCCCGTCGAACAACCTTCCAGAAATCGGTTGTAGTCGGGCGGCCCGATCGGGTCTTGGTGCTCTCTGGCGCAGGCGGAGGCGGGGTGTTGACGGGCGGCGCGGGCACGTGGGCCGTCTGGGGCTCGGGTGCCGCGAGCGCTGCAAGGGGAGTTCCGGCTTCAGCCTTGGCGGCGGCCTGCATTTCCTCCGAAGTCATCACGGCGCCCAGCGGCGGCGTGCTGTCCTCGGGTGCGGGAACGTTGGCAGGGTCGATGAGCCGGCGCATCTTCCGCGCGCGCGCAGCCGCGCGGGCAAAGGACTCCTTGGCCGCCAGCGTGAACACCGGCCACTTGCGGATCTGCCCGCTGGGGTCGCGGGACTGGCGTATCTCGATACGCAGGGCCAGCGGGACCCCCATGATGCCGCCGGCGTGCTCGAGGAAGTTGACCGTGCCTTGGAGGGCCATGTAGGTGGAGGTGCCACGGCTTTCGACCTGCCAGACCCCTAGGCCGGGGACGTCGAGCAGGTCGGGGAGGATAACGTTGAGGCGGCTGGTGAGCTTGCACGCCTGGTCGCCTTCCAGCTCGAGCTCGCGACAGACGCAGGGGATGTCCTCGCGTCGCTCGCCGGTCTGCGGGTCAACCGCAAAGCGGCAGGTGCGGCCGTCGCACTCGCGCAGCTTGCCGCCGGCCCCCCAGAACTCATAGACGGCCGCCCAGCCGCGCCGGTCGTTGGCCGGGACGACGACGTCGACGGACATGGCCTTGGAGATCAGCCTCCAGGTGCCTTCGGTGGCGGGATCGGGCGAGGAAGTGACGGCGCCTCCCAGCTTGGCCGCGATCGCTTCGAGCCGGCTGCGGTCATCCGAGCGGAACACGAGTGTGTCGCTGCGGACCGGGAACGTGACGGTCCTGCCGTTGGTGGTCTTCGCGGACTTGTAGCCGGCAGAGATCTTACCGATGCGGGGGTAGAAAGTCTTGATCTCATCCAGGGGGACGATCTGGCTCATTGGGTCACCAGCCTCCTGTGGGGTAAAGTGCGCGAAGAACCGGCGCCGCCAGGCGCACAAAGCCCTTCACTACCGCACTTCCCGCAGGCCGTAGCCCTCGCTGGAGGGAGCGAATACCACCTGGCACTTTGGGAACCAGAAGCAGATGAAGAAGAAGCAGACCGGGACGTAGTCGCCGCGGACCATCAGGAACGGCACGATACCCCTCGCCTGATAGGTGGTCATCGGGCCCAGGTTGGACGGGAAGGGCAGGCCGCCGACGATAGACTCCTTGAGGGCTTCCAGGGCCGGCTGGCCGGGCCAACCGGGCGGCGCAGGCTCGCTTCTGGGGGTAGTGGTGAACAGTCGCTGCCAGTACGCCGTCGCGAACTCGTGCGCCTGGGTGTTGGGGTCGAAATACTTTCCTGCGGCGCTCAACGCGAGGTCGACCGCTCCTGCAGGAGCGGTGGGGACGATTGCCAGCGCGCCGTCACCCGGCCAGCAACTACGGGCCGGAAGATAGGGGATGCCGGCGGCGCCCAAGCCAAGCTGGACAAGCACGGGGTTGATTGGGCTGGGGGGCGTGGAAGCGACGATGGAGACCGCGGCGAGGGTTTGCGCGAAGGATGCGGCGTTCAGGGGGATGTCGCGGGACTGATAGACCAGATCAACCGCGTCCTCTCCGATGAAGCTTAGGGTGGCGATGCCTCCTGGGGGGAGAGGGCTCCAGGCAGCGCCAAGGGGGGCAGAGAGGGCAAGCGCGCCGATGAGGGCAAGTCCTAGGGCGCGAGCTCTGAAGTGCGCACTGCGCGGCACAGATAGCCTCCCCGAAGAGCTGCAGCCGGCTGCTTGGCGCACACAGGGTCGCGCGCCCCACTGCCGAACAGCATCCTAGCAGGGAAGATGGCTATTCGTCAAGCCGTCTATTCGGTGAGCCGCGCAGTCGCGCTTTTCGTTGCGCCCTCCGGCGCGAACGTCAGCAGATGACAAAGGGGGTTCTCAGGCAGGCGCGGCTGGCGGCGGAGCGCCTGCAGGGCGATACCGGCCCCACAGACGAGGACAAGCCAGTCCGGAGGGCCTGCGCGCTCAAGCATATCCGCCAGGTGCGCGGGATCGCCCTCGGAGGCCCATGCTGCGGCCCAGGCGGTGTTCCATCGGAAGTGCACTTGGGGAACGCCAGAGGGGAGAAAGCAGTTGCGCGGCGCGCTGGCGCGGGCAACGGCGTAAGAGGCGGCACCTATCTGTTCGCCGACCACATAGGCAAGCAGCTGTGGTGGTCCTTGTTCCAGCCACGCGGCCGGCAGGCAGGCGAGCGAGGCGGGAGAATCGAGCACGTGCCCGTCAAGAAGCCACGCGAGGCGAACCTTCCAAACCGTCTGGTTGGGGTTGCTCATGTACCCTCCTGCGCCGATGAACGCACACCGATAAGAGTAAGCGGCGGCGGTTTCAACATGCACGGGCCAAAATGACCCCGGGAAAGGGCCGGGCAGACATACTGCAACAAGGTCCGTCCGTGTTGCCTCAGATAAGGATGTTACCGAAGGCTGATGCGTTGCCTCACGACTGATGTTACCGAGCTACCGGGGTCCAGATGGTCTGGAGCTGCTGCTGGATCCCCTGGCGCACGGCGATGGGGTTGAGATTCGCATAGCGGGTGGCCAGTACCTGGGCAGTGATGGTGGAAAGGCATCGGGAGGTGAGGAGGCGCTGGTAGGGAGTCTGGGCGCGATCGTAGCGATTCCAGACCTTCGCACCGCGGCGGGTCTTGTGGACGAGCTTCATGGTGGGCTGAAAGAAGTTCGTCCACAGGCGCAGGGTCTCGTAGACGCGGTTGAGGGTCTGGGCGGCCCGGTCGCCTTCGTAGCGGTCGTAGCCGATGAGCCGGCGGATGACCATGCCGTTGCGCTCCTCGACGTGGGCCTGGTCGTTCTTGGTGTAGGTGCGGGAGCGGGTGAACGTGAGGCGCTGGCGCTGGCAGTACTGGAGCAGGTGAGCGTTGATGAAGGCGCTGTCGTTGTCGGAGTCGATGCCTCGCAAGGGGAATGGGAGCCGAGCCTGGATTGTGGTCAGGGCGGCGAAGACGGCGCGCTGACTGCGGGTGGGGACGGCCTGGGCTTCAAACCAAACGGTGGCGATGTCGACGAGGCTCAAGGTCTGGACGAACTCACCGTGAGCGGACTCACCGCAGTGGGCGACCAGGTCTATCTCGGTGAAGCCTGGGCGCAGATCGTTCCACTGGGCGAAGGTGCGCACGGGTATGTGCTGCTTGAGGAGGGCGCCAGGGCGGGTGGTGGTGCGGCCGCGAAGCTTGAGGCGGCGGTAGGGGGCAAGCTTGCGGTCGATGGTGGCCGGGCTCATCAGAAGGAGCCGCTGCCTGATCGTGGGGGCGAGGCGGATCTCACCGTGGCGCTCCAGGGCCTCCAGGAGGGCGGGCAAGAAAGGGGCGAGGCGTTTGCTACACAGTCCTCCGGAGAGGGTCCACACCCGCTGGAGTGCCTCCACCACCGGGGCGTCGTAACGGAGCCGGCCCTGTCGCGGCCGGCGGGGCGAGGGTGGTCCGTGCCGGAGGAGGCCGAGGGCGTACTTGCGGTGATAGCCGGTGGCGGTGGCAAAGGTGTCCAGGATCTGGGTTTTCCCTGCCCTGGGAGCCGACCGGTAGTGGGGGTGCAGTGCCTGCAAGAGCTGGCGTCGAGCGAGGGGCGTCATGGGACCGGGCAGACCTCCAACGCGGGAGACGAGCTCGGTAAGATCTTCGATGAGGCAACGACCCTTCCCAGGGTTGGATTTCCGATGAGGCAATGCGCGCCTTGCCCGGGGGCCTGTCAAGCCATGAATAGCTGTTACCGAAGTAGGTATCATCGCGCCAAGGAGG
>JASEHJ010000119.1 GCA_030018905.1 bacterium | reverse complement strand
GCAAGGATACCACAAAGGACGCGCTGTGAGCAACATTTTATGCTCCGATTAATAATAGTCCTCGCCGCCATACTCGATGATGATATGCGCGCCGTTCCTGGTGGCGCGCTTCCCGCACACCGGATCGCGGCGAATCCCGCTTCCTCTGCTCATGGAGCTCTCCTCCCAGGACGAGAATTCATTCATGGATATCATTCAGATCGTCTCCACTTACGGTCTGCAGACGAACACTTCCACGGTGCCGAAGATCGTCCGAAGTACCGCGGTCGAGCGCACGCTCCCGAAGGCCTCACGGAGGACGTGATCGAACCGGCCGTTCCGGTGCGGCCGCGTGTTCTCGATACCGTCCGCCCATCCCACGATGGAGAAGAGCAGCCACTGGAGCCGGTCCTTCGGCCGTCCAAAATCCGCCACGACCGTATGCCCTTCGCGGCTGAGCGACCGCCGGACGCCTGCCAGCGCGGCCTGCTTGCCGGGCATGCTGAGGTGGTGGAAGACCAGGGTGGAGTACACGCGATCGTAGGTGCCCAGTTCAGGGAGGCGGGTGATGTCCGTAGGCTGCCGGCGCTTGATCTCGATCGCCAGGCGTCCGGGCCCGCACCCCAGTTCGAGCAGTCGCAACCCGGGCCCCAGGTCCAGGGCTTCGAGGGCGGCCTGCCGCATCTGCGTTGAGGCCGTCCAGCGCTCCAGGAGGGGATCATAAAGCCGGGTCAACCACCGAAATCGAAGCGCCGGGATGTAGCGCGCGTCAGTCATCAGCCCTGTCTGCCGGCGTGCTCGCCCGGGGTGAAGCCGCGTGACCACCGCCATGGCCGCCGTGCCGATGCAGCAGATGGCTCAGCGGGCACAGCAGGATGAGCGCCCACACGAGCACGCTGCTGATGGGGATGCCAAAGGCGAATGTCGGGACCAGGGCGGCGATCGGCGCCAGGCACAGCAGCGAGAACCACAGACGCCGCCTGCTGGTGGCCGGCGCGAGCGGTCCTGTCCCGGCGTGCTCAGTGTGATCCATGACCATGCCCCCCGTGTCCACCCTGCTTTTCGTGTCCGACGTAGCGCGCCGGGTCCGCGTCGAACGCTGCCTTGCATCCCTTGGCACAGAAGTGGTATGTCTGGCCGCGGTAGACCGACGACCCGGCCGCGGTCTTCGGATCGACATCCATGCCGCACACAGGATCCTTCACTGAGACTCCCTCCTCGGACGGCTACGCCGTCACCAAGATGACCAGACCCAGGACCACCGTGACTACGCCGACGATGGCCTTGACGAGCGCCTTACGTTGCAGGAATGTGTAGGCGATGCGATTGAGTACCCGTCGGTTGGCGACGAACGCCAGCAGCACCACCAGCGGGGCTACGAACATCACGTTGTAGAGAATCAGGTAGGACAGCCGCACGGGCAGCGGCTCGCGGGCGACGATCGCGACCACCCCCATGTAGATCGCGCCGCTGCATGGCAGCGTGCACAGCCCCACCAGCGCTCCCGCCGTGAACAGCCCCGCAGGGGTCGTGCGTGAGATCGCCTGACGCACCACACTGTGCCAGCGCGTCGGCATCGCCAGCGGGACGCCGACCCCGGGCAGCACCACGTCTTTCAGAGCCCACAGGCCCATCATTACGACAACGAATCCCATGAGGCGGATAGGCAGATGAGTCGCGGTGAACAGGGACACGGTCGCGACAATGCCGAGGCCGAGGAGCAGATATGTGAGGAACATGCCGGCGACGTAGACGCCGCCGGCCCGCCAGAGACGTGGGCGGGGGTCTGTTGTGAGCGCGACACTGGCCAGGATCACGGCGACGAACGACAGGAGGACGCCAAACGCACAAGGATTGAGACCGTCGAGCAATCCGCTCGTGATGACAATGGGGATGGTGACGGAGTTCATCCCGTGACCTCAAGCACCCCGCGCATCGCCGGGTTCTCTTTACCTCCGCAGCAAATGTCGCAGTAGAACTCGTACGTGCCCGGAGCCAGGTTGGCGAACGTTTGAGTTCGATCAGACTTGGGCGGAATGCGCACGTCAACGCCGAGGGCCTCAATCCGGAACTGGTGCCACCCTCCACCGTCCGTGTGAAACTGGCTGTCGGGATTGACCAGGCGAACGGCGAGCGATTGACCAGCGGGTACCCTGATGGTCTGCGGGTCGAACCCGCCCATGGTCACCACAACTTGACGGTTCTCCACAGAGGTGGCAGACGTGCTCGGGCCTGGTGCTGGCGCGCGCACAGCACGAAGCGGGCTGACAACGAGAAATGTTGAGATGCCGAGAACGGCGAGGGCAGTTGCCGCGAACAGCCCGATCTTGAGCCGCCGTCGTGACGCCTTCAGGCGTGCTTCTTCGCGCCGCGCCTGTACCACCGATGACTTCGGCTTTGGCATTCCCTATCGCCTCCCTGCTCGACTAGACCGCCCGGATCACGACGATGTCGTTTCCCCTGACGGCCACCCTGAACTCCGCAATCGGCCCGGGCGGTGGGCCGGCGAGGAGTCGACCACCCGGTTGTCGATCCCCGCCGCCGTCAAGTGCCGGTGGAGCCAGAACCCGTCACGCCCCGCTTCGTAGCAGCTCCGCACCGTCGCGGTCGCCGGCACCCCGAACCACTGCTTCGCCGCCGCGATCTCCCGCGCCAACCGCTCCAGGTCCCGCGCCGGCATCACCCGCACCCGCGGCGTGGTCCCAAGATCCGAGGTGAACCCAAGCTTCCACTCGCCGACTCCCAACTCGAACGCCAGGTACAGCCACTGCGCCCTCCCTCCGGTATACTCGTTACGGCGGGGCGCTCTGGTCATCATCTGCTCCTCTCTCCCTTCTTTCGCCGAGCAAGGGTCAAAGGAGCTTACCAGCAGCGGCCCGCTCTTCCTCTCTTCACTCCTTCATAGGATCTAACACCAGCGCCGCACGTCTTTGTTAACAGGGGGTTAAGGACGGGAGCAGCGGTCGCTCACGAGAGGTGATAGGCTGAGATAGACTGAGGCAGGTTGGGACCGCCAGGAGAGTCGGTAGGAAAGAGCAAGGAAGAGGAGGCGCGAAACGCGTGGGAGCACAGGAGATCGCTGTCACTGCCGCGGGTGTACTGCTTATTGCCTTCCTGGCCTGGTTCTTCTTCGGCCCCAAGAAGGCGCGCCGCGCAGAGGTCCGCGGCGGTATCCAGGAGGTGGAGATTACCGTCAAGGGTGGCTACTCCCCGGATGTCATCAAGGTGCGCGAGGGTGTGCCCCTTCGCCTGATCTTCAACCGCCAGGAGAGCAGTGACTGCACCGCTCGGGTCGTCTTTCCCGATTTCGGGGTCAGCAAATCGCTGCCGGCTTTCGGACGAACGGTCGTCGAGTTCGTGCCAGACAGGAGCGGCACCTTCGGGTTCGCGTGCGGCATGAACATGCTCCACGGAACCCTGGTTGTCGAGCCAACTGGCGTGCGGGCCCCGGAAGAGGGGGCTACTCCACTCCAGGCTGCTGAAGCGGGACCTCCGCCCTCGGCCGGGGTGCATGCCCACGACTTTGCCCGCGCCGTCGGCGTCGGCCCAGTGCGAGAGGTCGTCGGCGCACAGGTGGTGGAGTTCGCCATCAGGGGCGGAGGGGTCACCTGCCCCACCTGCGTGACGAATATTCAGGCGACCGTGGACGCCCTGCCCGGCGTCGACCGGGTCGACGTCAACTTCGCCGCCGAGCGCGTGACCGTGGCATACGATCCGGAGCGTGTAACTCCCGGCGACCTACGGCAGGCGATCTCCTCGACGGGCTACCGGGTTGTAGACCGACCCGAGCCCGGCTCGGAGCAGACTGAGGATGCAGAGGCGGCAGCCCGCCAGGCAGAGATCGGCGACCTCACCCGCCGGGTAGTCGTTGGCGCGATCCTCACTACGCCCGTGATCCTCGCGGTGATGGTGGGCGAAGTACTGGGTGCCACCTGGGTGCCCGAGATACTCCACCACCCCTGGCTCCAGCTCGCGCTCATCGCCCCGGTGATGTTCTACACGGGCTGGCCCATCCACCGGACGGGCTGGCTGATACTGAGGAACCG
Source organism: bacterium (assembly GCA_030018905.1). Classification (GTDB taxonomy): domain Bacteria; phylum Sysuimicrobiota; class Sysuimicrobiia; order Sysuimicrobiales; family Humicultoraceae; genus VGFA01. The sequence goes on along the minus strand of JASEHJ010000119.1, from coordinate 3,282 downwards.
CACCGCGGACATGAACACCCTCATCACCGTCGGAACCGTCGCTGCGTTCGCTTACAGCCTGGTAGTCACGGCTTTCCCCGCCGCGCTGCCGGAGGAGCTCCGCCAGGTCTATTACGAGGCCGTTGGCGTCATCCTCACGCTCATCCTGCTCGGCCGGCTGCTGGAGGTCCGCGCCAAGGCCGGCACGGGCGAGGCGATCCGAAAGCTGATCGGCCTGCAGGCCAGGACCGCCCGCGTTGTGCGAGATGGCGTGGAGCAGGAGATCCTCGTTCAGGACGTCCAGGCCGGCGACGTGGTCATCGTGCGCCCCGGTGAGAAGGTTCCAGTGGACGGGGAGATCGTCGGAGGGCGGTCCACAATCGACGAGTCGATGGTGACCGGGGAGTCCATCCCGGCGGAGAAGGAAGTCGGAGACGTCGTGATCGGCGCGACGATCAATCAGACCGGCGCCTTCAAGTTCCGCGCGACCAGGGTGGGCAAGGAAACCATGCTGGCGCAGATCATCCGCCTGGTGGAGCGGGCCCAGGGGTCCAAGGCCCCCATCCAGCGGCTGGCGGACCTGGCCTCAAGCTACTTCGTTCCCGCCGTCATCTTCGTCGCCATCGGGACCTTCGAGGTTTGGTTCAACTTCGGCCCCTCCCCGGCCCTGATCTTCGCGCTGGGAACCGCGGTGACGGTCCTCATCATCGCCTGTCCCTGCGCGCTGGGGCTGGCGACCCCGCTGTCCATCATGGTAGCCACCGGCAAGGGCGCGGAGGCTGGCATTCTAATCAAGAGCGCCGAAGCCCTGGAATCCGCCCACAAGCTGCGGACGATCGTGCTGGACAAGACTGGAACCATAACCAGGGGCACGCCCGCCCTCACGGATGTGGTGCCGGTGGGTTCCCTTTCGGAGCGCGAGCTGCTCCGCCTCGTAGCGTCCGCCGAACGCTCCTCGGAGCACCCCCTGGGCGCCGCCATCGCCCGCGGGGCAGAGGAGCAAGGCGTCGGGCTGGTAGAGCCATTGGACTTCCAGTCGGTGACGGGCATGGGCATCAAGGCCACGGTGGACGGCCGGGCGGTCCTGATCGGCAACCGGCGGCTGCTGGTCGAAGCAGGCATCGAGACCGCCGCGCTCGAGGAGCAGGCACAGCGCCTGGCCGAGGAAGGGAAGACGCCGATGCTCGTGGCCCTGGACGGCGCCCCCGCCGGGGTGGTGGCCGTGGCTGACACGGTGAAGGAGGGCTCGGCCGACGCCGTCTCAACCCTCAGGCGGCTCGGGCTGGAGGTCGTGATGATCACCGGCGACAACCGGCGGACCGCGGCGGCGATCGCCCGACTGGTGGGCATCGAGCGGGTGCTGGCGGAGGTACTGCCGCAGGACAAGGCGCTGGAGGTGCGGCGGCTGCAGGACGAAGGCAAGCTGGTCGGCATGGTCGGAGACGGCATCAACGATGCTCCTGCCCTGGCACAGGCGGACGTGGGAATCGCCATCGGATCCGGCACCGACGTGGCCATCGAGGCGGCCGACATCACCCTGATCTCGGGCGAGTTGCGCGGCGTTGTGACCTCCATCACCCTGAGCCGGGCGACGATGCGCAACATCCGGCAGAACCTGTTCTTCGCGTTTGCATACAACACGGTCGGTATTCCCATCGCGGCCGGGATCCTCTATCCCTTCACCGGCCTGCTGCTGAACCCGATCATCGCCGCGGCGGCCATGGCGCTCAGCTCCCTGTCCGTTGTCGCCAACGCCAACCGGCTGCGGCGGTACAGCCCTGCTGCCCTGGCCACACATGAGTAGGGGGCCGGTAGCGGCCGCCAAAACCCGCGAAGCCGTCAGGGCGCCAGGAGGGACCGGCAGGGGAGGGCGGGAAGACGGCGGTGAACGGTGGATCGTCTGCCGGCAAATGGGGTCTGGGGCGGGAGTGGGCTGTCCTAGGCGACGACTCGTGCAAAGCGAGATATCGTGACTCGAAGAACAGGGTACATCCCCGCGCTACACTTCGGCTGGCTTGCGCCGGCCTACGACCCCGTGATGATGTTCCTCATGCGGGAGCGATTCTTCAAACACCTGCTGATTCAGCGAGCAGACATCCGGCCGGGCCATACCGTGCTAGACCTGGCCTGCGGGACTGCCACCTTGACGATCATGATCAAGCGATCGCAGCCTTCCGCCACAGTCATTGGGATAGATGGTGACGAGGGTATTCTCGCAATCGCCCGAAGGAAGACGCAGCGGTCTGGATGCGAACTGCGGCTGGACAAGGGCTTCGCGACCGCTCTTCCCTATCCCGAAGAGAGCTTCGACCGGGTGCTCACGAGCCTCGCCATGCACCACCTCACCAGCGAAGATAAGCGCCTTGCGATGAAGGAGATCAAGCGAGTCTTGAGGCGAACGGGGTGGCTGCACATCGCAGATTTCGGCCCTCCGATCGGCGTCTATGCTCGCGCGATCGCGTTGCTTCTCCGGCGCTTAGAACCCGTGGAAGACAACTACAGGGGGATGCTGCCCGTCATGATGCAGGAGGTTGGCTTAGTAGACGTGAACGCAACCGACAAGGTGGCCACCGTGTTTGGGACTCTGTATCTGTACCAGGGGGTCAAGCCGGCGTAGAGGTGGCCGCCCACCGCAGCTGGTACCGCAAGTGTAGGGGGCGCATGACAGTCCCAGAACCCGCCAGAGGTGCCCCTCGATGAAGATCACCTTCCGTGAGAACGGCCCGATCATCCTGCACACGGAGAGCGAGTTGTCCTTCCGTTCAGGCGGGGCCGAGGATAAGAAACCTAGTCCGGTTAAGCTATGCCGGTGTGGCCAGTCGAGCAACAAGCCCTTCTGCGACAGCACGCACCGCAGAATAGGCTTCGAGGCCGGAGCCGCCGAGCTCGAAGTGGTGCCAATAAGAGGACGATGCTCGAACAGCTCTTCAAGTGTCTTCGAGACGCCCTCCGCGAGGAATACTACCAGAGTCCGGCCGCTTAGACGAGCGTTGCGCTAGAGGCCGAGGAGTGTCCGTACTCGGTCCTCGACTGCCGCCATTGTTTCCGGCGAAACCTCGCCCCATCGTTCAACGAGCCGTTCCTTGCTGATCGACCGGATGGCGTCGGTGAGGATGCGACTTTGAACCTTCAGGCCGCCTTCGGGCGGCTGAACGATCACGTGGAGTGGGATGGGACGGATGGTCGAGGTGATCGGCAGAACAACGACGAGCTCTGCCGGCCCCTGGTTGAACTCATCGACAGAGAAGACTAGCCGATGTTTGACAAGATTGGGGGCTTTTTGAGCCGCTCGGATACCTCTGG
>JASEHJ010000118.1 GCA_030018905.1 bacterium | reverse complement strand
CAGGACTCGGCCAGCCCCGGGATGAACTCGCCGGTGCGCCGGTCCACGGTCACCAGTGTTTCGTACATCACCGCGTGCGCGATGTTGACCGAGGGCGTGCGGTGCGGGTCGAGCGAGGGAGGATCCGAGCCGATCACGATCGTCAGCGTGCCCCCTCGCGCCGGGGCCGGGGCCGCGCCGCCGCTGCCGACGGCCATGGCCAACAGGGCCACCACTACCAGAAGAACCGGGAGAGCGTTCCACCTCGTCATCTGCCAGCCTCCTTCTAGTATGCGACTACCTGGCGTGCGACTACCGGACAACCAGTACGGGACAGTGGGCCTCGTGGATCACACGCGTGCTGACCGACCCCAACAGCGCAACACCCATCCTGCCCAGCCCGCGCGAGCCCATCACGATGAGATCGCACCCACGGGCGCGAGCCACGTCCAGGATGGCGTGAGCGGCAGGGCCTTCCAGCACCGACTCCTCGTATGCCACGCCCTCTTCCTCCAGGACCTTCGCCGCCCCTCGAACAAGCGCCTCGCTTGCCGCCAGCCGTTTGGTCATGAGCTCTTCGAGGTATGGCGATCCCAGATCCCTGGGCAGGGGCTCAAAGGCTGCCAGCACGACCACGGTCGCGCCATAGCGTCGGGCGAGGCCTGCGGCGATGGTCAACGCCTTGCGCGCATGTTCGGATCCGTCCGTAGGGTAAAGAATCGTCGTGAACACGGCTTTCTCCTTTAGAAGAGTCTAGAGACCGCGTAGGCAACGAGGACCAGCACGGCAATCCCGGCCCAGAGCCATGTTCGTCCGCTTCGTCCGCGGACCCTGCGGGGTCGGAGGTCGGGCGTCTCAGCGCACGCCCTGCAATAGTTGCCCGTCCCGAGCCGGACCACGCAGCTCCCGCACAACGCCTTGCCGCAGCCCGAGCAGTAGGACAGCGCAAGTCGGTCGGCGTGATAGGCGCAGGGGATACCGCTCACCCGGTCACGCCCGCCTTCCGGTTCGCATCGAGCCGTTCAACTCCGCCCAGAAAGGCGGACAGCGCCGTGTTGAAGGCGCCGGCGTCCTCGATGAACGGCACGTGCCCTGTTCCCTGCATGATGTGCACCTGCGCGTTTGGGATCGTCCGGCCCGCGATCTCAGCCTGGTCCGGCGGGATTACATGGTCGCGGGTACCCCAGACGATCAGGCAGGGCGCCGTGATGCACGCCGCGACCGTCCTGGCCTGCTCCACGATTTCCGGCCGTACGCCCCGCAGGGTCACCGAAGCCCGGAGCGTATTCAAGAAGGTCACGCCCGTCACAGGGCGCGCGGCGTTGCGCCTGGTGATCTCGACGAGGGCATCAGGGATGCGGCGCTGGTCGGCAAAGGCCTCGCGGAGCCCCAGCCTGGGAAAGCGGCGGGTGAGCGCCAGGAATCCCTCGCCCACCCAGCGGACCGTCATCAGCCGCAGCGTCGTACTCAGCCCGGTGCCGAAGCCGGCGGGCGCGGCCAGCACCAGCGCCGCGCAGCGCTCGGGCGCGGTCCCGGCTGCGAGCGTGGCGATCGCGCCGCCGAGCGACGAGCCGATGATTACCGCGCGCGGCACGCCTACGGCGTCCATGAATGCCAGGGTGGCCGCCGCCGCGCCTTCGGGCGTGGCGGCTGTGGCGATCGGGTCTGACAGCCCAAACCCAGGGAAGTCAAGCGCGATCGTGGTGTACCGCTCGCGCAGCGCCGGAACCGTCCACTGCCAGAACTCCAGGGAGGCCCCGATTCCGTGGATCAGGACCGCGGGCGGACCGCTGCCCTCGACGCGGTAACGGACGCGTGCCCCCATCACGTCAACGAACCGGTCGGTTTCCATCGCGGACCTCCTTCCGGGTTGCCGCCCGCCTGACACCGGCCCGTCTGACGCCGGCCTGCCGCCCGATGCCGGCTAGGCGCCTGAGGCGCGCCAGGTTCTTGGCGTCCGGACCCGCATCGTCAAATCCAGGAGTCTCAATGATGCCCGGTAGGGCCCGGAGGCGCGGGTGCGCGAGGAGCGCACGAAACCCGCCCGACCCGATCAGGCCTTCACCGATGTTTGCGTGACGATCGCGACGCGATCCCAGGGCGCCCTGCGAGTCGTTCAGGTGGAGCACGCGCACGCGATCCCATCCCACCGTGCGGTCCGCCGCGGCGACCATCTCCTCGATCCCCGCCGATGTCCGCAGGTCCCAGCCCGAGGCGAACAGGTGCGCGGTGTCCAGGCACACGCCGACCCTGGAGTCGCCGTGAACTCCGTCCAGCACCGCGGCCAGATCGTCGAATGTAGCGCCCAACGTGCCGCCGGACCCCGCGCTGTTCTCGAGCAGCACCATCGCGCGTTCGCTGGCACCGAGGATCTGCCGTACCGCGGTGGCTATCCGGCGCAGCGCCGCGCCCCTGGGAGAGGACAGGCGGCTACCCAGGTGCGTGATTACGCCCAGGCCTTCCAGCCGCTCGACGCCGCGCAGCGTGGCCAGCAGCGATGCGACTGATTTGCGGCGGAGATCACGGTCCGGCGTTCCCGGATTCACCAGGTAGGCAGCGTGCGCGACCAGCGGATCGAGGCCGGCGGCGCGCCGCTTATGGATGAACCGCTCGAGCGCGTCATTGGGGTAGACGCTACTCCGCCACTGTCGCGGTGATCCGTAGAAGATCTGCAGGCAGTCGCAGCCCATTGCCACTGCACGGTCAATGGCCAGATCCAGCGATCCGCTGATGGATACGTGCGCTCCCAGACGCATTGCCGCTTCGTTCTTCTCTGGAGGAGAGGCGGAGCCCTGAGCTGTCGGCGGAAATACGGTCATTCGATAGTAGTACCAACGTGTAGGTTCGGCTTCCAACGCACTAGGCATCAGAGCAAGAAGATGGCCAGGACGAGCAGCATTGGCACGAGGCTCGTCGCGATACCGATCCCGGAGATGGTCTTTCCACGGAACCCCGAGAGCAACGATCCGAGGCCGACCGCCACCCCGAGCACACCCAGGTCCAGGATGAACGCCAGGCGCCCTCCCGCGCCCTGTGGTACTTCGGCCGCGCCCTGCATCATGGCATAGACGAGCGTCCCCAGAAAGATCACGGATCCTCCGCTTGCCATCAGGCCGAGCAGGAGGCTGCCCCACGGGAAGAAGCGGGCCGCCCGGCGTGTTGCTTGCTCTCCTTGAGTCTCCTCCGGCGAAAGCTGCTCGAACGCTGCCTGGATCGCGCGAAACGCACGGAACTCTTTGAACGTCTGAAATGAGAGAAAGAGTTGAACCAGCGCGAAGAGCGACCAGCCAGTCGTGCCGCCAAGAAGGTTGCCAATTGCTGCCCAAGCTAGGCTTGTGGCGTACACCACGAACATGGCTGCCTCGCGGAAGTAGAAGGACGCCAGGGCGACCAGGATCAGGAGGGCCCCCCACGAGGTACTGAGGAATCCTCTACCGATGAAATGGATGGCTCCCAGGACAAGTAGTGCGATCCCCCACGATCGGATGGACTGCCGCATCCGCGTGTAGCCTTGAACTATCTGAGCCCTCGCGACTTCCTCCGCCGTTGCGCCCGGAGGCACGGAAGGAGGCGTGGCGACCAGCTCGCCCGTCTCCACCGATCTGCCATCAACAACCAGGTCGTACGTGAACTTCATGCCAGAAGGCCTGATCCGCACCAAGAGACGGTGGCCGTAGAGAGTGAAGGGGTGCTCGCTGCCTCGATCGACAAGAACCTGACGGGCTCCGCGGGGTAACTCCAGGGCTTTCCCATCAACCCAGATGCTTCGTCTCCCCGAGAACCACCCATGTTCCAACTTGACTGTGTGGGTTCCCTCGGGAAACACCACGGTCCAGACTCTGCGACCCATACTCCACCCTCAGCTACTACCGGAAATGTTGAGGCCGTGAGCTGCAACCGGGGTGTGACTTCTCGGCTCACAGGCGCTCAACCTGCAGGGCAAGCGGTGGGCAGGCAGGTCACCCTGGGAACGCCGTGCTTGGGCTAGCCCAATCCGACTGCAAGCCACACGCTCAACGCGACGAGGGTGATACCCACAAGGCGGACGGGGCGGCTTCGGACCGTCACCAGCGCCACCCCCAGTCCGAGCACCGCCAGCGCGACATATGGAGCGGCTTCGCCGAGGTCCTCAACGCGAGCCCCCGCACGCCCCCTCAGGAAGGCAACTGTTACTGTACCTAAGAGCCATGCTGCGTAGCCCACCTGAAGGCCGATGGGGAGCCATGCGTGAGCGGCGCCGATCGCCAGTTCGGGCCGCAGGCGCACCAGTGCCCACGTTGCAAGCGCTGCCGCAGCAAGAAGCGCAGTCGCAGCTGCCACTGCACCCCAAACACCGAGACCCTCGAGCCAAAGGAGGATCACCGCAGCGCCCACGGCTGTAGCGGTCAGGGAGGCCATCGCCGCCCTGTTGGGCCAGAGCAAGCCGCTCAAGCTGGTGCCCAACGCTCCAATGAGGCCGACGGCACCGTAGGCTGCCAGGCCGGCGACGATGGCGGCCGCCTGCACGAGCGACGCAATGCGGCACGCCAGCAAAGGCGCACGCGGCACTGCGGGTGCCGGTGCGAGCCTGACGTCAACCGCGTCGAGTGCGGTCTGGACCGCCGCCACGCTGTGAGGCTCCAGCTGCACAAACCACGCCTGCCCGGTCCGCGACACGGCCACGAGCGCGGGGCTCCCGATAAGGCCCGTTCTAACCCGGAGTTCAACCAGATCGTCGTACGAAGCAACCTGCGCCCCAACCCGCTGCCCGAGCAGCGCCGGATCCCGGGGCGCATCGTCGGGGACGCCCGTGAGGAGAACGAAGCGATCGGGCTCGAGCAGCACGAGAGTCCCCTTCGCCTTCCCTGTGATGACGACCGGCGTTGCGCCACTCGCAGGTGGGGGCGGCGCTCCGGTGGTTCGCCGGATGGCCTGGATGCGCCTGGCGAGGCTCGGGTGTGACGCGTGACGCTCGAAGCCCAGCGCCCAGCGCCGCGGCAGCAGAGCCATTGTGTGCAGCTTTGCCAGGGCGCGCACAAGGACCTCTGCGTTGCCACAGAGCTCGACCGCGCGCAGGTCGCCCTGCTCCTCCATGGCCTTGTGCCTCGCGAGGGCGATAAGCAGGACGAGCAGCACAGCGAGGGTGCCCCACAACCCTGCCCATGGAAGCTTCCACGCCGGGGCCGCTGCGATGCCGAACGTGCTGAGGATGATCAAGGCCCACATGCTGATTGCCTTGCGTAGCAGGCGACCGCGACGTAAGTACTCTAGGTGCGCGACTTCATGCGCGAAGATAGCAGTCTGCTCTTCCGCGTCGAAATACTCCAGGACCGAGTCGGTGAACGCTACTGCCGGGTGCCTTGGATGGAAAAGCGCAAAGGCCTGGATCACACGCGCGCCGGGAAACCCAAACCGCAGGAACTGCACCGACGGCTCTGTCGAGCGGCGGATGATCTCCTCGAAGCCCGGGGACAGACTCGCGCACCGGGCGCCCGAAATCAGCCGAAAGACCTGCACCCATCTGCTACTCCAAACAGACAGCCCAACGGCGAGGATAGCGGCCGCAGGCCATCGCGCCGGACCGGCGGCCGCGACAATGATCGGAGTCAGGGCCAGGGGAAGCCATATGCCCATCGAGGCGCCCCAGAACCGAACGAGATAGACGGCATAGGCGCCCAGCCCCCACTGTTCGTTCAGCAGTGCCTTCCGGCCTAGGTAGAGACCGATGACCAGGAACGCGAGCATAAGCGGGATAGTCCAGGCGGCGGCCCGTAGGACCGCCAGGACCAGCACGGCCACGATGACCCCCTCCGCGATCCGTGTTCCCCGGGCAAAGACGCGCTCGGCCAGCGTAGCATCGTCGGCCCGCCGTGCCAGGTAGCGGGCGGTCCACCAGGCGAAGGCGCCCGGAGCCAGGATTGCCGCCAGCGCGAATAGGAATCGCGTTACCATAGACCTCCTCTGGGATCACTGGCGTTCATCTCGAACAACCCAGGACGACGAAGGAGGCGCTCACACTCCCGCGGCACCAATGCAGCAGCCGCTCGGCCCCCAGGCGGCACTGAACTGAGCGGTCCAGTGACCCCTGGAACATCGCCCACCGCAGCGCTCCCAGCCGGTCCAGACGAACCTCCTCCCGCAGATTGCGCAACAATGTTGTCCTAGAACTGCCACACCGCCACAACTACCGCCAGCAGCGTCACGCCCAGCAGCAGCGCAAGCGGCGCGCCGACCCGCGCGTAGTCGCCGAACCGGTATCCACCAGGAACCATGACCATCATGCTGACCGGGTGACTGATTGGCGTAAGCAGGGTGACCGACGTCGCCGCCGCGACCGTGATCATGAAGGGCACCGGGTTGACGCCCATCTCAGTGGCGGCGCTGAGGGCAATCGGCGCCATCAGGATTGTCGTGGGGATGGCGGGTACGAACTGTCCGATGACAAAGGTGGCCAGGCAGATCGCCGCAAGGACCGTGAATGGCGCATCCCCGGCAAGCGGCAACACCGCGCCTGCGACCGCCGCCGCGGCCCCGGTTGTGTGCAGCGCGGCTCCCAGCGGTAGCAGGCTCCCAACGACGATGATCGTGGGCCAGTCTACCACCTGGGGCGCCTCGGTCACGCTCACGCAGCCGCCGATGATCACGATGCCCGCTGCCAGCACCGCGGCCAGGCTGACCGGCACGACGCCAGTGGCCCCGGAGAGGATCACGGCTCCCAGCGCGAGCAGCGCGTACGGGACCTGCGCGGTGCGGAGGGGCGGTGACTCGTCGAGCGAGACGAAATCCGGTTCTTGCTCGATGGACCGGATCCGCTCGCGCGGCCCCTGGAGCAGCAGGGCGTCACCGTGCTGGAGGGGCAGGTCTGCCAGCCAGGCCCGGCGCGGCTGTCCCGCGCGCCACACCGCCACCACGTTGACGCCGTACCTCTGCCGGAACTCCAGCTCCTTGAGACTCTTCCCGGCCAGATCGGAGCGGGGGGCTACAACCACCTCGGCAAGGCCAACCGTGTCGTTCTCCAGCACGCCGCGGTCGCGGGCCCATTCTGGCTCAAACGCTATAGGCCCGAGACTCCGAAGCCGTTCGATCTCCTCGGGTCGCGCCTGCACCGTCAGCATGTCCCCCGGCTGCAGCAGTTCCCCTGGCGGTGGCGATGGGGTGTGTTTCCTATCCCGTTCGACCGCCAGCACGGTCATTCCAAATGACTCGCCCAACGAGGCCTGCGCGATCGTCTTTCCATCAAGAGCATCTCCGCGCTCGACCCGGACCCGGAACAAGCGCTCGTGGAGTCTGTAGGTCTCCAGCAGATCCCGACGGGTACCCACCGGCGGCATCGCCCCCTCGGGCATCCGCGCCGGAAGGAGCCGGCGTCCCAGCGTGGCCATGAAGATGATGGAGGCCGCCAGCATCGCGATGCCGACAGG
>JASEHJ010000117.1 GCA_030018905.1 bacterium | reverse complement strand
TCCCCAGGCCGGCAGCGGGCGCGGGCCGCACCGTGATGCCTCCGGGCAGCAGGCGCCCCTGCTCGGCCACGAGCACGCCCCGGGAGAAGACCGCGTCCGCTCGAAACTCCTCCAGGTCGCTGACGAGCACCAGGTGCGCAACTAGCCCGGGCGCGATCGCACCGCGATCGTAGAGCCGCATCCTCCGCGCCGGCGCCAGCGTGACCGCGCGGATGCCCTCTACCGGATCCAGTCCCATTCGGATCGCCTCGCGCAGCACCAGGTCCAGGTGCCCGCGTGCCAGCAGGTCGTCGGGAAGGACGTCGTCGGTAACCAGGCACAGGTTGAGGGCGCGCGCCGCGCGCTGGGAGGCAGCCAGCGTCTCCGGCGCCAGCGACTTCTCCTGAAGCTGTAGCGTCACGCCGCTGCGCAGCCGTTCCAGCGCGAGCGCCGACGTCACGAAGGTGTGGTCGGAGTCGATACCCGAAGCCACGAACGCAGCCAGGTCCGCCCCGGTCAGGTTCGGCGCGTGGCCCTCGATGACGGTTCCTGCATCCAGCGCCTCTTCCAAGATTGCCGTCATGCGTGGGTCGCCGGCGATCACTGCGGGGTAATCCATCACCTCGCCCAGCGCGATCACGCCTTCCCATCCCAGCGCCTCCGCGACCTCCCCCGGCCCGATGCTTGCGCCGGAGGTCTCAAGCCCGGTCGCCGGGACGCAGGATGGAACCTGCATGAACACGTCCAGCGGCAGGTTGCGACTCTGCTCGATCAGCAGGCGTATGCCCTCCAGACCCATCACGTTCGCGATCTCGTGCGGGTCCGGCGTCACGGTGAGCACGCCCAGCGGCACCACCGTTTCCGCGAAGGCCGGCGGTAGCACCATCGTGCTCTCGAAGTGCAGGTGGCAATCCACCAGGGCGGGCACCGCGAAGCGACCGCGACCTTCGACGATTTGGTGCGCCGGCGGCAGCGGGTCGTCGGGTGCGAGGATGCGGCTGAACAGCCCGCCGGCGATGCCGATGTGCCCGGGAAGCACCTCTCCTGTGAACACGTTGACCACGCGCACGTTGGTAACGAGCAGATCGAACGGCCGCCGGCCGGCGGCCGCTGCCGCGGCGATCTGATGTGCGGTGATCTCAGGGCGCATCACGCCCTCCGGCTCCTGTGGCGCCGGCCGGATGCGCTGCGGTAAGCACGGCAGCAAGTCCTGTTGCCGCCAGCAGGACGGCCGCCGCGACGATGAAGGCGTCGCCGAATCCGCGCTGGTCTATCACGAGTCCCACAAGCAGCGGTGCTACCATCGCGCCGACATCCGCCATGGTGCGGTTGATGCCCAGGGCTACGCCCCAGTGTCTCTCGGGCACGACGTCGGTGACAAGCGCGATCACCAGACTGCCTCCCAGGTTGGCCCACGAGACCAGGGAGACCGCGAGCACCACTCCCAGCGGGGAGCTGACGCCCAGGAAACTCAGTACCGAGACCCCTAGCGCGGTGAGGCCGGATAGGATCACGCGCCGCGTGCCAAACAGGCCGGCCAGACGGCCGCTGGCCAGCGCAGCGCCGAACCGTTGGATCGTGCCGATCATCAGAATGGCGCCGATCGCCGCCGGACCGAGATGGATCTCCCGGGCGGAGAATAGCGGGATCAGCGTCGCGATAACCCCGCCGTGGAAGAAGAACAGCGCCATCATTATGATGCCGGGGCCGAGGATGCTCCGGATCTCCAGCCCGGCGCCGTTATAGGGATCGGTTTGCACCGGTGCAACAGGACGATTGGCCGTAGGATCTGCCAGCCGGCGGCCTGCCCCCAGCGCCATGATCCCAGCGGTCACCGCGAGGACCAGCGAATACCGCCACGATAGCCAGCCGGCCACAGCGCCGCCGAGCGCCGGACCCAGGGCCGTGCCCGTAAGGGCTGCAATCTGGTGGTAGCTAAACAACTGCGCCTTGTTGTCGATCGTGGCGACCTTGGAGATCCAGAAGTGGATCGTGATGAAGAACAGCGCCGATCCCACGCCCATGATCGCCCGCCCAACAAGCACGACGGCGAACGAAGGCGCCAGGGCCACAGCGACCCCTCCTGCGGCCAGGATCGCGCCGCCCGTGGCCAGCATCGCAGGCAGGGCAGAACGTGCCACGAGCCGGCCCATCGGTACGTTCACGAGCAGCCGGACCCCGTGATACACCGACAGCGCCATTGCCACGCTGCCGGCGGAAACCCGGAACTCCCGCTGCACCTGGGGCAGGAGCGGGCCGAAAACAGAAACGCCTATCTCGAATCCCACGAGGATGAGCAGAAGCGGCATTATGACTGCCGCTTCCTTGCTTACGCGGATGGAAGCTACGCCGGTCACGATTTCAGTGTCCGCTATGAGCGAGGGTTGGGCGAAGAGGGCGGCGGGCCCTGATACGGGTTCATCTGGTAGAACTCCGGCGGTGCACCCGGACGGCCCTGGCCGTCCTTAGGACCGGGCCGCAACTGGTAGAGGCGGCCCTCGTGGTAGAATAGGATCACGGGCTCGCACTCTCCCTGCTGGGGCTGCGGGCGCTGGTTTTCGGGACTGGGCAGGGGGATGAACTCGCGCATCTCCGTGGATGGCCCGCCGGGCTGCGGCGCCTGTAGAACGGTCTGAGAAGCGCCGCCCACACCGATTGCAACACCCGCCAGCAGCAGCCAGCCGGTCTGTTTGAACATCGCCTTCGCCCCCTGCGCGTGCGCCCTGCCTGCGTAAAGGTTAGCACAAATGCGGCAGGGGTTCAGCAGCCGGCCGCAGGAACTAGCTTCGACTCCGGCTAATTCGGACGGATGTCAGATTGCTGAGGTGAACGATGGCCGACGACAACGCAGCCTTCGTAGATCGCGTCACCCGCATGCGCGACCTCCTCGCGGCCAACCTCTCCGAGGACTGGCCCAACCTGCCGGTAGTCGGCGGCGAAGGCACCTTTCTGTTTGGCCTGGACGGCCGGCGCTACCTCGACTTCGTCGCCGGATTTGCCGCGTGCAACCTGGGCCACCGCCATCCCCGCGTGGTCGCCGCGGCCAAGGCCCAGATGGACCGACTCATCCACGGCGCGATCGGCCTGGTGGTGTACGATCCGGTCCTGCGCTTGAGCGAGGAACTGGGACGAATCACGCCGGGCGATCTCAACGCCTTCTTCTGGGGCAGCAGCGGCACCGAGGCCGTGGAAGGCGCCCTGAAGCTGGCGCGATACGTTACCGGCCGCCCGGCCATCGTGGCCTTCATCGGCGGGTTCCACGGCCGATCGTTTGGCTCGACCTCGGTCACCGCGTCCAACGCCAAGTACCGCCGGCACTACGAGCCGCTGCTTCCCTCGATCTACCACGTGCCGTTCCCGTACTGCTTCCGCTGCCCGCACCGCACCGGCCCCGGCTGCTGCGGCGATCCCCTTGCCAGTCTGGACCGGCTGTTTCGGTACGTGGTAGACCCAGGCGAGGTCGCGGCGGTGATCGTTGAGCCGATCCAGGGAGAGGGAGGTTTCGTGGTGCCGCCGTCGGAGTTCCTGCCAGGTCTCCGGGACCGCTGCAGCCGTCACGGGATCCTGCTGATCTTCGACGAGATCCAGACAGGGTTCGGCCGCACCGGCGCGATGTTCGCGTCCGAGACGTTCGGTGTCACGCCGGACATCCTGGCCCTCTCCAAGAGCATCGCATCCGGCTTTCCCCTGAGCGCGGTGGCCGCCAGCTCGGCCCTGATGCAACGCTGGGGTCCCGGCTCGCACGGAACGACCTTCGGCGGCAACCCGGTGTCGTGCGCAGCGGCGATCGCCACGCTGGAGGTGTTCCGGGACGAGGGCGTTCTTGACAACGCCCGCGCGCGCGGCGAGGAGGCGATGGCCAGGCTCGGCGAGCTGGCCCGGAGGTCGCCGTTCATCGGAGATGTTCGGGGAAGGGGACTGATGATCGGCCTGGAGTTCGTAGATCCGGCTGCGGATGGGGCGCCCAACGGCAATGCCGTCCGCAGCGTCCTGGAGGGATGCCTGCGGCGCGGCCTGCTCCTCTATCCGGCCGGGCAGTCCGGCCACGTGCTGCGGATCACACCGCCGCTGACGGTGAGCCGCGCAGAGCTCGACGAGGGCCTGAGCATTCTGTCAGAGGTGGTCGCCGTGCTCTAGCCGCCCGACGATGCGCCGGCAGCGCGCTCTAGCCGCCCGCGGAGCCGCCGACCGCGGGGCGCTCCTGGTCCAGCACCCGCAGCGTCTCTTCCCGGATCAGGCCGTGCACCCGCTGGCGCAGCGCGATGAACTCCGGCGTGTCCATCACGCTCACCTCGCGCGGCCTGGGAAGCGTGACCGCTACCTCGGTCTTAATCCGGCCTGGGCGAGAGGTCATCACGTAGATCCGATCGGAGAGCAGTATCGCCTCGTCTATGTCGTGGGTCACGAACAGCACGGTCTTGTGCGTCTGCTCCCAAACCCGCAGCAGCAACTCCTGCATTACCGAGCGCGTCTGCGCATCCAGCGCGCCGAAGGGCTCGTCCATCAGTAGAATTGCCGGCTCGTTGGCCATCGCGCGCGCGATCGCCACCCGCTGCTGCATGCCGCCCGAGAGTTCCTTGGGGTAGGCCGGCTCGGTGCCCCGCAGGCCAACCAGGTCCAGGTATCGGCGCACTATCTCCTGCCGCTCCTCCGCCGGAGTGCCGCGCAGCCGCAGGCCGAACTCCACGTTGCCCTGCACCGTCAGCCAGGGAAAGAGCGTGTAGGATTGGAACACCATGCCGCGGTCGGCACCGGGGCCCTCGACCGGGCGGTTGTCGAGCAGCACCTCGCCTGAAGTTGGCCGGATAAGGCCGGCCACGATGCGCAACAGCGTTGACTTGCCGCAGCCGGAGGGCCCGACGATCGAGACGAACTCCTCGTCGCGGACGCCCAGGTTGAGGTTCTCAACGGCCGTCACGGTGCCGCCTCTCCGGCGGGTGAAGACTACGTCCAGGCCGCGGATGACGAGCTTCAGATCTTCGGCGACCACGGCAGCAGCAGCTTGTGAAGGCGTTTGAAGGTCGAGTCGAAGACAAAGCCCAGCAGGCCGATGGTGAACAACCCGACGAAGATCCGGTCGGTGAACAGCCCGCGGCTGGCGTCCAGGATCATGTACCCCAGCCCGCGGTTGGCCGCCACCAGCTCGGCGACGATCAGGTAGGTCCAGGCCCAGCCCATCGTGATGCGGAGGTTGTCCATCACGCCGGGTAGTGTGGCGGGCAGGAGCACGCGGCCGAAGACGTCGGCGCGGCTGGCGCCCAGCGTGTAGGCGCTGTCGAGCAGGTCCTTGGGTACGCCTGCCGACACGTCCGCTATCAGCAGGATCAACTGGAAGAAGGTGCCGATGAAGATCACCGCCACCTTCTGAGGGGTGCCGATCCCGATGTAGAGGATCAGCAGCGGGATCATCGCGCTTACCGGCAGGTAGCGTACGAAGTTCACCACGGGCTCCAACAAGGCCTCGACGAACTTGAGCGTGCCCATCAGGATGCCGAGCGGCACCGCCAGCAGCACCGCCAGCACCCATCCCGTGACGATTACGCTGACGCTGGCCCCGGTGTGCTCGGCCAGGCTGCCGTCGGCGATAAGCGCGGCCGCGGCCCGCACTATGTCAGACGGCGACGGCAGGAACAGCGGGGTGACGAAGCCGCCGTAGGTCAGGATGGCCCAAAGCGAGAAAATCCCTGCGGCCGACGCGCCCACCCCTGCCAGGTACGCGCCGCGGGAGATCGGCTCGTGCGGCCGCAGGATCTCGCCTACCCGGGCCAGCAGCCCGGGTCGGTCTCGTTTCACCGCCTGGAGCGTCTCACTTCCTAACGAACGACGGATCCAGGATGTCTGTCGCCTTGATTCCCTTCATCCCGGCCTTGCCCAGACCGGTCCACAGGTCAATGGCGAACTGCGCGGTCTTGTAGCCGATCCCAGGCTTGTCCTTCGCGCCGAAGAACTCCTGGGAGGCGGCCAGATCGTAGTAACGGATGCCGGTCAGCGTCTCCGCGAAGACCTTGGGATCCTTCAGCCATCCGCCGACGGCCTCGGCCATGATCTTGTTGCTCTCGTCCGGGTTCTGCTTCCAGTAGTCCACGGCGCGGTGCCAGGCCTTGACCAGGTTGGCCATGTCCTTGGGCCGGGCCTTGATCACGTCCTTGCGGAATACCAGGACGTCCACTATGAGGTTGGGCGTGGCCGAGGAGTCCACCAGGATCTTGCCGTGCGGCGCCTGCTTGCCCTTGGTCAGCCAGGGCTCCCAGGTGACCGCGGCGTCCACCTTGCCGGCCACGAACGCCGCGCCGGCGTCCCCGGCGGTCATGTTGACCACGGTGATGTCCTTGAGCGAGAGACCGGCCTGCTTGAGGAGGAAGGCCAGGAAGAAGTGGCTGACCGAACCCTCGCTGAACGCCACCTTCTTGCCCTTGAGGTCCCGGACAGAGGCGATCTCCTTGCGTGCGACGATGCCGTCGCCGCCCTTGGAGTCGTCCATCGCGAGAATGGCGGCCATCTGGAAGTCGGGCTTGACGCGCTGCACCACCGTGTCAATCGTCGTCATGAGCCCGTCAATGCGCTTGGCGGCCAACGCCACGTACCGGGGCTTGGTGTCCTCCATCAGCACAAACTCGACAGAGGTGCCCAGCTCCTTGAGGAAGCCCTTCTTCTCGGCGAGGAAGAGCGGACCGTAGCCTACCCAGACCGGATAGCCTATCTTGAGCGGGGTCTGGGCAGGAAGGGGCGCGGGCCGGACGAGCAAGCCCGCTACCAGGAACATAGCGAGGACCAAAGCGATCCAGCGACCTCTCATCGTGCCACCTCCGAGTAGGATACCTTGCCTGCTTAGAGCCAATCCGGTGGATTCCCTGCCAGCATGCCCTCCGCCTCTTCCCGCGACCCACGGTAGGGTCCGGGGTGTTCCATCTTCAGCGAGGTGACCGCGGCGGCAAGCCGGCACGCTTCTTCCGGTGACGAGTCCAGCCGCGAAGCCACGTACGTGGCAAAACAGGTGTCACCCCGGCCGGTGCGCCCGCGCACGACCCGGGGAGTGAACGCGGCCTCGACGAACCTTCCTTCCGCGCGGACGAGGATCCCGCCCGCGTGCGTCAGCACGACCTCCCGCGGCCCCAGCGCGGAGAGGGCTTCCGCCGCCTTCCGGAGGTTCGCCTGGCCGGTGAGCACCTCGGCCTCCGCGTCGTCGGCCTTCAGGAACGCGACGTCGGCGAGGTCTGACGCCTTGCCGGGCCAGTCCACGGTGACCAGTGCATCGCCCTGCCGGACCCGCACGAACCCCTGCACGTCGAGCCCGACCGGCCCGCGCGCCACCAGCTCGCCCACAAGATCGCGGGTGACCTCACCGGCCATCAGGGGAGTGATGATGGTGACGCGCGCACCCAACCGAGGGATCTCGCCAGCGG
>JASEHJ010000116.1 GCA_030018905.1 bacterium | reverse complement strand
CGGCTTTGGAGTTTTCCAATTCTTTGCATAAACTCCAGCCCGACATCGTGCTTATCCGCGGCGATCGTTTTGTGTGGGGCGGCGGCGGGTGCCCCCGGTGGGGGAGCGGCGCTTCCTGCTTCCAGCCGCTCGAGCCGGGCCGTGATGCCTTCCAGCGAGGGATCCATCTCAGGGCGGGCCAGCCGAATCAGCGCTACCTCCAGCGCCAGCCGGGGCTGCGTGCTCCACCGCGCATCGCCGACTGCCTCGTTGAGCACGCGCACGGCCCGCAGCAGGTCCGAGATGCTCGCGCGCTCCGCCTGGGACACGATTCGGGCAAGACGCTCCGCCGGCGCGTCGAGGATCTCGGACGCGGCCTGGCCGCAGGACTTCACAACCAGGAGGTCGCGGAACTGCTCCAGCAGGGTCCGGAGCACCTGGCGGATGTCCTTGCCGCCGTCAACGGCCTCCTGGGCCAGGCGCATCGCCGTGGCTATGTCCCGGCCCAGCACCGCGTCCGCGAACGCCGCCGCGACGTCGTCGTCTATCAATCCCAGCACGCCGATGACCAGATCGCGGTCTACCTGGCCGCCGCTGTATGCGCTCAACTGGTCCAGGACCGACTCGCCGTCGCGCACCGAGCCGTCGGCGCTGCGGACAACCTGCGCCAGAGCCGCGTCATCAATCGCGATTCCCTCCTGGTCGGCGATTGTACGCAACCGCGCGGTGATCTCGCTGAACGAGACGCGTCTGAAGTCGAACCGCTGGCAGCGCGAGAGGACCGTCGCAGGGATCCGGTGCGGCTCGGTTGTCACGAGCACGAAGACCGCGTGGGCCGGGGGTTCCTCCAGCGTTTTGAGCAACGCGTTGAACGCGCTGGTGGAGAGCATGTGGACCTCGTCAATGATGTAGACCTTGTGCCGGCCCTCCGTCGGCGCGAGCACGATCTTCTCCTTGAGATCGCGCACGTCGTCCACGCTCGTGTTGCTGGCCCCGTCAATCTCGATGACGTCCATGCTGACCCCGCGCGCGATCGCCTTACACTGGGGGCACGCGTTGCACGGTGTCGGCGTGGGGCCGTGCGCGCAGTTCAGCGCCTTGGCGAAGATGCGGGCGGTCGTGGTCTTGCCCGTGCCGCGATGCCCGGCAAAGAGGTAGGCGTGGCTGGTGCGGCCTGCCGTGATGGCATTCTTCAGGGTACGCGTGATGCGTTCCTGACCTATGATCTCCTCAAACGATTGTGGCCGCCACCGGCGGTAGACGGAAACATTTGACACGGCGTTGCACCTCGGCCCCCTCTACTTCGGCGTCGCGGCCGACCCTCCTTGCCCCCGGAGGATGCCCGGCGCGCTTTGCCGAAGGCTCTTCCCCAAGATGTTCCCCGCGGCAGTCTACCCACTGCCCGAATCGGTCATGACCAGCGCAGTCCTTCTGTTGCTGCTGGCCTCGACCGCCCTGCCCATCTACCTGCTGGTGTTCCGTCCGATCCGCCGCACGGAAACCTGGGGCATCGGCGAGATGGCGGCGATCACCGTGCTGTTCATAATTACGCTGCCGCTTGCGGCAACCCTGGTCGGCATCACGCTGCCCCTGTCGCTTCTGGACCTCTCCACGGTTACGCTCGCGCAGAACGCGCTGTTCGTCGGCCTTTCGGCCTACGTTGTAATGGGCCGGTATGCCCTGCCGCCTGAGAGGCTGGGTCTGATAACGGGCGGCTGGCCTCGGGGCGTACTGTTGGGTCTTGCCGCAGCGGCCGTGGTGATTCCGCTGGCACTGGTCAGCGAGGAGCTGGCGATCTTCCTTCTGGGGCTCGTGGAAGGCCCGGCGCAGGCCGTGGCGCGCGCCGAAGCCGAGCACCTGCTGGACCCGTTGCGCCCGGTCCTGGAAGCGCTCCCCGGCGGCGTGGCCACGGGGTGGTTCCTGATGCTCCTGGTCGTGATCGTGCCGGTGGGTGAAGAGGTCTTCTTCCGAGGGTTCGTCTACGGCGGGCTGCGCGATAGGTGGGGCGCGATCCCCGCGGCGCTGGCCAGCGCGGTGTTCTTCTCGATCGCGCACCTGCAGCTCGTGCACGGGTTGCCCATCCTGGTGCTTGGGGTGCTGCTCGCCTTCCTCTACGAGCGCACCCGGAGCCTCGTGCCGGTAATCGTCACCCACGCCCTTAACAACGTTATCGCGATCGCCTCGATCTGGTACGGCTGGGGCTGATCCCGGGCCGCCAGGCGGCCTACTCTTTGGGCTTCCTCGCTACCTCTAATTGGCCTGCAACGCCCATGACATGAAACCCGCTGTCGGCGAAGATCGTGTTCCCCGTGACCGCGCGCGACAGGTCGCTGGCCAGAAACGTCGCCACGCCGGCGACTTCCTCCAAGGTGACGTTGCGGCGCAGCGGCGCGATTCCCTCCACGGCGTCGCGGAACCCCGAAAGCCCCTTGACCGCGCTGGCTGCCAGCGTGCGCAGGGGGCCGGCCGAGATCGCGTTCACACGCACGTTGATCGGTCCCAGTTCAGCGGCCAGGTAGCGCACCTCACACTCCAGCGCCGCCTTGGCCACGGCCATGACGTTGTACGACGGCACGACCCGATCCACCGCGTTGTACGTCAGGGTCATGATGCTGCCGCCGCCGGCCGCCTCCAGCAGCGGCCTGGCAGCGCCCGCGCACCGGATTAGCGAATACGCGCTGACTTCCAGTGCCAGCGCGTATCCCCTGCGCGAGATACCCGAGAACGGCCGGAGCAGATCCTCGCGGTCCGCAAACGCCAGGCAGTGTACCAGGACATCGAGTGCTCCCCAGCGTTCCGCCAGAGCCGCAAACACGGCGGCGACCTCATCGTCAGAGGTGACGTCGCAGGGGAAGAGCGGGTATTCCGCGGCGCCGCCAATCTCATCGAGCAGGCCGACCAGGTTGTCCTTGAGCCGCTCGCCCTGGTAGGTGAACGCCAGGGTCGCGCCCTCGCGGTGGAACGCCCGCGCGATTCCCCACGCGATGCTGCGGTTGTTTGCGACGCCCATGATCAACGCCCGTCTGCCCTGAAGGAGCACGATTCACCTCGCCTGATGAGAGTGGCTGCCGTGGCCGGTCGGCGTCACGGGTACGGATTCGGGGCCGCGCCGCGGCGTACCTCCGTCGTTGACGGCGCCGACTGCTGACGGTATGCTTCGCGATAAGCGCACGGAACAATTCGCTACAGCAACAGGGGGAAGGCTTATGCTAAGCAGAACGATCGCGGTGCTCGCCGCCCTAGCTGTCCTGCTTACCCCGTTCGCCACCACCGACGCGCAGCAACCCCGCCGCGGGGGTGTTTTGACGTTCGCGCTCCAGAGCGAGGGGCCGACGCTCGACCCGCATGCCACCACGGCGCTGGTCGTCTCGTACACGATGCACCACGTGTTCGAAACCCTGTTCACGATCAACAGCAAGCTTGAGCCGGTGCCGATGCTCGCAGA
Organism: bacterium; assembly: GCA_030018905.1. Classification (GTDB taxonomy): domain Bacteria; phylum Sysuimicrobiota; class Sysuimicrobiia; order Sysuimicrobiales; family Humicultoraceae; genus VGFA01. Next base: position 4,049 of record JASEHJ010000116.1, on the reverse strand, counting down.
CCGGTACACCGCAGCGCCGGATAGGCGTACACACACGATCACGCTCCGCAAGGGTGTTCCATTCCACCACGGCCGAGACCTGAACAGCGACGACGTCGTCGCCTCGCTGACCCGCTGGGGTCGCATGGCGGTCCGCGGCCGGGCTCTCTTCGCCAACGTTGATTCGCTGACCGCGCCCGATGCGCACACGGTCGTGTTCAAGTTGAAGGATCCGTACTCCCTGCTTCCCGCGGACCTGGCCTGGTGGACCCAGTTCGCCGCGATCTATCCCAAGGAGATCGTGGACGAGACCGGCACCGGGCCACTGCGCAAGTTCGTTGGTACCGGCCCATTTAGGTTCGTCGAGCACATTCCCGACCGGCACCTGCGCTTCGAGCGGTTCGATCGTTACGCCGCGCGTACCGAGACACCCGACGGCATGAGCGGCCGGCGGACCGCCTACCTGGACGGCATCACCTTCGTCCCGATCCCCGACGCCGCGGTGAGGGTGGCCGGCGTGCAGCGCAATGAGTACCAGTTCGCCGAGCTGGTCTCGGGCGACGACTACGACCGGCTCCGCCGCGAACCAAACGCGGTGCCCTTCCGCGGACCGGTGCCCAGCTTCCTGGCGTTCGTGCTGAACAAGCGCAGCGGCCCCACCACAAACTTGAAGGTCCGCCAGGCCATGCTGGCTGCCCTGGACGCCGATTCCATCATGAAGGCGGCCTACGGCAACCCACTGTTCTACCGCATTGACTCCAGCCTGATGCCCAAGGAACACTACATGTGGTCCGACGCCGGCAAGGAGCTCTACAGCCAGAAGAACCCGGAGCTGGCCCGCCGGCTGCTCGCCGAGAGCGGCTATCGCGGCGAGCCCATCCGCTTCCTCGTTACCGCCGAATCGCTCTGGGCAGCCTACTCGGCCCCCGTGGCCAAGCCGATGCTCGAGCGGGCCGGGTTCAACGTGGACCTGCAGTTCATGGACTGGGCGACGGTTCTGACCCGCCGCGCCCGGACCGAGGGCTGGGAGGTCATGATCACGACGTTCACGGCCGTGCCCGACCCAACATTCCTGCTGGTGTTGAGCACTACTTTCCCGGGATGGTACGAGAGCCGCGATATGCAGGCGCTCCTGACGCTCATGCGCCGGCACAGCGACCCCAAGGTCCGGATGGACCTCTGGCGCCGTGCGCAGGCGCTGTTCTGGAACGAGGTACCCACCGTGAAGCTCGGCGACGGGTTCTTCATGCATGTTCACCGGCCGGAGCTAAAGGGATACTCGGGACTGCCGTCGCACTACCTCTGGAATACCTGGCTGGAGCCGAGAAGGTAGAAGACCGCCCGCGCGCTGATCGCGGATCTCAGGGGAAATCGGGGCCCCAGAAGAACCCGGGGGTCCAGGGGGAATCGGGGCCTACGCGCTGAATCTGCGGACCATGGACCGATCGTGGCTCCGCCCCGCTCTCTGGGCGGCGGGTCTGCTCGCCGCCGCCTGGGTGCTCGGTCGCTTCAGCACCCTGGTGGCCACGGCCGTCGTCGTGGCCGTGATTACCTTCCCGATCTTCCCGGTCGTGGACTGGCTGGAGACTCGCGCCCGTATGCCGCGCGGCGCCGCGGCAGGGCTTGCGCTGCTGGGCCTGTCCGCGGTGCTTGTGTTGGGGGTGGTGAGCGTCATCCCCTGGGTCATCCATCAGGGACAAGTGCTGCTGGCCCTGGCGCCGCAGGGGATCGCCGCGGTGACCGAGTTCCTGTCCGGATGGCAGGCGCGGGTGGCCGAGCCGACCTTCCCGCAACTGCTGCGCACTGCCTGGGAGCGCGCAGGCGAGACGGCTATCACTGCCGCCAACGCCGCAGTCGCTCGGACCGTCAACGTGGCGGCCAGGAGCATAGGCCAGCTCTACCTCCTGCTGCTCGTGCCCTTTGCGGTCTACTTCGTGCTCCTGGACTACAGGCCGGCGCGGGCGTCCGTGCTCTCACTGGTTCCCACGCCCGCCCGGGCGCGCGTCGAGGCGCTGCTGACCACGCTCACGACAACCTTGCGTTGGGGCCTGTGGGCGCAGGTGGTCGTCAGCTCGATCGTCGGCGTACTTACCGCTGCCGGGCTGGCGCTGGCCGGCGTTCCTGGTCCGCTCGCCATCGGCGTCTTCGCGGGCGTGGCCGAGGCCATTCCCTACATCGGCGGCTTCGCCACCTACGGCGTGGCGCTGCTGGCGGCCGCCCCGGAAGGCGGCACGGTCTGGGCGTGGGCGCTGCTGGTGGTAACGGTGGTGAAGCTGCTGGCCAACGTCCTGGTACCGCTGGTGATCGGCCGCATGACGCGCATCCATCCCCTGGCGATCATCGTGGCCCTGCTCGCGCTGGGGCAGCTCTTTGGATTGCTGGGGATGTTCTTTGCGGTGCCGGTGGTTGTGGTGGCGCGCGAGATTATCGCGTGGTGGAGGCCCTGAATCATGAGCCAGGATGCACTCAGGCACATCGAGCACCTCTCTGTTGCCATCGGTCCCCGTGGGTCCTGCACGGAGCAGGAGCGACGAGCCTCGGACTACTGCGCTCAGGTGCTGCGCAACCTGGGCTACGACGTGCGCGTGCAGCCGTTCCCCGCTGCGCGCTCGGGATGGGCGCCCTTCTCGATAGGCTCGGGGCTGATGCTCTTCAGCCTGCTTGCTTTTCATCTGCTCTTGCCGGCAGCCGGGGCGCTGGTCCCAGCAGGGCCGGGCCCCGGCACATTCGTGGCCGGGGTGCGGGCCGCCGGAAGGTTGCTGGCAGCCCTCCTCGCTCTGGGCACCACTGCCTCGATCCTGCTGCAGCTTGCGTTCCGCCCCAACAATCTGGCCAGATTGATACCGCAGGGCATTTCGCAGAACGTGTATGCCGTCGCGAGGCCGCGCGGCAGGCCCGGGCGCACCGTCGTCGTCAGCGGGCACGTGGATACGCACCGCACGCCGCTGGCGATGGCATCGCCGCTGGCGTTCCGCCTGTTCCAGGTGCTGACCACGCTGGGCGTGATCTCGTTTGTGGCGCTTGCCGGGCTGCTGGCACTGGCCGTGGTGTGGCCGGATCTCTACAGGCTGCAGCTCGCGCTCCCGCCCGCGGCGATCGTGGCCGTGGTGCTCCTGGTCACGCTGCAGCCCGAGTTCAGCCGATACGTGCCCGGGGCCAACGACAACGCTTCGGGCGCAGCCGCGATCCTTGCCCTGGCCGCCCGGCTGAAGGCTTCACCGCTGGATGGCACAGAGGTGTGGCTGCTGAACTCCGGCGCCGAGGAGACAGGCGCGACCGGCCCGGTGCGGCTGCTGGAGGAGCACCCTGAACTGAGGGACGCCGACTGGTTGGTTCTCGACAACATCGCCGGAGCCGGGGCCGGGCCGTGCCTGATCACGGCGGAGCACGTGCTGCTGCCGATGCGAGCAGATCCCTCGCTGCTGGCCGCGGCGCGCGCGGTGGCCGCAGCCCGCCCGGACCTTGGCGCCTACGAGCACTACTACCGCGGGTTGTTCAGCGAGCATTCTCCGCTGACCGCCGCGGGCTGCCGCTCGCTAGCGATCATCAACTTCACCCCGCAGGGCGTGCTGCCCGACTGGCACCGGCCCACCGACACCTTTGACAGGATAGACCCCGGGGTACTCGACCGCACCGAGGAGTTTGCCTGGGCGCTGCTGGGGCATCTGGACGGGCAGGGGCGAGGGCAGGGATAGCAGCGGGCGTGCTATACTACTCGCCGGTAGACCGCCCGTCCAGGTGTTGGGCCCTTAGCTCAGCGGGTAGAGCGGCGGGCTTTTAACCCGCGCGTCGGGGGTTCGAGTCCCTCAGGGCCCACCAGGACTGCATTTCAGCCGCCGGTCTTTGCACTGCTACCCTCCTGCTACCCTCTTGGCATCCCTGAGCATTTCGGATATCGCTCGGGCGGCCTGCTCCTGCATCCCGGCCAGGACGTGGGCGTAGGTGTTCAGGGTGAAGGCTGCGGTGGCGTGGCCCAGACGTTCCTGCACGACCTTGACGCTCACGCCGCGCTGGATGAGATAGGACCCGTGCGCGTGGCGCAGGTTGTGGAGAGCACGGCGCCACGGCAG
>JASEHJ010000115.1 GCA_030018905.1 bacterium | reverse complement strand
GTGAAGCGGCCGGTGGACTCGATCACAACCTCGGCGCCCGCCCTCGACCACGGGATCGCGGCCGGATCACGCTCGGCGAACACCGAGATCTCAAGGCCGTCCACTGCCAGCTTGCCGTCGCGTGCTTCGACCGAACCGGAGTAGGTACCGTAGTTCGAGTCGTACTTGAGAAGGTGTGCGTTCGTTTCCAGGTCGGCGATGTCATTGATCGCCACCACCTGAACCTGGTCGGGATACCGCTCGCGCATCGCCCGAACTGCCAGACGGCCGATGCGGCCGAACCCGTTGATACCGACACGGACTGTCATTGCTATCTCCCACCTTTCATGTGGCGTGCAATAAGATCACGCCGGATGAACCCGATGTTGTCGAAGATCCGGATGCTGAATGCGATTACCGCGCCCAGGTAGATATCCAGCCCCAGGAGGTCGCCGATCCCGGCCAGCAGCGCCGCGAACGAGGCGTTGACCACGAACCCCGTGAGGAAAATCATGAGGTCGAACCGGTCTTCCAGTTGCGCCCGCAGCCCTCCCAGGGTGGTGTCTATCGCCGCGAGGATTGCGATCGCGGTGTACTTGACGTACCCCAGCGGGATCTCCACCGAGAACAGAAAGCCCAGGGCGACACCCAGAACCAGGCCGATGATCGGTAGCCACATCGTCCCTACTCCTTCCCCTCGACAGAGGCGTACTCAAACTGGAAGGTACCGCGGTAGGCCGGCACCTCCACGAGTTCGCGAGGCGCCACCTTCACCGGGAAGCCGAACGCCGTCAGCAGCTCGATCGCGCCGCCGGGCCGCCGCAGGGCCTGGACCAACTGCTTGGGCTCGCCCACCGCCTCGATCAGGAAGGGCGGAGCCAGACGCTTGGTGTTGGCAAGAATCGTTGTGCCGACGCAGGAGATTCCGGTGGTGCCCACGACCCGCTCGCCGTTTAGAGAGATCGCCTCGGCGCCCGCCGCCCACAGCTCCGCGACCACGCCCTGGATGTCCGAGTAGTGCAGGATGGTCTTGTTGGGATCCTCGCCGGCTCGGGGCAACCGCGTGCTGTCGTTCAGCTCCACCGTTATCCCAGGACCCACCAGCGCGGTGATGCCCGCCAGCGCCCGAAGCTCCTGAAGGTCGCGGCTCATCTTCGCGGCCGCGGTCCGGCCCTCGGCCGCGGCCTTCTCGTACGCCGCAAGCCGGCCACGCAGCTCCGTCACCTGGGACTCCAGCGCCGCACGGCCGCGCTCCTGATCCCGGAGCAGGAAGGCCAGTTCCTCCAGTTGCGTGGAAGGGATGCGCAGGGCTCGCCGGATCTGCCACTCGGTCCGAACCTGTGCCACAACCAGATAGCCTGCCAGCGCCAGCACGAGGGCCAGGGCTGCCGGCCAGCGAGCAGCCGCCAGCGTTGGGGTACGCCCGCTCCGCTCCTCGCTATGCACCGCTCTTCTTGGCCTCAAGCTTCTTCTTGATGCGTTTGAGGCGGAAGACGTCCTCTCGGGCGCGCTGCTCCAGCACTGAAGAGATGAAACGGGTCTCGCTGACAAGCCGCGGGATGACCACCTGTTCCAGTGCATTGACGCGGCGGGTGGTCTTCTTGATCTCCTCGCCTATCCTGCGGAGCTTGACCTCGGTCGCACCCACGGCCAGGATGGCTGTAAGCACCTCTTCGAAGTTGGAAGCGCTCTCAATGGTCCGGGCGCTGGTGGCGACGGGGTTCTGCCCCCGCTCCAGCAACGGCCGGCGCACCTCGGGCAGCGTCACCTCGGGAATCCGGGTGCCCCAGAGGCTGCGGATCTCGATATCCATCAGGATTTCGCGGCCCGCCGGGAGCGCGGCCGCCTCCAGCGCCTCCCTGCCCTCCCAGGCCTTGGCCAGAGAAAGCGCGACATACGAATCGCGGCAGGCGGCGGAAAGTGACTCGCGGGCCGCGAGCGACTCGCGAACGACCTTGAAGAAGTCGGCGACCAGCGCGTCCCGCTTGCGCTTGAGGAGATCCACGCCCTGTTGCGCGACGCGCAACTGGTTGCGCCGCTGCAGCAGGTTCATCCGGGTTGGGCTGATCACCTCTGCCATGCCGCGGGTTCTCCGTCCTCGCCCTGCCCGGACTAGATCCGGGTGGTCCTATCCTCCCAGATCTTCTCCATCTGCTCACCGTAATACTTGTTCACGTGATCCTGCTTGACGCGCTTCAGCTCGCCGCGGGGGAACCCAGAGAGCAGCCTCCAGCCCATCGCAAGCGTCTCCTCGATGGTCCGGTCGGTCTCGCCTTGGCCCAGGAAGTGGCGCTCGAACTCCTCCGCGAACTTGAGGTAGAGTCGGTCGGAATCGGTGAGCGCTTCCTCGCCGATGATGGCCACCAACCGGCGCAGGTCCACGCCGTTGGCGTAGGAAGCGAAGATCTGGTCCTTAACGTTGGCGTGATCGGCGCGGGTCCGGTTGGGCCCGATGCCGTCGTTCATAAGGCGTGAGAGACTGGGCAGCGGGTTGATCGGCGGGTAGACGCCGTTGCGGTGCAGCGCGCGGCTGAGCACGATCTGCCCTTCGGTGATGTAGCCGGTCAGGTCGGGGATGGGGTGGGTGATGTCGTCGTCGGGCATGGTCAGTATCGGGATCTGCGTGATGGAACCCTTGCGGCCGAGCACGCGGCCTGCCCGCTCGTAGATCATCGCCAGGTCGGTGTACATGTAGCCGGGGTAGCCGCGCCGGCCCGGGATCTCCTCGCGCGCCGCGCCGATTTCACGAAGCGCCTCGCAGTAGTTGGTCATGTCCGTGAGGATGACAAGGACCTGCATGTCGAGATCGAAGGCCAGAAACTCGGCGGTGGTCAGCGCCATGCGCGGGGTCATCAACCGTTCGATCGCAGGGTCGTCGGCCAGGTTCAGGAAGACCACGCTGCGGGCCAGCGCGCCCGTTGCCTCGAACTGCTCGATGAAGTAGGCCGCCTCACGCTGGGTAATCCCCATCGCGGCGAAGACTACCGAGAACTCCTCGCCCCCACCCAGCACCTTGGCCTGACGCGCGATCTGCGCGGCGATCTCGTTGTGCGGCAGCCCGGCGCCCGAGAAGATCGGGAGCTTCTGCCCGCGCACCAACGTGTTGAGCCCGTCAATGGAGGAGATGCCGGTCTGTATGAACTCCTGCGGCCGCTGCCGGGCCACAGGGTTTATGGGCGTGCCGATGATGGGCAGCCGCTTCTCAGGGATGATCGGCGGGAGGCCGTCAATCGGGTCGCCCAGTCCGCTGAACCGCCGGCCTATCATGTCGCGCGAGCAGGCGATTCGCGCCACGTCCTCGCGAAGACTCACGGACGTGCGGGCCAGGTCCAGCCCGGCGGTCTCCTCGAAGACCTGGATCACCGCGTTCTTCTCTGAAATCTCGATGACCTGGCCTCCGCGCACGCCGCCTTCGGCCATGTGGATGTTCACGATGGCGCCGTAGGCCAGGTCGCGCGCGCCCTCGACGAACAGCAGCGGGCCCGAGATGTAGGAGATGGACCTGTACTGCTTGGTAGCCAGCGACATGGCGCTACGCACCTCCTGCTGGAGCCTTCGCCCCGAAGGCCTCGGGCAGCTTCTCAAACCAGGACTCGATGTAGGCCCCGAACTCGTCCTTGGGCACTTCCTTCAGGCGGGCGACCTCCTCAACCTGCTTGAGGTTGAGGATCTCGTCCATCGGCATGCCTCGATTCAGGGATGCGCCCGCCTCGTCGTAGAACGACAAAATCGCCCGCAACATGCCGCAGGCTTTGTCCATCGGGCAGTGGGCATCCGTCTCAGAGAACGAGGACTGCTGAAGGAAATCCTCGCGCAGCATCTTGCCGACCTCGATCACCAGCCGCTGATCGTCCTGCAGCGCGTCGGGACCGACGAGCTGCACGATCTCCTGCAGCTCCGCCTCCCGCTGGAGCAGCGCCGAGGCCCGGTCGCGCAGCGTTTCGAAATCCTCGGGCATGTGCTCCCGGTACCACTCCCGAAACAGCGGCGTGTACAGACTGTACGACCGCAGCCAGTGGATCGCTGGGAAGTGCCTCCGGTTGGCGAGCCCGGCGTCCAGCGACCAGAACGTCCCGGTGATGCGCAGCGTCGCCTGCGTCACCGGCTCGGATAGATCGCCACCGGGCGGAGAGACCGCGCCCACTACCGTCACCGAGCCGTCCCTCTCGGGTTGCCCCAGGCAGACCGCGCGGCCGGCCCGCTCGTAGAAGGCGGCCAGCCGGCTGGACAGGTAGGGCGGGTAACCTCCCTCGGCGGGCATCTCCTCCAGCCGAGAGGAGATCTCGCGCATCGCCTCGGCCCAGCGACTGGTCGAGTCCGCCATCACCGCCACCTTGTACCCCTGGTCGCGCCAGTACTCCGCCATGGTGATGCCGGTGTAGACCGAGGCCTCACGCGCCGCCACCGGCATGTTGGAAGTATTGGCGATGATCACCGTGCGCTCCATCAGGGGCCGTCCGGTGCGCGGATCTTCCAGCTCGGGGAACTCGTCCAACACGTGGGTCATCTCGTTGCCGCGCTCGCCGCAGCCCACGTAGATGATGACGTCGGCGTTGGACCACTTGGCCAGCGTCTGCTGCATGACGGTCTTGCCGGAACCGAACGGGCCCGGGATCGAGGCCGCCCCGCCCATTGCCACCGGGAACAGCACGTCAATGATGCGCTGCCCCGAAATGAACGGTTCGCGGGGGTCGCGCTTCCGTGCCACAGGGCGTGGCACGCGCACCGGCCAGCGGTGCATCAGGCGCAGCTCGGTGCCGTCCGAAAGTCGCCCGATCACGTCGTCCACAGTGAACTCGCCTGCGTGGATCTCGGTGACCTCGCCGCCGCGGGAAAACGGCGGCACCAGGATGCGGTGCTCAAACCCGAACTCCGTCACGGTGCCGATCACGTCGCCGGGGCCCACCTGCGTCCCGGGCGTGGCGGCCGGGGAAAACGCCCACCGCCGCGAGCGATCCAGCGCCTCGGTGACGGCGCCGCGCGCGAGGAAGTCGCCTTTCTGGGCACGGAGGCTGGCCAGCGGCCGCTGGATCCCGTCGAAGATGCCGGTCAGCAGCCCGGGGCCGAGCTCGACCGCCAACGGTGCGCCGGTGCTCGCGATGGGCTCGCCGATCATCAGACCCGAGGTGTCCTCGTAGACCTGGATGAACGCGGTGTTGCCATCGAGGCGGATGATCTCGCCCAGCAGGCCCTCGTGGCCCACGTGCACCAGATCGTACATGCGCGCTCCGGGGATCCCCCGGGCGATGACCGCCGGCCCGGCGATCTTGATGATGTTGCCCTGGGTCGTCATGGCAGTCCCTCCATACACTCCGGCCGTCCGCTAGCGCAGCTTCACGTAGAAACCGATGTGCTCTTTTACCAGGCGCGCCACGTACGCCTCGCCGCCCTCGATCTGGGCGTGGGGCGCCGGAAAGGGAACGATGATGGGGAGATCGCGGTCGCGCAGTAGGCGCGCGCGCTCTTCCTTGGCGCCCTCCAGCAGAGTCTCGTTCACGGCGACCACCCCATAGTCCAGCGTCACGAAGTGGCGCAGGTGCTCCAACGCCTCCTGAGGCGTGACGGCCTCCCGCACCTCGGCACCCGCCAGCCGGAAGCCGGTCGCCGTCTCGGGGTCGGTGATCACCGCCAACCTAAACACGCACCATCTCCCGCCGCACCGCCTCGCGCGGCAGCCCCAGGAACGCACCCCGCGCCACCAGGCGGAGGTTGGCCACCTCGTAGGTCTTCAGCGCCAGGTACCCGATCACGATGTCCAGCCCGAGCGGGTCGCCACTATAGCGCCCGGCCAGCGCCTGCGCCGTCGCCAGATCCAGGGCACGCTCAAACTCGATCGGGGTCTCCGGGAGGTCGCGGATCGGGAAGCCGTTGATCCGCAGCCTCCGCCAGGCGGACGCCCGCGTGCTCGACGCGGACAGGGCCAGGAACAGGTCCGCGGGGAGCAGCACGCCGCCGGGAATGAAGAAGCGCAGCAGCGCCTCCTCGTCCAGCCCCCCAGCTGAGCCCAGCTTGAGCGCGGTCTTGGCGTTCGCCGCGTCTATCTCAGCCTGGAGCACCTCGCGGAGCACCGCAGCGTCGCCGCTGCGCCCCCGGGTCTGCCGCAGGCCACGCTCGACATAGGCACGATCCAGCAGTAGCTCGAACGCGAGGAGGTCCTGGTTCCCGGCATAACCCGCCATGGCTTCTGCCATCACCGGCGCGAAGGGATGCCCCACCGCCTCCAGCGTGCCGACCACGCCGGCGATGTCGGGCGCCGTAACCATCTCCTTGAGGGCAGCCTCGCCCAACGTGCCCGCGGGCAGCAGCGCCGCCATCACCTCGTCACCCGACCGACCGGCGTGCTTGCCGCGCACGATCACCCGGAGGTTTACCAGGTCCCACCGCAGCAGGACCACCTCGATCAGCGCGCGGGGCCGGCCGTCGGCGAACCCCAGGATCTTCCGAGTAGTGCGATGGAGGTTCCTGGCCAGTGCTTCGTCCACGGCCCGGACGCCCTCGAATCGCACGAGGGCCTCCTGGAGGTCGCCGGCGTAGGGCGTGGAGGCCAGGGCCTGCAGGAACGCCGGCAGCGTCGGGGCCCCCAGCAGCTCGTCGAGCTGCGCGGCGGTCAGCAGCCGGCTGCGCATCGCGCGCACCCGCGCGTTGATGTACGGGAAGTCAGGCATCGGGCCGGACCGTTACCCCCACAACGTCCTGGCAACTCCGGCCGCCAGCGCCGGTCGCGCGCGGCCGAGCCGTGAGGCCAGGGTGTTTGTCACCACGAGGCGCCCGTCGGGCGAAGAGAGACGCGCCCCGCCGCTGATCATAGGGTCGGCGCACACCGTCGCCTCCCACCCTTGCTCGCGGATCAGCGTCTCGGCTATCGCCTGGTCCGCCGGGGCCACCGTCACGACGCCCCGGCCACCCAGGGCCTGCAGCCCTTCTTCAATGAACCGGCGCAGGATCTCCGGGCAGCGCCGGGCATCGGTGGCCAGCGCCGCCAGGGCGGCCTCGGCCTGCGCGAACACGCGGACGATCTCGTCCTCCTTGGCCTGCAGGACCAGCGACGAGGCCCGCAGCGTCGCGGTGCTCTTCGCCCTGACCAACGCCGCGCGCGCCCCGGCCTCAAGCCGCTCCCGCGTCGCGGCAAGTCCCTCATCGGCCGCGCGTTGGGCCTCGGCCCGGATGGCATCAGCCTGCGCCCGGGCCTCCGCCAGGAGCTGCTCGCGCTCGGAGGCGGCCTCGCGCTCGAGCAGCGCAATCAGCTCAGAACCCATCCCCGCCACTGCCTGGTCCTAGATCTTCTGGACGATGAAGAAGGCGATAACGAAACCAAGGATGATCATGGTTTCCGGAAGGACCAGGAAGATCAGCATCTGGCCGCCGATCTCCGGGCGCTCGGCCATGGCGCCGGCTGCGGCCGCGCCGATGCGCGACTGCGCCCACGCGGTTCCGATCGCGCCGAACGCCACCGCCAGCGCCGCCGCCAGCCCCAGCAGCCCGTGAACCATCGTGATCTGCTTGACCCCCGCAGCTGGGGCAGCCTCCGCGGCCAGCGTGAC
>JASEHJ010000114.1 GCA_030018905.1 bacterium | reverse complement strand
CAAACACATAGTACAGGAACCCCGAACAGTCGAAGCCCGAGGGGCTGTTGCCTCCCCACCGGTACCGGACGCCCAAGTGGCGAGCGGCGAGCGCCGTCAGCGCCGTGGCCCACCGCTGCCCGCGCGAGGGCAGCACTGCCAGGCGCGCTTTTGTGCCGGCCTGCGTCGCGGTGGTGCGGGCCGCGGCGCTGTTGGCATCCGCGGCAGGAACCGCCGGCACCTTGAGCCGCTGTCCTATCTGAAGGGTGGCCTCGAGCGCAATGCCGTTCATCGCCGCCAGGCGCTCGGCGGTGGTTCGGTGGCGTCGGGCCAGACCCCACAGCGTGTCGCCTGCCCGGACACGGTAGACCGCAACGGCGACCGGCGGGGCCCGACGCACACCCTGCGATGCCGCTGCCGGCGCGGTGCGCACCCCACCCTGCGATGCAGCGACCGGGGCGGCGGTTACGATCACGATCATGCCAACGGCCCATGCGGCCGCCCGGATACCGCGCACACGCGCCTCCCCCTGGGCAGTTGCGGCCCGCCAGATGAAACCCTGCCTCTCTTCGCCCGGCAGGCGCGCCTTCCTTCCTCGGCCGGGGGTGCGCATCACATCGCGCGGAGCCGCTGAACGCGATCTTCAACCGGGGGATGCGTGTTGAACAGGCCGTTGGCCCACCCGCCCCACTCGCGCAGCGGGTTGATGATGTAGAGGTGCGCGGTGGCCTTGTTGGCCGCCTCCAGGGGCTCAGGGTCCGCGCTTATCTTCTCCAGCGCGCCGGCCAGGCCCTCGGGATAGCGCGTCAGCATCGCGCCCGAGGCATCGGCGAGATACTCTCGGCGGCGGGAGAGCGACAAGCGCATCAACTGCGCAAACAGCGGTGCGAGAACCGCCAGCAGGATGCCTGCCAGGACGAGTGCTCCTTGGGCGCCCCCGCCACTACGACTGCCACGGCGGCGGCCCCAGCGCATGCTGCGGAGCAGCCAGTCGCTCATCAGGGCCACCAGGCCGACCAGAACCGCCGTGATCGTGGCCAGCCGGATGTCGTAGTTCTGGACGTGCGCCATCTCGTGCGCCAGTACGCCCTCCAGCTCGAGCCGGTCGAGCTTGTCGAGCAGGCCGGTGGTGACCACGACCGCGGCGTGTTGGGGGTCGCGGCCGGTGGCGAAGGCGTTGGGCGCGGAGTCCTCGATCAGGTACAGGCGCGGGACAGGGATGCCCGCGGCGATGGCCAGGCCTTCGACCGAGTTGTACAGGTACTGGTACCGCTCGCGCGGCGCCTCACGGGCTCCGCTGATGGAGAGCACTATCCGGTCGCTGTAGTAGTAGCTGCCCCAGGCACCGGCAATGGCCAGCACCGCCGCCACCGCGACGCCCGCATACCCGAATCCGGTCAGCTCTCCGAAGACGTACCCCAGCGCCGCCACGATGAGGACAAATCCCGCGAATAGCAGCCAGGTCCGGCGGACGTTGCTCTCGATGGCCTCGTACATTCCGGCCCTCCGCTGGCGCAGCCTGGCGCGGGCCGCCTAGAACGCCACCTTGACCGGCTCGCGCGCCACGTCCTCCATCTCGAAGTAATCGCGCGGGCCGAAACCCAGCGGACCGGCCAGGAGCACCGCGGGAAACGCCTGGCGGGCGTTGCTGTAGCGCAGCACCGTGTCGTTGTAGAACTGGCGGGAGAAGGCTATCTTGCTCTCCGTGCCGCTCAGCTCCTCTTGAAGTTGCATGAAATTCTCGCTGGCGCGGAGCTGCGGGTAGTTCTCGGCAACCGCAAAGACGCTGCGCAGCGCCTGGGTCAGCATGTTCTCCGCCTGCCCCTGCTCCCCCACGCTTCCCGCGGCGATGGCACGGGAACGTGCCTCGGTCACGCGCTCGAACACCTCGCGCTCGTGGGTCGCGTATCCCTTCACGGTCTCCACCAGGTTGGGGATCAGGTCGTAGCGCCGGCGGAGCTGGACGTCAATCTGGGACCAAGCGTTGTCAATCCGGTTGCGAAAGACCACCAACCGGTTGTAGAGCAACACAACATACAGCGCGAGTAGTACCAGAATCCCGACGACGTATATCACGCGTCCACCTCCATACCGGCCGCTGCCTGGCCGTTGTGCAAAGGGGCTTCGGCGCGCAGGCACGAATCCCCTAGCGGGCGCAGCCCCGTGGGGGCGGCGGCCAACCGCTTCCTACAGGAGGGGTCCCGATGCGAGTATTCGTGATCGGAATCATCGGCGCCGCCGTGATCGCCACAGCGGCGCCGGCCTTCTCGCAGGTGTCGCTGCTGTTTCCCCACGGCGTGGCCTCTGGGGACGTACGTGAGACGTCCGCGGTGCTGTGGACCCGTCCCAGCCGCCTCGCTCCGGTCACCGTTGAGGTGTCGGCGGATCCGCAGTTCGGGTCGCTCGTCTTCCAGCGTACGGTGACGCCGAGCCCAGAGCGGGACTTCACGGTGAAGGTCCTGGCATCAGGGCTGACGCAGGCCACCCGGTACTACTATCGCTTCCGCGCCGGACGCGGAGCCTACTCCCAGCAAGGGACTTTCGTAACCCCTCCTCCGGCGGACGCCTCCGCCGATCTGACCTTCGCGTACTCGGCTTGCTCCGACGGCGGGCACGTGGGCGGCGTCCCGGCGCTTTCGCTGGGCCTGCTGGACGCCGTGGTGGCCGAGCGGCCCGATTTCTTCGCCCACCTGGGCGACAACATGTACCCTGACTCGTCGCTCGTGCCGAATCCCGTCTTCACGCTGGAGGCCTACCGCGGGAAGTACAAGGAGATCCGATCCATACCCACGTTCCGCAACTTCACTGCCAGCACCTCAATGATCGTCACCTGGGACGACCATGAGGTAGAGAACGACTACGACCGGGAGACGGTGGACGCCCGGAGATGGGCGGAGGGGCACCGGGCATTCATGGAGTACTCGCCGGTCGCCGAGCAGCCCGGCGGCCGGATCTACCGCAAGTTCCGCTGGGGTCGCGACATAGAGGTGTTCGTGCTCGACGGGCGGTCCTACCGGAGCCGGCACGTGAGCAAGACGGCGGCCTGCGACAACCCGCCGGGCAGCCGGGTGCCCGATCTGGCGCCGACGCTGCCGCCTCCCATCAGGGCGGCCTTCGCCCCCCTGGTCCCCCAGATGCGGCTGCCTGTGCCCCCTGGGTGCCTAGAGGCGCTCACCGACCCCAACCGCACCATGCTGGGGCTCGGCCAGAAGCTCTGGTTGAAGCGCGAGCTGGCCCGCAGCACCGCCACCTGGAAGCTGATCTTCAACCAGACGCCGATCCAGGAGTTCTTCGCCCTCCCCTACGACAGATGGGAGGGCTACGCGGCCGAACGCGCGGAGATCCTCACCTTCATCCGCGACAGCGGTATCAAGAACGTGGTGTGGCTGACCGGCGACACCCACGCGACGCTCGTCAACGATGTGCGCCTGTCCACGTTCGCGCCACCGTTTGCGGCCACCGGCATGAAGGAGGTCGTCACTGGGCCCATCGCGGCTACGCCCTATGCCGAATCGGTCGCCGGGGTAGGCGGGCGGGCCGTCGTTCCCGCGCTGCTCGCGTTCTTCACTGGCCCGCTCCCACAAGGTGTCGGCATGAGCTGCGCGGTCATGGACCGTTACACCTACGCGAAGGTAGAAGTGAACAGCAGGGCGCGCACGGTGACCATCACGCCTAAGGACGCGGCGGGCCGCCCGATCTGCCGGGCGCCGCTGGTTATCACTGCGACGCCCTGAGGTGCGGGGTTTGATATAATCGTGGAGGGGGCGCCGCCCGGCGCCCCCTACGGAAGGGGGAGCGTGGCGTGCGGCTCATGAAAGTCCGGCGGGTCGCCCTCGACCAGCAGAACAACCCCCTGGTGCTGTTGGTTGACCAGGAAGAGACGATCGCGCTGCCCATCTGGATCGGGCAGGCAGAAGCGATGGCGATCGCGATGAGGCTCCAGAGCGTCCAGCCGCCCCGTCCCATGACCCACGATCTGCTCTCAACGGTGCTCGAGCAGCTCTCCGCAAAGGTGACGCGCGTCGTCGTGAGCGACATCCGCGATGCCACCTACTTCGCCGAGATCCACCTGGCACGCGACGGAGGGGCGCTGGTCATAGACTCTCGCCCCAGCGACGCAATAGCGATCGCCCTGCGAGCCGACGCCCCGATCTTCGTCGAGGAAAAAGTGGCGCTGCAGGGCATCCCGCTCCGAAAGTCCACGGAGGCCGGGGAACATCCGGAAGCGCTGAGCGACGAGCTGGACCCCCAGGAGTTCCGAAAGTTCCTCGAGCGGGTGAAGCCCGGAGACTTCAAGGGCCCGGTGCACTGAGTAGTTCTTCCAAGAACGGCGAACCCAACTCGTCAAGAGATGTTGCACCCGCCCGCGACGGGTATAATGACCCCGGGGCGGGATCGTCCGTTGCGAACGCCCGCGGGAGGCCCGGAGATGGACAGCACGCGGACACGACGGTTGACCGCGATCATCGAGCGCGAGGACGATGGATATGTGGCTCTGTGTCCCGAGCTCGACATTGCCAGCCAGGGAGCTACTGTTGAGGAGGCACGCCACAACCTCGTCGAAGCTCTGGAGCTGTTCCTCGAGACCGCCGACCGGTCCGAAATCGTGGGCAGGCTGCGCGGGGAGGTCTTTGTGACCCAACTTGAGGTCACCGTTGGGTAGCGTGATGCAGAAGCGTGTGGGCGACACAACCGTAACGGTCCCGGTTCCCGACCATCCCGAGCTCCGCACAGGAACTCTCCAGTCCATCATCCGCCAGTCCGGCCTGCCACGCGCCACCTTCGAGGCCTCCTAGCAGAGGACCAGCGGCATGGTCGGGGGCCTGGCTCAGCAACGCGGGCATATGGATCTACAGAAGGACGTGCCGCGGCCGTGCCGGCAGTCTCAATCTTGCGGCCGCGGTCGTGTCGGCCCACCAGGTCACCCCTCCGTTGATCGGGCGCACGCCCGCCGCCGGGCACCGCTGCGGCGCAGGCGACCCGACAAGCACGCTGCGCAAAGCAAGGGCCTTATCTGCTCCAGAGACCAGGAACCATACAATTCGCGCGCGGTTGATCACGGGCAGTGTGAGCGTCAGTCGCCGCGACGGCTTGACCGGCGCCCGAACGGCCATGACCCATCGCTCCTTCTCCGCGACCGCCCGCGAGCCGGGAAAGAGGGATGCGGTGTGTCCGTCCCTCCCCAGACCCAGCAGAATCAGATCGAAGCGCGGCCAGGGTCCGGAGAAGTGCGCCCGCAGGGTCTCTGCATAGACCTCCGCGGCATCTTCCGAATCGGGGAGATCGGTGGGCATGGGGTGAACGTTCTGCTGCGGGACCGGCACATGGTCCAGCAGTGCCTCCCGCGCCAGACGGTAGTTGCTGCGCGGGTCGTCCGCAGGCACGTAGCGCTCGTCGCCCCAGAAGAGGTGCACCCGGTCCCAGGGGATCTCGTCCCGGAAGTCGGTGGCCAGCGCGCGGTAGAGTTCGCGCGGGGTCCTGCCGCCTGAGAGAACAATGTGGCAGCGGGGGCGGATCGCCAGGGAAGATGCGACCACGTGGCACAACTCGTGCGCCGCCGCCCGGCCGAGGGACGTTACATCCGGGAAGGGGCGCACGGCAGGGGTCGGCTGGTCAGCCAACGCATTCCCCCCGGACGGCAGGCGCTCCGTCATGCCGGTGCCCGCCCGCTCAGGAGATCCGCCAGGCGGGCGAGCCCGCCGGCGACGTCCCGGCCCAGATCCACCCGCACTACCCGGCGGCCACGCTGCCGCAGGGCCTGCAGGTCGCCCAGGGCCTGGGCCCTGATCAATCCGCCGAACGTATGCCCTGCCTCCGGGACATCCAGGTCCTCGCCCGGATCGTCAATGATCTGCATGAAGACCCCGGTGTCCGGCCCACCCTTGTGCAACTGCCCGGTCGAATGTAGGAAGCGCGGGCCGTACCCCAGGGTCGTGGCCACGCCCCACCGTTCGGAGACGGCGTCCCGCAATCCCGCCAGAGCGGCGGTGGTGGCCTCATCCGGCGCCAGGTACGCCTGCAGCCCAACGTAGTCGCCCGGACGCAACTGCGCCGCCCACGCGTTGACCGCACCGGCCAGCGCTTCCGGACTGGATGCCGGAGCATCCTCGGCGTAGGCCTGCTCCGGGCCGGCCGCCCGCGCCATGGCCTGCCCTGCCAGCTCCTTGGCCAACTGCACGTCAGGCTGATTGAACGGGTGGATGCCCAGCACGGCCCCGGAGGCGGCCACCGCCACCTCCCACCTGAAGAACTCGGCCCCCAGGTCCGCCGTCTCTGCCAGGTGCAGTCGGGCAACGGGATGGCCGGCTGCCTCGAGCGCATCGGCCAGGGCATCCAGATCGCGTGCGTCGTCGCCGGCGAGGCGCAGGTATACGAAGACCCGGTCGGCGCCGCATCTCTCCGGCACATCGTGCACATCCAGCGGCTCGTCCACCACCGGAACGATACCCTTCCCGTCCTTGCCGGTGCTCTCGGCGACGAGTTGCTCAATCCAGGCCGGCAGTCCTGCCAGCGAGGGTGAAGCAAGGAAGGTCACCTTGTCGCGCCCGGCCAGCGCCATCTCACCCAGCGCGGCCCCCAGTACCAGGCCCGGGTTGTCGGTCTCGGGCACGGCGGGCCCACAGTCCGCAGCCATCCCTTGTGCGCGGCTGAGCACCCGGCGCACGTCAACACCTATCAGCGCCGCGGGCACCAGCCCGAACACGGAGAGCGCGGAATACCGCCCTCCCACGTCAACCGGGGACAGGAACGTGCGACGGAACCCGCGCTCCCAGGCCAGACGCTCCAGTGGCGTTCCCGGATCGGTTATGGCAACAAACCGCTCTCCAGGCCGTGCCTCCGTCTGGCTGAAGCGGTGCCAGAAGCACATGAAGAGCGAGAGCGTCTCGGTCGTGGTCCCCGACTTGCTGGATACCAGGAAGAGCGTATGCCCGAGATCGACCTGGGACTCGACCCTGCGAACGGCCGCCGGATGGGTGCTGTCGAGGACGATCAACTCGGGAGCGCCTGCCGCCGGCCCGAATGTGTGCTGGAACACCTCCGGGGCCATGCTCGATCCACCCATCCCGAGCAGCACGACATGGCGCGTGCCGGCCTCCGCCACCTCGCGGGCGAAATCCACTAGGCCGTCAAGCTTCCCGCGCATCGCCTCTGGGAGGGTCAGCCATCCCAAGCGGTCGGCAAGCTCGGGTACCGGCCCGCCTGACGACTCGGCCGACCACCCGGCCGACCACAGGGTCGGATCTCCGGCCCACAGCCGCCGCGAGAATCCGGCCTCCTGCCAGGCCCGCAGCCGGTCCTCGACTTGGCCCTGATACCCTGCGAACCATGGACGGTGATCGCCCATCTGCGCTACGGCGCCCCGGTTGAGCGTACGTGCTGCGCCGGCTCCGCGCAGCGGGCGCAGGAGGCGTCGCACGGCTCCACGTGGATCGTCACGTCCACGCCCGGCAGCTCCTCCTGCAGGTGGTGCTCCAGGTCGTCGCAGATAAGGTGCGCCTGGCCGACCGAGAGTGATCTGTGCAGCACCAGGTGCACATCGAGGAACCGGTCGGTGCCGGCCTGGCGCGTGCGCAACGCGTGGTACTCAACGATCTCGCCCTGGTGCTCGTTGAGCACCGTCCGGATCTTGGCCTCTTCTTCAGGAGGAAACCGGGC
>JASEHJ010000113.1 GCA_030018905.1 bacterium | reverse complement strand
AGGTACAAGAGCTTCCGGTACCAAGCCGAGAGTTGGAAGATCGCGCGGCGGGTAGTGGCGAAGATCGAGTTCCACTGCGAGGAACTGTTCCCCCGGGTGGGCTTCATCGTGACGACCCTGGCGACGGACAGCCGGGGAGTGGTGCGGTTTTGCAACAAGCGGGGGACGGCGGAGCAATGGATCAAGGCCGGGAAGGAGGCGGTGAAGCTGACGCGGCTCAGCTGCCACCGGTTCCGGGCGAACGAGGTGCGGCTGTGGATGAGCGTGATCGCTTACAACCTGGGGAACCTGTGGCGGCGGCTCGGGCTGCCGAAGCGGATCGACACCTGGTCGCTTGTGAGCCTGCAGCACCGGTTGCTGAAGACGGGTGGCCGGCTCGTGAAGCACGCCCGCTACTACTGGCTGCTGCTGGCCGAAGGACACCTGACGCGGGGGCTGTTCGGGGCGATCGTGCGGCGGCTGGTAGCGTTGCCGGGGCCAGCAGGATAGCAGACGCGGTCGGGGCAGCCGAGGCGGGCGGAACGGAGCCGGGGGGGCGAGGTGTCTGAGAAATCGGCTGCAAGAGGGCCATTCCGGGGTTTCGGGAGGGGCAGAACAGGCTCTTCTGGGGTCCGCCAGGCACGGGGTGGATGAAACCGGGGTGGGACCTTCCAGTGCAAGGTGCTGAGAGCGTATACTGAGGGCGAGTCGAAAAGCCAAAATGGAAATTCGGAATGGTACCTCTATGGTACCTCTTAGGAAGGAGGCTCCTGCCATGACACGCACGGTACTTCGCACGTGCCTGGCCGCCGTTGTCGCGATCGGGCTCATCGTGCAAGGGGCGCTGGCCCCGGCACCCGCGGCGCCCGCGGGGACTACCCTGACCCTGGCGCTGTTCGCGGACCCCGTGTCGTTCGATCCTCATCGTTCGAACGACGGCCCGTCCAACATGATGTGGCATCAGCTCTACAACACCCTGGTCGACCGGAATGAAAAGGGAGAGATCGTGCCCGCCCTTGCCGAGAAATGGCAGCGCATCGGCGACCGCACGTGGCGCTTCACCCTGCGGCAGGGCGTGAAGTTCCATGACGGCAGCGAGGTGACCGCGGACGACGTCAAGTTCAGCCTGGAGCGGCTCATCGACCCGGCCACCCGCTCACCCGCGGCCTTCCTGCTCACCGTGCTCGACCGGGTAGAAGTGGAAGGCCGCTACCAGGTCAGGCTGGTGCTGAAGAGTCCGTTCGCGCCGCTTCTGTTTCACCTGATGCACAAGCCCACCTCGATCGTGCCGGCGGCGCTGGTGCGGGCCAACCCCGATGAATTCGCGCGCCGGCCAGTAGGTACCGGCCCGTTCAAGTTCGGCTCGTATGTGCGCGGCGACCGGATCGAACTGGTGCGCAACCCCGATTACTGGGGCGGCGCGCCCAAGTTCGAGCGGATCATCATCCGGATCGTGCCCGACGCGTCTACGGCTATCGCCGAGCTGGAATCGGGCGGCGTGGCGGGCGTCTTTAGCGTACCGCCGCACGAGGTGGCGCGGCTTCAGCGCAACCGGAACCTGACCATGCTGGTGCTGCCGTCGCACCGGATCACGGCGCTGGTGCTGAATCTGGACCGGCCGCCCTTCAACGACCGCAAGGTGCGCCTGGCTGCCAGTTACGCCATCGACCGCAAGGCCACGCTCAACAGTATCGAAGCGGGGCTCGGCGTGCTGGCATCATCGGCGCTCGCGCCCCTGGTGTTCGGCCACAACGACGAACTCCAGCCGTTCCCGCGGGATCTGACGAAAGCGCGCCAGTTGCTAGCCGAGGCCGGCTACGCCGGCGGCCTGAAGACTGAGATGCTAGTGTGGAACCTGCCCGCCTCGGTGAAGCTCGCCGAGGTCACGCAGGCGCAGTTCAGGGAAGCGGGCATCGAGATCAGCATCAAGGTGACTGAGTTCGGTGCCGCGCTGCGCGAGCAGTACGCCGGGAACTTCACCATTTCCACGATGCTGTGGGGCACGGTGACGCTGGACGGCGACTACAGCATGTACGCGCTGTTCCACTCCGACAGCATCGGCCCCGCCGGCAACTGGGGCCGGTACAGCAATCCCGAGGTGGACCGGCTGATCATGACCGGCCGCACCAACGGCAACCCGGTGGTGCGCAAGCAGGCCTACCTCAAGGCGCAGGAGATCATCGCGAACGACGCGCCGTGGATATTCCTCTACCACCCGTCGATGGTGTACGCCCTGCGCAGCGAGATCAAGGACGTGACGATCCCGCCCCAGGGCTACGTGTTCATCAACCTGACGAAGGGGTATCTCGGCCGGTAGGAGGACCGGCGGCTCTGTCCGTTTACCTGGTCAGGCGGCTGCTGAGCACGATCGGCGTCCTGCTGGGCGTCTCGCTGCTGGTCTTCCTGATGCTGCACCTGACGCCCGGTGACCCGGTCGCCATCATGATCGGCATCGAGGGCATGGCCGACCCTCAGATGGTGGCCAACCTGCGCCGCGAGCTCGGGCTCGACCAGCCCCTGCATATCCAGTACTGGCGGTTCCTCCGGCGCGCCGTGGTGGGCGACCTGGGGAAGTCGATCCGCACCAACGAGCCGGTGCGCGTCGAGGTGATGTCGCGGTTTCCGGCCACCGTCGAACTGGCCGTGGCCGCGTTCATCCTCTCAACGCTGATCGGCGTCGCGGCCGGCGTGACCTCCGCGGTGCGTCAGTATTCGCTGCTCGACCATGCCAGCATGGTAGGCGCGATGCTGGGCGCGTCGATCCCGGTGTTCTGGCTGGGGATGATGCTCATCTTGCTGTTCGCGGTGCGGTACCCACTGCTCCCGGTATCCGGCCGGGGCGCGCCGTTCGCCGAGGCGGTCGCCTTGCTGTTCCAGGGCGACGCCTCGACGCTGGTCAGGGCCCTGCGGCACCTCATCCTGCCGGCGGTCTGCCTGGGCCTATCGCGCGCCGCGGTGGTGGCGCGGCTCACGCGGTCGAGCATGCTGGAGGTGCTTCGACAGGAGTATGTGCGCACCGCGCGCGCCAAGGGCTTGAGAGAGCGGGTCGTCGTGTACCGCCACGCGCTGCGCAATGCGCTGATACCGATTGTGACGATCGTGGGGCTGCAGTTTGGGTTCCTGTTGGGCGGCGCCGTGATCGCCGAAGTCGTGTTCTCGTGGCCCGGCGTGGGCCGGTTGGCCGTGGACAGCATCCTGGCACGCGACTATCCGGTGGTGCAGGGGTGCGTGCTGCTGGTGGCGGCGATCTTCGTGCTCCTGAACCTCTCCACGGATCTCCTCTACGGATGGCTCAACCCGAGGATCCGCTACCAGTGAGAGTCGGATGATGGAGACCGGGTCCGCGTCGGTGTGGCGCCGCCTGCTCCGGCACCGCCTGGCGGTTGCCGGGGCGCTCATCGTCGGCGGGCTGCTCCTCGTCGCTCTGCTGGCGCCGCTGCTGGCCCCGCACGATCCGATCACCCAGAATCTCGGCGATGCGTTCCAGCCGTCATCGCGCCAGCATCCACTGGGGACCGACGAGTTCGGCCGCGACATCCTGTCGCGCATCATCTTTGGGACGCGCGTCTCGCTGCTGGTGGGCGTGGTGTCGGTGGGGATCGGGCTGGTGGCCGGCGTGCCGGCCGGCCTGCTTTCAGGCTATGTGGGCGGTGTCGTGGATGTGAGCATCAGCGGTGTGATGGACGTGTTGCTGGCTGTGCCCGGGGTGCTCCTGGCCATTGCCATCGTCGCGGTGCTGGGGCCGGGCCTGTTCAACGTGATGGTGGCCACCGGCATCTCCTCGGTCCCGGTGTTCGCGCGGCTGGCCCGGGGTTCGGTGCTCACGGTCAAGGAAACGGAGTTCATCGAGGCGGTGCGGGCACTGGGTGGGACACCCGGCCGCGTGCTCTTCCGGCACATCCTGCCCAACATCGCGGCGCCGCTGTTCGTGATGGCATCGCTGTACATGGCGTCGGCGATCCTCACGGCCGCCGGGTTGAGCTTCCTGGGTCTGGGTGCCCAGCCACCGACGCCGGAGTGGGGGGCCATGCTCTCGCGGGGCCGCGAGTACCTGCGCTCGGCACCGCACATCGCCACGTATCCGGGCATTGCCATCTTCATTGCCGTGATGGGATTCAACTTTTTGGGCGACGGGCTGCGGGACGCGCTCGATCCCCGGCTCAAGGTGTGACACGGCTCTCCGGCTCAAGCTCCACATCTGAGGAGGATGCATGGTCTCCAGACTCAATCGCCTGCGGGCCCGGCTCGAAGCAGCCGGCCTGCCGGCCATGCTGGTCACCGAGAAGGTCAACCGATCCTACCTGAGCGGCTTCGCCGGTTCGCTCGGCTGGGCAGTAATCACGCCCGACCAGCAGATCCTCGTGGTGGACGATCGCTACACCGAGCAGGCGCGCGCGCAGGCGGTGGGCTGGGACGTACGCCGCGTGGAGTTCCAGGCCTTCTTCGACGGGACCGCGATCGTCGAGGCCGTGCGCGGGCTCGGCCTCACGCGCCTCGGATTCGAAGCCGACAAGGTGACGGTGGCTCAGCACGCTGCCATGGCGCGCTCGGTGTCGGGGATCGAACTGGTGCCGGGCCAAGGCCAGGTCGAGACGATCCGGCGCATCAAGGAACCTGAGGAAATCGCTCTTGTCGAGCGCGCCTGCGGTATCGCAGAGCGCGCCATCGATCAGGCGCTGCCGCTGCTGCGGCCCGGCACCACCGAGGCCGCGCTCGCCTGGGCGTTGGAGCGGACCTGCCGCGAGGCGGGCGCCCAGGGGATGGCCTTCTGCCTCGTGGGCTCTGGGCCGCGATCGTCGCTGCCGCACTCGGCGCCAACCGACCGCGCACTTGCCGACGGTGACCTGGTGCTGCTGGACATCGGCCCGATGCTGGGCGGCTACTACGCCGACATTACGCGGATGTTCGTCGTCGGCGTGCCCCAGCCATGGCAGCGGGAGATCCACGCGCTGGCGCGCGCCGCGCAGCAGAAGGCGCTCGACGCCTGCCGGCCGGGCATGACCGCTGGCGAGTTGGACACCGTCGCCCGAGAGCACATCACCCAGGCGGGATACGGCGACCGGTTCCTGCATCTACTGGGGCACGGGGTCGGGCTGCAGGGTTCGGGCGAAGGGCCGATCATCGACCGGGGCATCCCCGACATGCTGGAGGCCGGCATGATCATCACCATCGAGCCCGGCATCTACCTGGAGGGCCGCGGTGGTGTCCGGGTCGAAGAAACCGTAGTAATCACACACGACGGGTGCAGATCGCTCACCCGATACCCGCACGATCTGACTGCCGCCGGGAGCCGGACGCCGTGAGCCTCGACCTCCGATACCTGCGCACGCATGAGTTCCCGCTGACCGCCGAGTGCGCGTTTCTCAATCACGCGGCCTCGTCGCCGCTGCCCCGGCGGTCGGCGGACGCGCTGCGGCACTACGCCGACCACGCACAGCGCAAGCACCTCCGCTACAAGGCCGGGGCGCCGGACCACGACTGCGGGCCGTTGCGGCGGACCCTGGCCGACGTCATCAAGTGCGATCCTTCTGAGATCACCTTCGTCCCGTCGACGTGCGACGGCGTTGCCATCGCCGCCGGGGGCATCGACTGGAAGCCCGGCGACAACGTGGTCCTGCCGGAGTGCGAGTATCCGGGTGCCGTCTATCCCTGGCTGAACCTCATCCGCCGCGGCGTCGAAGTCCGCATGATGCCGGCGCCCAACGGCTTGGTGGACGTGGACGCGCTCCTCGGGCGCATCGACGGGCGCACCCGCGCGGTGTCCGTCAGCCACGTGGAGTGGAGCTCGGGGTACCTGGTCGACGTCGGGCGCATCGGCCAGGTCACCCGGCCGCGGGGTATCCTGCTGGTAGTGGACGCGATCCAGAGCCTGGGCGTCACGCCGGTTGACGTCCAGCAGATGCAGGCGGATGTCCTGGTCGCCGGCTGCTACAAGATGCTGCTGGGGATCCCGGGCGCCGCGGTCTTCTACGTGCGCCGCGACGTGATGCCGCGCCTGCTCCCTGACCGCGCCGGTCAGGAGAGCGTGCAGACCCCGATGCTGGCTCAGCCCGACCTGGTGTGGAAAGACGACGCGATGCGCTACCAGGTCGGAAGCGACTGCACGGCGGCGCTCGTGGTGCTGGAGAGCTCGCTGGAGCTGCTCCTGGAGTCAGGCGTGGAGCAGACGCACAGCCACATCCTGGCGCTGCTTGACCGGCTGATTCCCGGGCTGCAGCGCCTGGGCCTGACGATCACCTCGGCGCTGGCGCCTGGGACGCGGTCTACAATCTTGAGTTTCGCTACGGGGGACGCCGCCCGCGACGAGGCGCTGCACAAGCGGCTGCTGGAGCAGAGCGTGATCCTCTCACTGCGGCCCCACGGCCTGCGCGTCGCGCCGCACCTCTACAACGCGTCCGAGGATATCGACAGGCTGGTGGCCGCGCTCAACGCGGCCTGAAGAGCACCCGCTCGCCGAGGATCTCGGCCCCGACCTGCCCGAAGGTCCGCACGAGTGTGCCGGGTGGAAGGCTGAGCCGGCGCGCACCACCCTCGACCGCGACCTCGATCCTCAGGTCGGGATGCTCGATGCCCTGCTCAGGCATCCCGAACGCGCAGACCTCGACGATCCCCGTTTCCAGCGCTCAGTGCGCCACCGAGGCGAGCACGCCGACGGGCTCAGCCACGGTCGTGTCGTGAAACCCCTCCTCCCGCGCACTGAGCCACACCGCGATCATCCAGTCTCAACCTCCGCTTCGCCGATGCGCGAGTTCAGGCGGACCCAGACGCCCTCGAGAACCTCGTGGGCGACGACGTTCAGCACAGCATCGGGTGCGTCGCTGATGCTGGGAGGCAGAGGCCTTGCGGGCATCAGCGCCTTGACGTAGACTTCCTCGGCGACAAGCACAAAGTCCATCGTGTCTGCGTGGCTGGGGACCTTCTTGAGGACCATGCGGCGAATTGCGAACGGTCGGTCCGGATGGCCATAGCCGATCCGAATGGTGTGCGTTGCGCCGCCCCGCGTGCTTCCTCGGGCGCGGCGAGTTGGGGAGGTGCCTGGGTGTCCCTTGGTCGGCATGCGCTTCACGCTCCTTATGCGGCGCTGTCCCCGGCGTCCGTCGTCCGGGCGCCGGAGGCCTGTCTCCTGGGCGCACGGCGCGTCTTGGGCGACTTCTTGCCCGCCTTCTTGCGGATTGTGGAGCCGGGGCGCTTCTTCTTCGCCCGGGCCGCGGCAACGATTTTGGCGCGGATCGTGTCGGGATCCACACCGCACAACTGGGCCGTCGCCAGCAGGCGTTTGGGCTTCGTCGAGCCGGGCATGTTGTGCGTTGCCACGTGGAGTTCGTCGAGGAGCGTAAGCTCCAGCAACAGTGTCGGCAGCGCCGTGATGGGGACCTGGTCGAGGAGCCGTCTGGCGGGGCCGTCGTAGTTCTTGCCACCCCACTTTGTCTTCAGCGGCTCGATGTTGCGCCTCTGCGCGAACAGCTTCCGCGACTCGTGCAGAAGCCGGCCCATGATACCCACCGCGATCAGACGCATCTCGTCGGGCGAGAGTGTCGGCCGGTCGGCCTGGACGATCTGGTCAAGGACCAGGCGCCGGACGGCCTGCTCGACCTTGCGCTCCCGTTCCTCCTTACGCCGCTTGGCAACTTCTTCAGCGGAGCGGGCGGAGCCCCCAAGAAGGCCGCCTTTATG
>JASEHJ010000112.1 GCA_030018905.1 bacterium | reverse complement strand
GGTCCGTCCGGTCGCTCACCGTCAGAACGGTCACCTGATGGCCCCGGCGGCAGAGATCCCCGGCCAGTGGCGGGATCGCCGTGGCGTGCCCGCCTATGTCGGGCGGAAAGACCGGGGTGACTACCAGAATCCTCATCGTCCCTGCAGCGTGGCGCGGGCCTGTGGCCACTGCCGCGATGAGCGCGCGCGTCGACCGGTGCCTGCAGTTATGCGCCCCAAGTCTCGCTCAGGATCCTCACCCAGTTGCCGTGGGCAAGCTTGCGCAGGTCCTCACCCGAGTACCCGCGGTCTGCGAGCGCCCGCACAAGCTTGGGCAGACCGGCTGCATCCTTCAACTCGGCGGGCATGACCGCGCCGTCGAGGTCCGAGCCCAGGGCGACGCAATCAACCCCCATCCGCTCAACCATGTAGTCAATGTGTTCAACCATTCGCGAGATCGGCGTCTCGGCGTTCCGCGCGCCGTCCTCGCGCAGGAAGCCCACGTGGAAGTTGAGACCCACTACACCCTTGCTTTCGCGGATCGCGTCGAGTTGCCGGTCCGTGAGATTCCGCGGCGACGGCGTCAGCGCGTGGGCGTTGGAATGGGTGGCAACCAGCGGGGCATCGGTCAGAGCCGCCACGTCCCAGAAGCCCTGCTCTGTGATGTGAGAGAGATCAATCATCACCCCGCGCCGGTTGAGTTGCCGCACCAGCTCCTTACCGGCATCGGTGAGCCCCGGGCCGGTGTCAGGCGAGTGAGGAAACCTAAACGGCACGCCCTGGGCGAAACGGTTACGGCGGCTGTGGGTTATGCCGACCGAGCGCAGCCCGGCGGCGTAGAACGCCTCCAGAGCGCGGCCCTCGGGGTCGAGCGGCTCTGCGCCCTCGAAGTGCAGCAGCATGGCGAAGACGCCTCCATCGAGGCACTGCTGCAACTCGGCCGCGTTCCGGACTACCTGCGCCTTCCCGCCCGAGGTCTGCTCGACCTGAAGCAGCCGCCCAAGAAGGTCGAGCGCGGTCGCCTGCGCGTACTCCAACGACATCGGCTCGGGCCACGTGCTCTCATCCCCGTACACACGCATCGAGGTGTCAACGGAGGAGGAATCCGCCGGGGGTTTGTCCGATATGCCGGGGTCGCGTATGTAGATGGCGAAGAAACCTCCGCCCAGACCGCCCTCGCGCGCCCGGGGTAGGTCAACGTGTCCGACGTCAGAACGATCGAAGAACGATCGGCCCGTGTCAAGAAGGCTTAGAACCGTGTCGTTGTGGCCGTCAAAGATGAGCGGGAATCCACTCGTTGTCTCAGTCACGCAGCAGTTTCCCTTCCGGCACCGATTTGCCCAAGATGTCTGGAACTTTGCCGTGATCCTATCACAGTCCTGCCGCCCGGCGAGTTCCGGCGCGAAGAGCGCGCTTAGCAGGAGCACTGTCGGTAATGGGGAAGAGACACTCAACGAGGGATTCTGTTCCTGTGGAGGAGATCACATTGCGGTTACATGGAAAGGGCGCTGTGGTGGTTTTGGCGGCGGCGGTTGCTGCGGTAGCGGTAGTGGTTTCGAGGGGCATCATCGCGGCGCCGGTCGCCCTGCCGCCCGAGATATACAGGGTGATACCGGAGCCGGAGAGCAGGGCCTGCCGTACCCCCGAGATCGCCGTGGGCATGCGGCTGACCGATGCGATGCGGCGATATGGAAGTCTCGACGTCACGCTGGTGGCATTGAAACTCGACGGCAAGGACATCACGGCAAGCGCACAGGTGAGCGGGACGAAGGATCTCCCTCAGAGCATGGCCACCCTCACCTACACCCCCGCGGCCCCGCTGGCCGTGGGCTGGCGTCAGGCTTCGTTCACCTTCCCGTCGAGCAAGGGGCCGGTGACCTACGAGTGGAGGTTCCGCGTCGCGGAGATTGCGTGCCGCTAGGCCGCACGCAAATATCAACCGTCCGGTGCTCGAGCTGTCACTGACCTCTCCTCCAACGAGCGAAGTCCCGTGCCCCGTGGAGGAAGGCAAGTATCCTGACCTCAGACTGCCGAACCTCGTAGATTAGCCGGTAGGAGTAAACGAAGACTTCGCGTATGTCGGGATCGAAAAGCTCAGGAACCACCCGACCGCGCTCGCTGAGGGTCTCGAGCGACGCAGCGAGGTTAAGCGTCGCATGGAGGATCCTCTGAGCGCCGGTCAGAGAGTCCCCGGTGATGTACTCGAGCGCGCCGTCCAGGTCGGCTTGCGCGCTGGGGGTCCAGACTACTCGCCGGCCCCGAGCTGCCATTTCCGCCGAAGTGCCTCGGCGACCTCGTCATGCGTGACGACATGTCCCGCGTCCGCCTCCGCACGACCCTTCTGAACCGCGTGAACAACGTAGAGATGATAGAGCACGTCGTCCAAGCTGCAGTCGTCTGGCAGGCGGTCCAGCAGCTCTCTGACTGTCTGTTTGGCTTCCATGAGCATCGTCCCCCGGATGCGGACTCATTCTAACCCATCTACGACTCGCGGGCCACTGCGTATGCTGGTCCAGGAGATGACCTGCTCCCGTTCTTTGGTCTAGTGATCTGGTGACTGCCGTCTGGGTTAGACCGATCCCTCGATTGGCACTCCGTGACTAGTCCGCGGTCTCAACTATGAGCTTCAACGCCAGTGTGTCGATGATCTCCTTTGCACTCGCTGCGCGGGTGGATTCGGCCGCTCACCTGGAGCGCAACCACACCAGCGGGCCGGCGCCGAGGCGCCTCGTTGGCCCTGTGAGAAGGACACGGAAGGCGCTGCTGTGTCCATCGGGCACCCCCTGAACCTCTGCTTTCTCGGCAGAGTTTGGAGGATCACCGATAGCTGAAACCCGCGTCCTGACTGGATTGGCGCGCCTGGAGGGACTCGAACCCCCGACCCGCTGCTTAGAAGGCAGCCGCTCTATCCGCTGAGCTACAGGCGCGCGGCCAGGCACGAGTATAGCACAGGCCCCGCCTCACAGAACCCTGTGCACCAGGAGTCGGGAGGACACCACCGCGGCGATCAGGCACGCCAGCGCAGTACCGGCCGCGAGCGCTGTAACCTCGGTGGGGCGCCGTTCCCAGCCGATCTGCCGGCCCAGGTGCCGGTAGACTCGCCGCAACTCGCCAACGTTCGTGGTGCGGTGATATGCGCCCCCTGCGGTCTCGGCCATTCCGCGCAGCGTCTCCTCGTCCAGGCGCACCAATATGCTGCGTCCAGAGACGGTGAGGGTCGTACCTTCAGGCGTACCGACCCCCACGGTGTAAACCTTCACCTGGAGATCGCGTGCAATCCGCGCCGCCTCCAACGGATGTGTTCCGCGGTTGCTCTGCCCGTCGGAGAGCAGCACTACTACTCCCGTGGGGAGCCTTCCCGGCGGCGCCAGCGGCGCCGGCAGCGCCCCAGCCCCCGCCCCTGCCAGCGGCCGAACACGGCCAGGCAGATCCCAAACTGCCTCAAGCAGACCTTCACCTATAGCTGTGGCGTACTCCGGGGTAAGCAGGTCAATCGCGTCGTGAATGCGGGCTCGGTCGGTGGTCGGTGGCACGACCGTCGTGGCGTAGCTGCTGAACGTGACCAGACCCACGCGGAAACCGCCGGGCAGCGATTGGACGAACTCGTGAGCAGCCAGCTTCGCACCGGCCATCCTGTTGGGCTTGAAGTCATCGGCCAGCATGCTGCGGCTCACGTCAATGGAGAGCACCACCACGCCCTCGCGCGCGGGTACCGGCAGCGGTGCCGCCGGCCGTGCCAACCCGATCAGGACCATCCCGATGCCCAACAGATAGAGCGCCGGAGGCACCCACCTGCGCCACCTGCCGCGACCACCGGCGGCCCGCGCCAACATCTCGACGTCGGGGACGAGCACTACACCGCGCGGGCGCCGCCACTGCAGCCTGAGGTACGCCCACACCAGCAGCGGCAACGCGACAAGCGCCCACAGTATGAAGGGCCACTCAAAGGTCATGGCGCCCTCCCTACCCTCTGCGGCGGGCGCGACTTCACGGCACCCTCCCGAACCAGAACAGCGAAAGCGCGCCGCCGGCCAGCATGAAGACGCCTGCCACCGCCATCAGGAGAAACGACGCCTCCAGGCGGGTAAACTCCCACCCCATGTCCCGACCGAGCATACGTGAAAGTGCTCGCAGGTCATCCTCTCCTGTTGCCGGGAAGAACATCCCGCCGGTAATCTGAGCGATGCGCTGGAGGCCGGCCGCGTCGAACGGCACAAGCACGAGCTGGCCCTCCACGCGCATCACGGTTCCACCCGGCCTGCCCACGCCGACGGTGAAGATCCGGACGCGCGCGTCGCGCGCCAGGGCAGCGGCTTCCTCCGGATTCGGGCCGAAGTTGCTCACGCCATCCGAGAAGATCACGATGGACCCTGGGATCAACTGAGTCGGACGGTCGCCCGGCGCCCCTGCACGGCCCGGCAGCACCCGCACCGCCTCAAGTATGCCGCCGCCCATCGAGGTGGCCGACTGCGGCTGGAGACGTTCGAGCGCCTCGAAGAGAGCACTCCTGTCGGTGCCGGGCGGAAGCAACACGGTGCCGTACTCGCTGAACGCCACGAGCCCAATCCTGGTCGAGCGGGGCACGATCTCCGCCAGCGCCCGGGCAGCCCTTCGTGCGGCCTCCAGGCGCGTGGGCTGCGCGTCGGTGGCGATCATGCTCTTGCTGGTGTCAACCGCGATCACCACTGCGGCGCGGTTGACCGGGATGGGCAGTGCGGCCACTGGACGCGCCATTGCCACTGCCAGCAGCAGCAGGGCGATCAGGTAGCACGCGGTGGGGAGAGAGCGCTGCCGGCCCGGGGGGCGCACCACCAGTTGATCGAACAGCCGTGCCTCGGCGAACTGCAGGGCAGCGTATCGCTGCCTCCGGCCAATGATCCGGTGCCCCCACCACAGGAGCGGGACCAGGGCCAGCGCCCAGAGCATCAGCGGCCAGATGAACTCCACAGGCGCCTCCGCCGCCGCTGGACAAAATCTACAAGGGGATCCACCAGCGTCGTGGCCGTGGACAGGACGAGGTGGTCAACGCGGGCGCGCCTGAACGCCGCGGTTACGCTTGCCCGGCGCGCGCTCACCAGCGCCTCGTGAGCAGAACGCACCCGCGCGTCGGACGTGTCAATCCAGCAATGCTGGCCGGTCTCAGGATCCCGCACCGGGATCACGCCCACGTCGGGCAGGACCTCTTCCGCCGGATCGCGGATCCATGCCGCGACCACGTCGTGACGGCGTCCCAGTTCGCAGAGCGGCCTTTCCCAGCCATCAGACGCGATGAAGTCCGAGATCACGAAGACAAGGTGCCGGCGGCGCAGCATTCCGGCCGCGGCGTGGAGCGCGCCGGCGAGGTCGGTCATCCCCGGCGGATCGGTCATCCCCGACGCGGAGGGCCCGGCCTGCTGTAGGGAGTGCAGAATGCGCAGGGCATGGCGCCGGCCTGCGCGGGGTGGGACCAGCGGCTGACCGCGGCCCGGAAAGGCGACCGCACCGACCTTGTCGCCGTGTCGCGCTACGATGTAGGCGGCGGTCCCGGCAAACTCGACCGCCAGATCGCGCTTGAGGCGGCGTCGGGTGCCGAATGTCATCGAGGACGAGAGATCCACGAGCAGCCAGGCGGTCAGCTCGCGCTCTTCGTGATACTGCCGGACGAAGATGCGATGCATCCGCGCCGTGACGTTCCAGTCTATGCGCCGGACCTCGTCGCCCGGCTGGTACTCCCTGACCTCGGCCAGATCCAGACTGGGCCCGTAGAAGATACCCCGGTAGTCGCCGAACAGGAAACCGTCCAGACGACGCACGACGGTGAACTCCAGCCGTCGTAGCAGCTGCTCAGGGGTCTCCAGCAACTCGACCGCCGGCACGGCCGGCTATTCCCCCCTGGAAAGCCCGCCCCCGGCTGCCGCGGCGCTCTGGGCCTCGTATGGATCCCCCAGTGCCAGGCGCGGTGCAGGTACGGCCGCGATCACCTGCTCCACCAAGGAGTCGGGTCCCACCCCATCGGCCAGGGCCTCGTAGGAAAGGACCAGGCGATGGCGCAGCACCTCAGGCGCTATGTCCCGTATGTCTTCCGGCATCACGTACTCCCGCCCTCGCAGCAGCGCCAGCGCGCGCGCGCCCAACACCATGTTGAGCGAAGCTCGCGGGCTGGCTCCGTAGGCGACGTAGCGGCGCAGTTGATCCAGCCCCACCTCGTCCGGCCGGCGGGTCGCGGTCGCGAGCGCCACGGAGTACTCGCGGATCCGCGCGTCCACGTAAACCGCGTCGGCGACGGCCTGCAGTTGAAGCAGTTCGGCGGCGCTGATTGCCTGATTCACTTCCGGAGGAGCACCGCTCATCCGTTCGACGATCGTGATCTCCTCGTGCCGGCTGGGGTATGTGATGACCACCTTGAACATGAACCGGTCCACCTGCGCCTCAGGCAGAGGGTAGGTTCCCTCGCTCTCGATCGGGTTCTGGGTGGCCATCACGAGAAACGGGTGCGGAAGGGAAAAGGTCTGCTTGCCGATCGTCACCTGCCCCTCCTGCATCGCCTCGAGCAGCGCTGACTGCACCTTGGCCGGGGCGCGGTTGATCTCGTCGGCCAGGACGAAGTTGGCGAAGACCGGACCCAGTTCCACGTCGAAAGCGCTGGTCTGCTGGTTGTAGATGCGGGTCCCCACCAGATCGGCCGGCACCAGGTCCGGCGTGAACTGGATCCGCTTGAACTCGCAGTCAATCGCCCGGGCGGCGCTCTTGATGGCCAGGGTCTTGGCCAGGCCAGGAACGCCTTCGAGCAGGACGTGTCCCCGCGCGAGCAGCGCCACCAGCAGCCGCTCCAGCATCAGGTCCTGACCGACGATCACGCGCTTGACCTCGTAGAGCACCTTCCGCATCGTCGCGGAGGCCTGTTGGAACACTTCCAGCGGCTTCGTCACCTGGCTCCTCCCTCTTGCTCGCGCATGCGCTACCGCCACGGTAGCACCGCCCAAAAAGGGGGTCAAGGCGAGTTACGGCGAATCCCACAGAGGTATGCGACACATGATGCTGCGCGCCGCGAAGTACGCAATCACCGGGATCTGCCTGCTCGCCGGGTTCTCCCTTTTCGCCTCTGCGCCGGCGTGGACGGCCGCCGGTCCATCCGATGCGTGGCTGGTCGTCCCGGGACAGTCGCTGGGCACGCTGCGACTGGGCGTCCCGGCCAGAACCCTCTATCAGACCGCCGGATGGGGACAGCCCGACCGCACGCACGCGACGGGGTCGGTCTCGTACCTCTACTACGACCGCCAGCGCACCGCCGCCGGCGTGCGCGACGATCAGGTCGTCCTGATCCTCACGACGAGCGAGCGATACCGCACCGAGCGGGGAGTGGGCGTGGGCCAGCCCGCATCGGCCGCGGCGACGGCCTACGGCGTGCCATCGTCAGGAGGCGGCGACGAGCGGGTGCTCTGGTACGATGCCATCGGGCTCGTGCTGGGAACGGGAAGCGGCACCGTGATTCGGATCGGGGTGTTTGATCCGAAGGCCTTCGTACGCGCGCTGCTGGCGGACGAGCGGCCTGCCCGCGATGTAGTGCTCACCGCGCGCCCGCCTATGTACGGCGCTGCGCCGGGTGCAAGTACGGCCGGCAGCGTCGGCGCGCAGGCGCGCTCGGCTCTGGTGACCATCGCATTTAAGAACCTGAGCCGGGGCGCGAAGGTCCTCAACCCCAACTTCTTCA
>JASEHJ010000111.1 GCA_030018905.1 bacterium | reverse complement strand
CCCTGCCCGTGCTATCGTGGTGGGCGTGGTGGATACCGTAGCAGCAAGAGAAATCATCACGGTCTGGGACCCCAAGGCGGCGGTCCTGCGAAAGCGCGCGGCTCCGGTTGGGAAGGTGACGCGGGAGATTGTGCGGCTCATCGAGACGATGCTGGACACCGTGCGGGCCGCCAACGGGTTGGGCCTGGCTGCGCCGCAGCTAGGCGAGGGCGTGCGCGTGATTGTCGCGCAGGCCGAGGACCGCACCGTGACGCTGGTAAACCCTGAGATCGTGCGGTCCTCCGGCGAGGAGACGGCCGCCGAGGCCTGTCTCTCCGTCCCCGGCATGTACGGGGACGTTCCCAGGGCAGCGGCGATCTCGGTGCGGGGCAAGAACCGCCGCGGCCGCCGGGTCACAATCGAGGCCACCGGGCTGCTGGCGCGCGTTCTGCAGCACGAGATTGACCACCTCGACGGCATCCTGTTTCTCGACCGGGTCCGCGATCCCAGCACCATCGGATGCGTGACCGCCCCTGGCGAGGCGGCCCCGGCGGCCGAGTGACCGTGGGACAGATGGACTCCCTCCGGGTGGTGTTCCTGGGCACCCCGGCTTTCGCGCTTCCCTCGCTGTACGCGATCGCCCAAGCCACAACCGTAGTCGGTGTCGTCACTCAGCCCGACCGCCCCTCAGGCCGAGGCCGGGCCCAGGTGGCGCCTCCGGTGGCAGTGGCGGCGCGGGAGTTGGGACTGCGGCTGCTTCAACCAGAGAGTCTCAAGTCGGCGGAGTCACTGGCGGAGCTGACAGCGCTGCGGCCAGACCTCCTGGTGACCGTGGCGTACGGCCGGCTAGTGCCCGGCGCGGTGCTTGCGCTCCCACCGATGGGCTGCATAAACCTCCACCCGTCGCTGCTCCCGGAGTACCGGGGCGCCTCGCCGATCCAGCGGGCGATCGCCGATGGCACTGCCTCCACCGGCGTCACCGTAATGCACCTGGCCGAGGAGCTGGACGCCGGCGACATTATCCTCCAGCGCCGGGTCGCCATAGGGCCCGAGGAGACTGCCGGCGAACTCGAGGCACGCCTGGCCCTAGAAGGAGCCGTTCTGCTCCTCGAGGCCGTCGGCCGGATCGCCCGGGGGGAGGCGCAACGCCGGGCGCAGGACCACGCGCGCACGACCTATGCGGGGAAGCTCTCGAAGGCCGACGGCGCGATCCAGTGGACGCGTCCGGCTCAAGTCCTGGTCAATTTGGTGCGCGCGATGAACCCCTGGCCGTGCGCTTATACGACTTGGCGCGGCGGCGTCCTCAAGGTCTGGCAGGCCCGGCTTGCGGATGGGCAGGGCCCCCCGGGGCAGGTGCTGGAAGCAGGGGAAGCCGGGATCACGGTTGCCGCGGGCGAGGGCGCCGTGGCGCTCGTCGAGGTGCAGCCCGAGGGAGGCCGGCGCATGTCCGCGGCCGCCTTTGCGCGCGGCCACCGCATGGCCGCGGGCGACCGGTTGGGCTAGAGAGGGGCGCCTGGGGACCTGTGATAGAATGAAGGGCAGGATTCCTTGGGGGGAAACACATGTTCTTTGGTGACGGTACGTTCCTGATTCTCATACCCGCCCTGGTGCTGGCGGCGTACGCTCAGTTCAAGGTCCGGAGCACCTTCCGGCGGTTCAGTCAGGTGCGCACCATGGGCGGCCGCACCGGCGCCCAGGTGGCCGCCGAGCTGCTGCGACGACGCGGCCTGAGCCACGTGAAGATCGAGCTGGTGGAGGGCATGCTGGCCGACCACTACGACCCTAGGACCCAGACGCTGCGGCTTTCCCCAGAAGTGTACGGGAGCGACTCGATCGCAGCCGTCGGCGTGGCGGCGCACGAGTGCGGCCACGCGCTCCAGCACCACGAGAAGTACGCCCCGCTGGCCCTGCGATCCGCGATCGTGCCCGTGGCGAGCATCGGCTCGAACGCGGCGTGGATCCTCTTCATGATCGGCATGTTTGCCGGCATCCGCCCGTTGATGGATCTCGGTATCCTGCTGTTCATGGGCTACATCGCGTTCGCGCTGGTTACGCTGCCGGTGGAGTTCGACGCCAGCCGCCGGGCCGTGGCCGTGCTGCAGGGAGAGGGCCTGGTGATGCCCCGCGAGGCCGATGGAGCCCGCGCCGTGCTGAACGCGGCCGCGCTGACCTACGTGGCCGCCGCTGCTATGGCGGTAATGCAGCTCGTGCGCCTGGTTCTGCTGCGCAACATGCGTGACGAGTAGGCCGGCAATCCCTGCGGCGACGCCCGCGCGTGAGGCCGCCTTCGCCGTGCTGTACCGCGTGGAGGCGGCCGATGCATTTGTCAGCGCCCTGCTCTTTCGGACCCTGGCCCGCTCGTCATTGTCCGATGCCGACCGGGCGCTGACCACCACGGTTGTGCTGGGGGTACTGCGCCACCGAGCGCGTCTCGACCACGCGCTGGCCGGGTTGCTGGCGCGATCCCTGGAAACACTGCCGGCTGCGATTCGGACAGTCCTGCGCATGGGCGCCTTCGAGGTTCTGGAGCTCGATCGCGTGCCTGCCCCGGTCGCAGTATCCGAAGCCGTGGCACTGGCCCGCAGGCACGGGCACGCTGGGACCGCGGGATTGGTGAACGCCGTGCTGCGTCGCCTCGTCGCCGAAGGCCCATCACCGCCGCCGGAGGCCGCATCGGATCCGATAGGGCACCTCTCCGTGGTACACTCGCACCCCGGCTGGCTGGTGACCCGCTGGGTGGCCAGGTGGGGGATGGAAGAGACACAGGCGCTGCTGGCGGCCAACGCGCGCCCGGCGCCGGCGACCCTCCGCGTGAACACCCTGCGGACGACGCGGGATGATCTGATTGGCCTACTTCGTGCGCACGGGCTGGACGCCGGTCCCGGGATAGTACCCGAGGCGGTCCGCGTCCACGGCTCGCTCATCGGCCGCCTGCCGCTGTACGAGCAGGGGTTGTGTGCCCCGCAGGATGAGGGCGCCATGCTCGTGGTTCATGCCCTTGCCGATGCGGCGGTGTCCGGCTCAACAATTGTTGACGCCTGCGCCGCGCCCGGCGGTAAGTCGCTGCATCTGGCGGCCCTGATGGCGAACCGCGGTCGCGTGCTGGCCGTGGACGTTCATCCCGGCAAGGCCCAGGCGCTGGCGCGAAGGGCGGTCGCCTTCGGCGCGACCTGCGTTGAGGTTTGCAACCTGGACGCGCAGGAGATCGGGCAACGGTGGCCCGGAGCGGCGGATGCGGTGCTGGTGGACGCGCCCTGCTCAGGGCTGGGCACCGTCCGGCGCCGGCCGGAGATCAAGTGGCGCATAGATGAGCAGTCGCTGGTCCGCGGCACCCAGAAGCAGCAGGCGATCCTGCGAGGAGCAGCAGGCGCGGTCCGGCCGGGCGGCACCCTGGTGTACAGCGTCTGCAGCAACGAGCCGGAGGAAGGCCCGGAAGTGGTCAGGGGATTCCTATCGGCGCACCCGTCGTTTGCGTTCGCCCCGTTCGCCGGTACCTTTCCCCAGGTGGTGGGCGGTCACCCGGTTGACGGGGTGGAGGCAGGGGAGGCACACCTCCTGCCCCACAGGCACGGTACCGATGGTTTCTACATTGCCCGTCTCCGGCGGCGATAAACGGCGCGGGCGAGAGGACGCTATAATCAGGGGGTCGCCGGTTACGAGGGCGGCTGGTGTAACAACGATGCCGATCGAACTGGTGGGCTGCACGCTTGAGGAGATCGAGAGCGCCCTGGCGCCGCTGGGTGAGCCACGCTACCGCGCCCTCCAGATCGCACGCTGGATCTACCAGCGACGCGTAGCTCACTTCAACGAGATGACCGATCTGTCGCAGCAGCTACGCGAGCGATTGGAAGAGGCGGCGACCCTGATGCGGCTGCGTATGGCCGCGCGTTCGGACGCCCCGAATGATCTCACCACCAAGTTCCTGCTCGACCTACCTGATGGTTTGGCAATCGAGACGGTGCTGATGGGCTTCGACGATGGCCGTCGTTCGGTCTGTGTTTCGACGCAGGTGGGGTGCGGCATGGGGTGTACCTTCTGCGCCACGGGCATGGCCGGGTTGGTACGGAACCTTACCGCCGGGGAGATCGTGGACCAGGTCCTGTTGGTCCGCAGCGAGACCGACGAGCGCATCACCCACGTCGTATTCATGGGCATGGGCGAACCCCTGGCCAACTACGACGCAACGCTGCGCGCGGCGCGCCTCCTCAATGCGCCGTACGGACCGAACATCGGGATGCGCCACATGACCATCTCGACGGTCGGACTTGTGCCGCAGATCCGTCGCCTGGCAGAGGAGCGGCTGCAGCTCACCCTGGCGGTGTCGCTCCATGCGCCCGACGATGAGCTGCGGTCGCAGCTTGTGCCCGTCAACCGGCGGTGGCCGCTTGCCGAGCTGCTGGCGGCCACGCGCGACTACGCGGACGCCACCGGCCGCAGGGTCACCTTCGAGTACGTGCTCATGCACGGGGTCAATGATCGCGACGACCAGGCGCGCCAGCTCGCGGTGCTGCTGTCAGGGAGCGGCGCGCACGTGAACGTAATTCCCTGGAACCCGGTCCATGGGCTGCAATATGCGCGGCCCCCAGTTCACGCTGTGCACCGCTTCGCGGCGCTGGTGCGCCGGGGCGGGGTGTCCGCCACGGTCCGCTTGGACCGCGGGGTGGATATCCAGGCCGCCTGCGGGCAGCTCCAGCGGATCCGGGCCGCAGGGGTTTTGGCGTGAGCGTGAACCGCGGCGTAGTCATCGGCGGGCGTTACGAGGTGGCGGAACGCATCGCCGAAGGCGGGATGTCCACGGTCTACCGCGCGCGCCGGCTGGAGGACGGCGCCGTGGTGGCGCTCAAAGTCTTGCGCGGGGAGCTCGCCGCCGACCATGAGTTCATAGAGCGGTTCGCCCGTGAGGCCCGCGCCGCGGAGGCCCTGGCTCACCCAAACATCGTACGCGTCCTGGAGAGTGGGCAGGACGGCGACACGTACTTCATCGCGATGGAGTACGTGGACGGCCCGGACCTGAAGGCCTACCTCCGTCGGGTCGGCCGCCTCGAGCCCGCCGATGCGGAACGCATCGCCCTGCAGGTTTGCGACGCGCTGGAGTACGCCCACCGCCAGGGAGTCATCCACCGCGACGTGAAGCCTCAGAACATACTCCTGGCTCCCGACGGCAGCGTGAAGGTGGCCGATTTCGGGATCGCTCGGGCCCTGGCCACCAGCACGATCACGCAGCCCGGCATGGTCATGGGGACGGTCCACTACCTCTCGCCCGAGCAGGCGCGCGGCGCCGCCGTCGGCCGCGGATCGGACGTCTACGCGCTGGGCGTGGTGCTCTTCGAGATGCTGACCGGCAGGCTGCCGTTTGCCGGTGACAGCCCCATCGCGATTGCGCTCAAGCACCTGCATGAACCACCTCCCGATCCCCGTGCGATCGAGCCCAGCATCCCCCTGAGGCTTGAGGGGATCATCCTCAAGGCCATGGCCAAGCCGAGCCCGGACCGCTACAGTTCGGCCCGTGAGATGGCAGATGACCTGGAGGGAAAGACCGAGTTGTGGCGAGAAATCGCCGCGACCGATGAAGGCGCCACCCGCCGGTTTGCATTCACCGATGAGGTGGCACCACTGCCTCGCCGGAGCGGAGCCGCGCTCCGGATCGCCGCCGCAGTGCTGGTCCTAGCCGCGTTGGGCGCATGGGCCGGCTGGCAGGCGGTGAGCGGCTACCTTAACGTGCCCGAGGTCGAGATGCCGGACCTGGTGGGGCGGACGCTGCCCCAGGCCGAGCTGATCTCGCAGCAGGCGGGGTTGACGATTGCAGTAACGGAGCGGGCCTACAGTCCGACCGTCCCCCAGGACATCGTGCTCT
Source organism: bacterium (assembly GCA_030018905.1). Classification (GTDB taxonomy): domain Bacteria; phylum Sysuimicrobiota; class Sysuimicrobiia; order Sysuimicrobiales; family Humicultoraceae; genus VGFA01. Next base: position 1,877 of record JASEHJ010000111.1, on the reverse strand, counting down.
CGCAGGATCAGCCACCCGGGAAGCGCGTCAAGCGCGGACGGCGCATTGGCGTGGTGCTCAGCCTGGGAGCGCAGCTTGTCACGGTGCCCGACTTGGTGCGCCGGACCCTCCAGGAGGCGCAGCTTGCGCTGGAGGGGGCGGGTCTTCAGGCAGGGACACTCCAGGAAGGATACGACGAGATAGCGAAAGCGGGAACGGTGATAAGGCAGGACCCGCCCGCCGGCTCGCGCGTGCCCCTGGACACCCCGGTATTGCTCATGATCAGCCGGGGTCCTCCCCAGGTGGAGATGCCGTCGCTCGTGGGCCGCACGCTGGCAGATGCCAGGGTGCTCCTGGAGGAGCGGGGGCTGGTGATCACCCACCTCCGCACGATTGCGACCACGGACGCCGAGCCGGGAACGGTCCTGGAGCAGTCTCCGCCGGCCGCGACTCCCCTGCGCCCAGGGACGGTCCAGATAATCCTCACCGTTAGCGCCCGGCCAGGAGAGGAGAGCGCTCCGCCTCGGGCCCCGGTCATCACTGCCGAGCCTCAGGTCGTAGAACCCACGCGGCCGCCGGCGCCCCGCGTTCAGCCCGCGCCCCTTCCGACGCCCGGGCCACGCGTTCAACCCGCGCCAACACCGGCGCCCGGCCCCCGCGTCCAACCATCGCCGCAGCCTTCGCCCGCGGCCTCGCCGGGCCTGGCACGCCGTACCCGAGTGCAGATCGTCGTCCCCGAAGGCGGAGTGCAGGAGGTCAGGATCGTGGTCATTGATGAGACAGGCGTGCGCACCGTCTATCAGGCCCCGCACTCGCCCGGAGACCGGGTTGACCAGACCGTGCGCAGCCAGGGATACACGATCATTCAGGTCTATGTGGACGGCCGCCTGGTCCAGGAGATCCGGCCGTGACCGCCCCCCGGCCGCCGGTCTACGAAGGGCACGTGCGCATCGCGGCGAGCATACTCAGCGCCGACCTGACCCGCCTCGCGGAGGCCGTGGGTGCGGCCGAGCGGGGCGGCGCCGACATGATCCACGTGGACGTCATGGACGGATGCTTCGTCCCTCCGATCACAATGGGTCCCGTGATCGTGGAGGCGCTGCGCCGCATCACCACCCTGCCGCTGGACGTCCACCTGATGATCTGCCGGCCCGAGCGCCACTTGGAGGCGTTCGCCCGCGCCGGCGCGTCCAGCCTGGCCGTGCATCCCGAGGCAACGGCGCACCCGCACCGCGTGCTGTCCCAGATCCGGGCCCTCGGCGTCCAGGCCGGGATCGCCCTGAATCCCGGCACGCCCCCGGAGGCCTGCGCCGAGCTGGGGGACGTCCTGGATTTCGCGGTTGTCATGAGCGTCAACCCGGGCTACGCCGGGCAGGCCTTTCTGGCGGGCGTCCTGCCCAAGATCGGGCGCCTGAGAGCGCTCCTGGCGGACTGGTCCGGCTGGGTGGGCATAGACGGGGGCATATCGCCGCAGACCGCTGGCCCTGCCGTGGCAGCCGGCGCGGACGTGCTTGTTGCCGCCTCGGCGATCTTCAACGCCCCTCTGGGGATCGAATCGGCCGTGGCCGCCCTGCGGGCAGCCGCCCGGTCGTGAGCGTGCTCCATCTCACCCATCCTGCCTGTGCCCGGCACCTTACCGGCGCAGGACACCCTGAGAGGCCGGAACGCCTCCAGGCGATCCAGCGGGCGATCGGAGAGAGCGGTCTGGCTGATTTGGTGGACGTGTCCGCACCCCCGCCGGTTGAGCGGGACCTCCTGCTCTCGGTTCACTCGGCCGCGTACGTTGACGAGTTGGAGGCGATGGCGCAGCGCGGGGGTGGGTGGCTAGATCAGGACACCCGCGTCAGCGCGGACTCGGCGCTCGCCGCCGCCTGCGCGGCCGGCGCCGCAGCGCATGC
>JASEHJ010000110.1 GCA_030018905.1 bacterium | reverse complement strand
GTGCTCCCCAACGCTCGGCTCGTGCGGAGACTTCCCGGCATTTGCGGAATCCCTGACCTCGGCCGCCGTGTTCGCCTGCCGGACCAGCGCGTCGACGCCGCGCAGGACCGACGCGACGCCTTCGGTCCGGCGTTCTTCGATGATCCCGATCAGGACCCCGCCCAGGACCAGGAGCATGGCGCGCGGGAGCGACCCGGTGGTCGTCCCGCCGTGCGCTCCCGCGGCGATGGCAAAGGCGGCCGCGGCCACCCACCCGACGGTCACTCCGGCAACAATACCGCGACCGGCAGTCGCCCAGAGCAGAATCGGCACGTACAAGAAGTAGAAGAAGCTTGTCTTCCCCCCGGTCTCGAACACGATAACGGATACGATGAGCAGCTCCAGCGCGATCCCGGAGTAGCGTGCGAGGGGAAACCCGCCGACCCGATGAGGCGCCACAATGCTGAACAGGCCCGTGACAACCAGCAGCGAGAGCAGCACCGTCAGGGTGAGTGGTGAATCGATTGTGGTCCCGGCCGGGGCGCCGGTGAAGATAACGGAGAATCCGAACAGCGCGGTCAGCGCCCGAACGTAGAGGGGCCACCACTCCACCCTTGCGTCAAGCTTCATCCCGCACCCCTAGCCGACCCCGCGAACTCTCTCGAAGGGCACACTCTGTATGCCCGCGAAGCCGGACGCTCAGACCTACTGCCGCACCGGCACCACGCCCTTGCGGGCGAGCGCGCGGAGCACAAGCCGCTCAATCGCCCTCACGAAGCGGACGCGCAGGGGTTCGTAGGAGGACAGCGGTCCGGTCAGGACCGTGGGAACGCCGAGCCGGTTTCCTGCCAGCACGTCCGTGAAGAGCTGGTCGCCCACCATCGCCGTGCGCTCCGGCGAGGTCCCCAGAATGCGCAATGCCCGGCGCAGCTTGTCGGCGCTGGGTTTCGAGCGCCCCCCTGCCGCGGGCAGGTCGAACACCACCTTCGCGGCACCCAGCCGCCGCGATAGGGTATTGGACACGAGGCAGACCGGGATGCCGGACTGCCGGAGGTCCTCCAACCAGGCCAGAACCTCGTCAGGCGGCTCGATCTCGCCCCAGGCCACCAGTGTGTTGTCGAGGTCGAGCATGAGGGCCTCGATCCCCCAGGCGCGCAGTCGCGAGGGCGTGAGGTCGAACACGGCGGGAACGTAGTACCGGGGCGCGAGCAGGCGCAGGAGGCGGTTCATCTTCGGTACCGCCTGACCGCGTCCTGATGCTCCCGCAGGGTACGGCTGAAGTGGTGGGAACCGTCGGGCCGCAGGACATAGTAGAGGAACGGTGTCTCTTCCGGCGCCGCGGCAGCGGCAACCGCAGCCAGGCCGGGGTTGGCGATCGGTCCGGGCGGCAGGCCGGGATTCCGATAGGTGTTGTATGGCGAGTCTACCGTAAGGTCCGCGAAAGAGAGCTCGGCCTTGTGCCGCCCCAGCGCGTAGAGCACGGTGGCGTCAATCTCGAGGCGCATGCCCAAGCGCAGCCTGTTGTAGATCACACCCGCGATAACAGCGCGCTCTCCCGGAACCCGGGCTTCTCGCTCGATCATTGAAGCCACCGTTATGAGCTGGTGCAGGGTAAGGCCGCGCGCGCGTGCGACTTCCCGGAGATCGGCGCCAATCACCGTATCAAACCGGGCCCGGAACCGTGCGATGAGCGCCGCCTCGCCGAGCCCACGCGGCAGGAGGTAGGTGTCGGGAAAAAGATACCCTTCCGAGCGCAATGCCAGATCCAGGAACCGGCCGTGATCTGCCAACCCGGCCTCTGCCAGGGCATCGGCGATCTGAGCCACGGTATACCCCTCGGGGATGGTGAGGCGGTGCAGGATCGCCTCGCCCCGCGCCAGGATGCCCACGATCTGCCAGGCGCTCTGTGCCGGGCTGAGCGCGTACTCGCCGCTACGGAGCCGGCCGTCCGCGCGCTGCATCCTGGCCGCAACCACCACGGCGCGCGCGCTGCGCACCACCCGGGCCTCGGCCAGGCGGCGGCCGATCTGCCAGGTGGTTTCCCCAGGCGGCACGACCACCGTGCGGGGACGGTCCGGGCCACCAAGGGGCCTTATTTCCCACCAGAGGAGCACCGCCGCACCCGCGCCCAGAAACACAGCACCGGCGACCGCGATGCCCGCCAACAACACCGCGCGCCGGAGCCAGATGCGGCGCAGGCCGCCCGTCCTGATCATCGCAGGCCGCGGGGCAGCCTACTCTTCCTCCTCGTCCTCATCGTCCATCCGGTCCCCGTTGGCCTGGATCTCGCCGGACAGATCATCGAGAACTCCCAAGTCGTCGCGGTCCTCGCCGCCTTCCTCGAGTATGATCTCCCCGTACTCGGACGTCTCCTCGAGCGCAGCAACCACGCGGCTCAGTTCATCGTCATCCTCAATCGGAACGAGATGGTCGGCGCTCTCCATCCTGAATATGACCGCGGCCGCGTCCTCCTCATTCTCGGGGAGCAGAACAGCGTAGCGACGGTTCTCAACCTCAACGATGTCTACGACGTTGAACCGGTGCTCGAGTCCGTCCTCGTCCTCCAGCGTTACCACATCCAGTTCCTCAATCACGAAGCACCTCCAACCCACCGCTCCCCGCCGCCCGCAGCCCCCTGCTCTTTCGCGGAATGGCCAGTTACGGAGGGAGCATAACACCTTCATCCGACCCGGGCAACGGCCCGCGGCGGCGATCCAAGTAGGGCTGCAAGATCAACGCGGCCGCCACCGCATCGCGCTGCTGGCGCCGCTGGCGGCCGCCTGCGCCTCCCTCACGCATGGCTCGGTCCGCGGCGGCGGTAGAGAAGCGCTCGTCCACTTCCACCACCGGTACCCGGAGCGCAGCACGCAGTCGCAGGGCGAAGCGCGCGGCCGATTCTGCCTGGGGACCAACGGTCCCACCCGCGGTCAGGGGTCTTCCCACAACTACCTCCGCGACCCCGTATGTTTCCACCAGTTTCCGTAGATAGGCCAAGTCGCCCGACCACCCGATGCGCTTGCGGACTTCGAGAGGGAGGGCGATGCGGCCTAAGGGATCGCTGATCGCGATCCCGAGCCGCCGCTCGCCCGGATCTATTGCCAGAACCCGCAACCCATCAGCCTGTCGCACCCAGGCGCCTCACCTCGTCGGCAGCGGATGCCAGGGCCTCGTCGAGCCGCTCCACGTCGCGGCCGGCCGCCTGCGCCAGCTCCGCCTTTCCGCCTCCGGTGCCTCCCATTCGGGCGGCGATCGCGCGAGCCAGGGCGTCGGCGCGCAGGCCGCGTCCGGCAAGATCCGGGGTCACCATCACGACCAGGTTGGCCCGGTCGCCCACTGCGCTGGCCAACACGTAGACCCCGCTGCCCAGGCGTTCGCGCAAACGGTCGCCTGCCGCGCGCAGCGAATCGTGGTTGGCGCCGTCGTCCAGGCGGGCGGTCGCCACCCGTACGCCATCGACGTCGGCCTCCACATGGTGTGCCTCGCCGGCTTCTCCGACCTGGCGCTGTTTCTCTACGCGCGCAAGGACGCGTACCTGCTCGCTCAAACGACGCACGCGTTCGAGCGCCTCGGCGGGCGCAGCGCGCAGCACCGCACCTATCTCCGTCAGGAGCTGCTCGTGCGCGCGCGCGCGTTCGTACGCGCACCACCCGGTCACGGCCTCAATCCGCCGGATGCCCGCCGCCACACCACTCTCGACCGTGATGATAAACGGCCCCACCTCTCCGGTGTTGGCCAGGTGCGTTCCTCCGCAGAGCTCGCGGCTGTGCCCCTTCACCGACACCACGCGGACGCGCTCGCCGTACTTCTCGCCGAAGAGGGCCTTCGCCCCAAGGTCACGCGCGCGTTCGAGCGACATCGTGGTCGCGCGCACGGGCCGTGCCTCCATCACCATCTCGTTCACCCGGCGTTCCACCCGAGCACGCTCCGGTGGCGTCAGGGCCGCCGCGTGGGTGAAATCGAACCGCAGGCGGTCGGGCGCCACCAGCGATCCAGCCTGCTGCGCGTGCTCCCCCAGCACTTCCTGGAGGGCCTGGTGCAGCAGGTGGGTCGCGGTGTGATTGCGCCTTATCGCGTCCCGCCTCTCCCGCTCAACGCTGACCCGCACGCGCATCCCCTCACGGACGCGGCCCGAGGTCACACGCCCGGCGTGGCCGGTGATGGTGGAACTCAGGTTTCGCGCATCGCCGATCTCGACGCGGAGCCCCCTCGCGCTCACGACGCCTGCATCGCCCACCTGGCCCCCGGCTTCAGCGTAGAACGGCGTGCGGTCCAGCACGAGAACAACCTCGTCATCGGTGCCGGCATCGGCAACGCGCACGCCGTCCCGAATCACCGCCAGCACCTTTGCCGGCGAGTCATACCGAGCATAGCCGACAAACGCGGTGGCCGGGAGATCTTCGAGAGCGCCGGTCTCCACGCCCGCCGTGCCCTTTCCTGACGGCCCCCCTGCCACCTGGCGGCTCCTGCGGCGCTGTTCCTCCATCTCCTGCCGGAAGCCCGCCTCGTCAACACCGAGACCCGCCTCTCCTGCCAGGTCCCGCGTCATCTCCACGGGGAATCCATAGGTGTCGTACAGCCGGAATGCGTCCGGACCGGAGATCACGCGCCCGTCTCGAGCGCGCGTTGACTCCACGACCTCGGCCAACCGCTCCAGGCCTGCCGAGAGCGTCTGGGCGAAGCGGGCCTCCTCGGCAGCGAGGATCTTGAGGATGAACTCGCGCCGCGAGACCAGCTCAGGGTAGTCCGCCCCCAGGTGCTCGATCACGACATCGGCGACCTCGCCCATGAACGGCCCCTCGAAGCCGAGGCGGCGACCGAACCGGATGGCGCGGCGCAGGATCATGCGCAGCACGTAGGCGCGGCCCTCGTTGCCCGGCATCACTCCATCGGCCACCAGGAACGTCGCGGCCCGGCCGTGGTCGGCGATCACCCGGTACGCGACGACCGCCTCCGCTCGCTGGTCGTCGGTGTGCCCGAGCAGGACCTGCACCCGTCCCAGGATCGGCGCGAACAGATCGGTGTCGTAGTTGGTGGCCGCCTGCTGCGCCACGGCGGCTATGCGTTCGATACCCAGTCCGGTGTCCACGCCCGGCCTGGGAAGCGGCGTGCGCGCGCCGTCCGGCGCCTGGTTGTACTGCATGAACACCAAGTTCCAGATCTCCAGCCACCGCTGGCAGTCGTTGTCCAGGGCCACGCCGCAGTCCACCCGGCCGCAGGTGCACCGCTCTGATCCCCAGTCGTAGTGCAGCTCCGCGGTGGGACCGCACGGGCCGATCTCGCCCATGGACCAGAAGTTGGTCTTCTCGCCCATGCGCATGATCCGGTCCTCGGGCACGCAGACGGCTCTCCAGTGCGCGAAAGCCTCGTCGTCATCATCCAGCACCGTGGCAACCAACCGGTCGGGCGCGATGCCCATCTCCTGCGTGATGAACTCCCAGGCGTAGGCGATCGCCTCGCGCTTGAAGTAATCGCCGAAGCTGAAGTTGCCGGCCATGAAGAACAGCGTGTGGTGGCGCGGGCTCGGCCCCACCTGCTCCAGATCGTTGTGCTTGCCGCTGACGCGCAGGCAGCGCTGTATGGAGGCCGCCCGCGCGTACGACCGCTGCTCGAGGCCCAGGAAGACGTCCTTGAACTGCACCATCCCGGCATTGGTGAACAGCAGCGTGGGGTCGCCCGCGGGCACGAGCGAAGCGCTGGCGACCACCGTGTGGCCCCGGTCCTGGAAGAAGCGCAGGAAGCGGCGGGCAACAGCCATCCCGCCCGTGCCGCGCTCGGTTACCACATCCATAGGCGTCCCCTGAGGGGCTAACCGAGTCTGCCGCGCAGCCTGGGATCCGACAGGTCCCGCAGGCCATCGCCCAGCAGGTTCAATCCTAGCACCGTGATGAGGATCGCAATCCCGGGGAAGATCGTGATCCAGGGCGCGGTCTGCATGAACATCCGGCCGGTGGTGATGACCGTCCCCCAGCTCGGTATGTACGGGGGCAGACCCACGCCCAGGAAGCTTAGGGCCGCCTCGGCCAGCACCGATTGCGCGAAAATGAATGTGCCCTGCACGATCACCGGCGGCAGGCAGTTGGGCAGTATGTGGAGGGCGAGGATGCGCGCGTCGCTCGCGCCCATGGCCTGGGCCGCCTGGACATAGTCCTGCTCGCGGACGACAAGCGTGATGCTGCGCACGACACGCGCGACGTTGGGGGTGTAGACCACCGCCAACGCGATGATGATATTGGAGATCCGGGCCCCCAGCGCGGCCATCAGCGCGATGGCCAGCAGGGTAGAGGGAAACGCCATCAGGCCGTCCATGATTCTCATGAGGAACCGGTCGAGCCGGTCGGAGTACCCCGCGGTCAGACCGAGCGTGATCCCAGCTCCCGCGGCGCAGAACACCACGAAGATACCGACCACCAGCGATATCCGCGCCCCGTAGATCACGCGGCTCAAGATGTCGCGTCCCATGTTGTCGGTGCCAAATGGATGCGCGGTGCTGGGACCCTGCAGCCGCCGGGGCACCTCGATCTCCTGGGGGTCGTAGGGCGCGAAAGCCGGTGCCAGCACGGCGATCACCAGAACGGCCAGGACGATGCACCCGCCGATGAGCGTGGACCTGCTCCGCCGCAGTGTGCGGAAGATAACGGCCCAGGTGCCCGCCGGCGGCCGGGACAGGGTCGGAAACGCTCTGGTAGACGCCACCCCTTCGCTCATGGAGACCTCACGCGTATTTGATCCGCGGATCGAGGTAGACGTAGAGCAGGTCAATCAAGAGATTCACCAGCACATAGGTTGAGGCCACGAAGATCAGGACCCCCTGTACGACGGGGTAGTCGCGCCGCATCACCGACGAGATGACCAGACGGCCCACGCCGGGCAGGGCAAAGACCGTCTCGGTCACGATGGATCCGGCGAGGAGGCCGCCCAACGCCAGGCCGACCACCGTTAGGGTGGGGATCATCGCGTTGCGGAGCGCGTGGTGGTAGATGACGACCTGTTCCAGGTTGCCCTTGGCTCTGGCAGTGCGGATGTAGTCCTGTCCGAGCACCTCCAGCATGCTCGAACGCGTCATGCGCGCGATCAGCGCCGAGGCGCTGAAGCCCAGGGTAAAAGCGGGCAGGGCCAGCGACCTGAAGGCGCCGGTGACCGACTGGTCGAGCGGCACGTAGCCCGCCACCGGGAACAGCCCGAGGTAGACCGAAAAGAACAGGATCAGGTTGAGGCCCATCCAGAAGGTGGGGACCGATACTCCAAGCAACGCTATGCCCATCGCGGCCTGGTCCACCCAGGTGTTGCGCCGCACCGCCGAGACGACGCCGGCCGGGATCCCGATCAAAACGGCCACGGTGAGGGCCATCAGCGTCAGCACCGCGGTGGGTTCCAGCCGCTCGATTATCGCTTGAAGCACCGGGCGCTGTAGGAAGATCGAGTAGCCCAGGTCGCCCTGTAGGGTGCGGCCGTACCACCGCACGAGCTGAATAAGCAGAGGTCGGTCCAGACCCATGAGGCGCTTGAGGTTGGCCACGTCCTCGGAGGTGGCGTCGGGGCCCAACATGACCGAGGCCGGGTCGCCGGGCGTCAGGTAGATGAGGAAGAACCCCACCGTCGCCACTATCATGAGTACCGGCAGCAGGGCGATCAGCCGGCGCAAGATGTATCCGGTCATCGTTGAATCGGAGTCCTCTGCGAAATCCGCGCGGCCTGCCCGTGCTCGGCGGAGGGGGCGCGCGCCCCCTCCGCCACGGAATCTG
>JASEHJ010000010.1 GCA_030018905.1 bacterium | reverse complement strand
CATGGACTTCATCCTTATACCTCCTGAGACACCCCACCAGTTCCGGGCAGGCAGGGAACCCTTTGGGTTTCTCTGCCCAGTGGACGCGGCGCGCGATAGGCCCAGGCCGGTGCGTATGTCGAAGCGCGCTCCACGACGCCTTGCGCGGCCGGCCACGCGCCGCTATGATTAATAAGTACATTCGTCAACAATGCCGGCGGAGGCAATCATGACAGATCAGGCGAACACTGAGCAGCCCGACCAGAGCCTGCAGAGCAGGGTGGAGCGGGTGCTTGAAACTATCCGGCCCTACATCCAGGGTGACGGCGGCGACATCGAGCTGGTGGGCGTGGCCGACGGCATCGTGCAGGTCCGCTTGGTAGGCGCGTGCGTAGGGTGCATGCACGCGATGATGACGCTGCAGTCAGGGATCGAGCGGATGGTGAAGCAGGAGATCCCAGAGATCCGTGGGGTGGAAGCGGTCCCCTTCTAGCCGGTCTTCGGATTGCTCGAACGGGCCCCCCATGGCAAGCATGCGGGGGTCTTTTTCTGCGGCAACAGGTGAGGAACCATGACGACGCCCTGGACGCAGGTTCTGCGGAAGATAGACGACTGGCGGTGGGAGCTCCCGGTCAGCTATAAGCCGGGCATGCGCGTCCCCGGCCTGATCTATGCCGACGAGCGCATGCTGCGCGCCATGGCCGAGGAGCAGGCCATCGAGCAGGTTGCCAACGTGGCGACGCTGCCGGGCATTGTCGGGAGGTCGCTTGCGATGCCCGACATCCATTGGGGCTACGGGTTCCCGGTGGGAGGCGTGGCGGCGTTTGATCTCGAGGAAGGCATCATCTCGCCCGGCGGCGTGGGGTACGATATCAACTGCCTCCCCGGAGACGCACGGGTGCTCCACGAGTTTGGCTATCAGCAGGCGATCGCGGCCTTTCGCGACCGCTGGCCCGACGATCGGATCAAGTGCGTCAACCCACACACAGAGGTGAGGGACACAGAGATCCTGGCGTTCATCACCTCTCCCACACCGACCGCCAGGATGTTCAGGCTCTTGACCGAATCGGGCCGGGAGATCCGGGCCACCGCCGACCATCCTTTCCTGACGCCCGACGGCATGATTCCGCTGGGGGATCTCGGCCAGGGCCAGCATGTCTCGGTGTACCCGTTTGAAGGGATTCCCTACGAGGCGCCCCCGAGTGACGTTCTGGTTACCGAAGAGGACGTTCGCCTATCCTACCCAGGGCACGCCAACGGGTTGACCCAGGTGCTCGGGGTCCTCCGGTGCAAGGGCCTACTGCCGTTGAGGATGGATCACCCAGCGCTGCCTTATCTCATCAAGCTTATGGGGTTCACGCAGGGAGATGGCAGCCTACAGCTTCGCAGCGGTGGAGGCTCCTCGCTCGCCCTCTATGCGAAGGTTGAGAATCTCGAGACCATCCGTCAGGATGTGGCGGCCGCAGGCTTCACGCCCTCGCGCGTCTACCAGCGTCATAGATCGCACGCCATCGAGACAGGGTATGGGCGCGTCGAGTTCGAGCACACGGAGTCGTGCATCCATGTGGGGTCAACGGCCCTCGCGGTGCTTCTCCGTTGCCTGGGCACAACCGCAGGCGCGAAGGCAGCCCAGGATTTCGACCTGCCGGCATGGCTCAATCGTGCGCCCCGCTGGATGAAACGCCTTTACCTGGCAGCGCTCTTCGGCGCTGAGCTCACCAGCCCGAGCACGGTGACAGGGCATCCCTACAACTTCACCGGACCGGTCCTTTCTCTGAACAAGCGTGCGGGTGCTGTGGCAAGTGGACGGCGGTATCTTGAGGGGATTCGGACCTGGATGCTCGATTTCGGCGTGGAGAGCGCCTTGCTGGCGGAGCGCGAGGAACACGTGAGCCGGACAGGTGAAGCCTCGATCCGCCTCAGGCTGCAGATCTCCAGTCAGCCAGCGAACCTAGTCCGGTTCTGGAGCACGATCGGGTTCGAGTACAATCGCCGGAAGCAGTACCTGGCGTGTGTCGCTGTTCAATACCTGCGTCTCAAGATGGCGTATCCTGACTTCTGGACGTTCATTGAGCTGGCGACCCGGGGCCTGGGTGAGACAGGGCAGGTCTGGGATAGGATTGTTAGCAACGAGCAGGTTCCTTTTGATGGTCCGGTATATGACTTCACCGTCAAGGATGCGAACCACAACTTCATCGCGGACTCGTTCGTTGTTTCCAACTGCGGCGTCAGGCTGCTGCGGACCGACCTCACCGAGGACGAGGTCCGGCCTCATCTGACCACCCTGGTTGACGCCCTGTACAACGCCGTCCCCTCGGGCGTCGGGGTCGGCGGTCGAGTCAAGGTCGGGATGGGAGAGATTGACGAGGTACTCACGAAGGGCGCCCACTGGGCGGTGGCGCGAGGTTACGGCACGGCCTACGACCTGGAGGTGACCGAGGCGGGTGGTGCCCTGGAGCATGCCGATCCCGCATCCGTCAGCAACGAGGCCAAGCAGCGCGGCCGCGGGCAGGTAGGCACGCTCGGTTCGGGGAACCACTTCCTGGAGATTCAGGTAGTGGATCAGGTATTCGATGCGTCCGCCGCATCGGTCCTGGGGATTGGAGAGCCCGGGCAGATTGTCGTGTTCGTCCACACCGGTTCGCGGGGGCTGGGACACCAGGTCTGCACCGACTACCTGCGCGTCTGCGAGCGCGCCTCAAGCCGTCACGGCATTCACCTGGTGGACCGGCAGCTCGCCTGCGTGCCGCTACGGTCCCCAGAGGGAGAGAGGTACTTCGGCGCGATGAGCGCGGCGGCCAACTTCGCGTGGGCGAACCGGCAGCTCATCACACACTGGGTGCGCGAGGCATTTGAGCGGGTGTTGGGTCAGTCGTGGGAACGCCTGGGTCTTCGCCTGGTCTATGACGTGGCCCACAACATCGGGAAGATCGAGACACACGAGGTGGACGGCAGGCAGCGTAGCGTCTGCGTGCACCGCAAGGGCGCCACGCGTGCCTTTCCGGCCGGACATCCCGAGGTCCCCGCCCGCTACCGCGAGGTCGGCCAGCCGGTGTTCATCCCCGGCGACATGGGGCGGTACTCGTTCGTGGCCACCGGGGCCCAGGGCGCGATGCGCGAGGCCTTCGGCTCCACCTGCCACGGTGCCGGACGTTTGCTCGGCCGCAAGGCTGCGGTTCGCCATCTCGCGGGGCGGGACGTCAGCGACGAGCTGCGCAGGGCAGGCATCGTTGTCCGCTCCCGGGACCGGAGCCTGCTGGCCGAGGAAGCGCCGGAGGCGTACAAGGATGTTGCCGACGTCGTGGCCATTTGCCATGCCGCGGGGTTGAGCCACCGGGTCGCGCGGATGCGCCCGATCGGCGTGGTCAAGGGGTAGCCCGGGACAGGAGGAGCATGGTGCAGACGCTCGCCACCGAGGAGCAGCGGCTTGTCCACCGGACGATAAGGGAGTTCGCGCGGGAGGAGCTGCGGCCGCACGCAGCGATCTGGGACCGTGAGGGGCGTTTCCCCCTTGAACTTGTTCCCCGGCTGGCCGGCCTGGGGCTGCTGGGCATGATCGTGCCCCTTGACTACGGCGGGTCCGGTTTGGACGCGGTGACCATGGCAACCACCATCGAAGCGCTGGCCTGGGGCGATGGGGGCGTCGCGCTGTCGGTCGCGGCGCACAACTCGCTGTGCACGGGACACATCGCCGCGTTCGGCAACGAGGCCCAGCGCCGCAGGTTCCTGCCGCGCCTGGCCGGTGGCGAGGCGCTGGGCGCCTGGTGCCTGACCGAGCCCGGCGCCGGCAGCGACGCCGCGGCGATCAAGACACGCGCCGAGCGTCGCGGCGATCGCTGGGTTCTCAACGGCACCAAGGTCTTTGTCACGAACGGCTCCTTTGCCGGGATCTACGTGGTCATGGCGGTGACCGCGCCAGGGGCCGGGAGGAAGGGGATTAGCGCCTTCGTGGTCGAGCGCGGCACCCCGGGGTTGGAGGTCGGCCGCAAAGAGGACAAACTCGGGGTCCGCAGCAGCGATACCTCCGAGGTTCACCTCGCAGACTGCGAGGTGCCGGACGAGCACCTTCTTGGTGTGGCCGGAGACGGCTACTCCCAGGTTATGCGCGTGCTGGAGCGGGGCCGCATCGGGATCGCGGCCATGGCGGTGGGCATCGGGCACGCCGCGCTCGACGCCAGCCTGGCGTACGCCCAGGAGCGCACCGCCTACGGCCGGCCGATCGCCGACCTGCAGGCAATCCAGTTCATGCTGGCCGACATGGCCACCGAACTGGACGCCGCCTGGCTGCTGACCGAGCACGCCGCGGAACTGGCCGACCGAGGCCAGCCGTTTCGCCGCCAGGCCTCGATGGCCAAGCTCTACGCCTCCGAGGCCGCCTCGCGCGCCGCCTCGCGCGCGGTGCAGATCCACGGTGGGTACGGGTTCACCAAGGACTATCCCGTGGAACGCTTCTACCGCGACGTGAAGCTGTGCGAGATCGGCGAGGGTACGAGCGAGGTCCAGCGCGCAATCATCTCCAAGTCTGTCCTTGCGGACTCCGGGCGGTAACAGGAGGTGCCTGGATTGATCCGCGCCGAGGGACATCGGGTCATCCGGGCCTCGGTGCAGCGTGTCTGGCAGTTGCTGAGCCGGCTCGAATCACACCCGCGGTTCACCGGCATCTGGATGGCCGCGCACCTGATAGACCGGTCTCCTGCAGCCCCGCTGGTGGAGTTCCGTGGGTTCTTCGGAGGTCTGCCGGTCGCGTCGGTGCAGAGGTTTTCGCTGAAGCCCCCTGGCCGGATTGAGTTCAGGCAGGTGCGCGGGACGTTCCTGGAGCTGACCGGAGCGTACACTATGAGGGACGCCGACGGCGAGACGGATCTTGTCGCGCAGTTGGCGGTGGACCCAGGCATCGTGCTCTTCTCTGAGGCGGCGGTGCGCCAGGTGCTGGCAGGCCACATCGAGGGCACGCTGGTTAGGATCAAGACTTCGGCCGAGCGAGACTTGGCACGCCCATCCCCCCGGCGTGTGCGGTCGCCTGCTGCCGGGGGGCCTGCGATGGTCGAAGAAGCCGGTGCCGGCATCATGCCTGAGGTCGAAGAGGAGCCGGAGGGCGCCGTGGAGCCGCCGGCCGCATCGGTCGCATCAGTCGCATCGGTCGCACCTGCCGCGCCCTCTGCCGCGCGGCCCGCAGATGTCAGGGGGCGCCGCCGTCGCCGCCGGCGACGACACAAGGCAGGCGGCCAGCCCCCGCCCGCGCAGGGCACGTAGACACGCGTGTACACTCAAACTAGTGGAGGAGCCCGATGACCAACCGCCAGAGCAGTCCCACACGAGAGCAGATCCTGGAAGCCCTTCGCGACGTGCAGGACCCCGAGCTTCACAGGAGCATCGTCGAGCTGAACATGGTTCGGGAGATTGCCGTGAAGGACGGATGGGTGACCGTGGAGGTGCTGCTCACCATCAGCGGCTGTCCTCTCAGGGAGACAATCGCCAATGCGGTCACGGAGCGGATCCGGGCCATTCCTGGAGTCAGCGACGTGGAGGTCCGGCTCGGGGTGATGGACCGGGAGCAGCGTCAGGCACTGGTCAGGCAACTGCACGGTGGTGAACTCCCTGCCTCGCCGGACGGCGCGACGCCTCCCCCCAGGATGCAGGGCCTGCTCGCAGAAGGTTCGACCACGCGGGTGATCGCGATAGCCAGCGGAAAGGGCGGCGTAGGTAAGTCCACCGTAACCGCAAACCTGGCCGCGGCGATGGCGCTCGATGGCCGGCGCGTGGGCGTGATTGACGCCGACATCTACGGTTTCTCCATCCCTCGGATGCTGGGCGTCACCGGACGGCCAACCGCCATAGACCAGATGTTGATCCCGCTTGAGAGCGACGGCATCCGGGTGATGTCCATAGGGTTCCTGATGCCCGATGAGTCGGAGGCGGTGGTCTGGAGGGGCCCGATGCTGCACAGGGCCTTAGTCACGTTCATCTCCGATGTGCACTGGGGTGACGACCTGGAGTACCTGCTGATTGACCTGCCGCCCGGGACCGGAGACGTTTCGCTTACTATCGCGCAGACGCTACCCCGCTCCAGCATGTTGATCGTTACCACCCCACAGCCCGCGGCCGTGAGCGTGGCAAGGCGCGCCGCGAAGATGGCCGAACTGGTCAACATGGAGGTCATCGGCGTGGTTGAGAACATGTCGGGGTTCACGCCGGCACCCGGGGCGCCGACCGTTGACCTGTTCGGTCGGGGCGGCGGGCAGCGCCTGGCCGGGATCCTGGGTGTCCCGCTTCTGGGGGAGATCCCAATTGACCTGGCCCTACGCGAGGGCGGCGACAGCGGGCTGCCGCTGGTCAGGACCCATCCGGACAGTCCTGCTTCGAAGGTGCTGCGTGAGGTGGCCCGGAGGGTTGTGGCGCGGCTGCCGGTTGCCACTCGCGCCTCGGAGGGCAGAATCCCTTGAGTGGAGACGCGCGGGCCCTGGTGCCGGCTGCGACCACGGTGCTGCTCGCGGCGCTGCTGCTCGCGGCGCCTTCCCGGGACGCGCTCGCGCAGGGCACGGCCGCGGAGTGGCCGGCCCTGGTCCGGCGGTTCGAGCAGCAGGTCCAGCAGGCTCCCTCGGACCCAGGCGCCCGATTTACGCTCGCGATGCTCTACGCGCGCAGCGGGCGAGTCCTGGACGGCTTCAAGCAGCTCCAGGAGGCCGATCAAGCGATCGGTTCTCCGGCCGGCCGTCCAGCGCTGGCGCGGCAGATCATCACCGAGACTGAAGGGCTCCTTCGCCGGAACCCCCGCGATCTGCTCGCCCGGTACCGGTTGGCTTTTGCACGCTACTTCCTGGCGGACCATCCGGCTGCCGCGGCCGAGTTCGAGCGTATCGTCGTGCTCGATCCGCAGAACGACTGGGGCTACGGCTACCTTGGACAGGGGTACGCCAACCTGGGGCAGTTGGACCGCGCGATCGCCACGTGGGAGAGGGGGCTCGCGGTCAACCCCAGGAACGCGGTGCTCCACTACATGCTGGGCCTGAGCTACACGCGCAAAGGGGACAAGAAGAAGGCCGCCGCCCACCTGGCTGCGGCGTACCGTGACCGGACGCTCTACGACTACATCATGCGGAACCCCCAATGAGGCAGCCGGTGAGTACCACGCGCGCCACGCTCTTCGCGGTTACCGCGGCGGTGCTCTGGCTCGGGACGGCCCCAGGGCTGGCCGCCCCCTCCCCCGCGGCACCGGCTGCCACACCGGCATCGGCTGCAACGCCGGCACCGGCTGCAACGCCGACACCGGCGTCCTCCCCGCGGCTTTCGGTAACCGCGGACGAGTTGCACGCCGACGCCCCAGCCCGCGTGGTCACGGCTGCGGGCCGGGTGCGCATCACCGACGGCACCACGACGGCCACCGCCGCGCGTGCGACCCTATACCATCGAGAGGGGCGCGGGGTCCTGACCGGCCAGGCAAAGGTGGTTACCCCTCAGGGCGTGCTCGAGGGCGCCGAGATCACGGTCCACTACACCACGTCGGCGATAACACGCATCGTGGCGCGGGGGAAGGCCAGTCTGGACGTCGAGAACAGTCTGGTCTCAGCCGCCCAAGTGACCATCGTGCCGGAGACGGACACCGTCACCGCCCAAGGTGAGGTTACCTTCTTCACGCCGCCCGATCTGATTGCCACCGGCGTGAGGCTGGTCTACCGTCGCACGCGCGGCGAGGCAGTACTGGACGGCCGCGCCCGAGTGCAGAGCCGGGACGGATTCATCCAGTGCGAGCGGATCGAGGCCTCTGGCCGCTGGGAGCGAGTGAAGGCTACCGGAGGCGTGCACGCGGTCCTGCGCGACATTGAGGTCCGAAGCTTGGCGGCCGAGGTCTTCATGGGGGAGCGCAAGGCCGTCTTCGGCGGCGAGGTGAAACTGACGCAGGCGGGCCGCCTTCTGGTGACCGAGAAGCTGACGGCCTGGTACGCGGCCGGCCGATTCGTGGCGGAAGGCCAGACCAGGGCGCGGATCGAAACAGCACCGTGACATAGACACCGACGCCACACCGTGGCCCGGGTAGGGGAGGCACCAACATGACAAGCGAGCACGTCCAAAGACCGCTACTTGATTCGGTATCGCTTGAACACGGCAAGCGCGCGCGACTGTACCGCCTGCTGTACCAGCACGGACCCGGGCAGGGCACCATGCTCATTCTCCCAGTGGACCAGGGTCTCGAGCACGGTCCGGTGGACTTCCTCCCAAACCCGCCGTGCGAGAACCCGGAGTTTCAGATACGCCTGGCGATTGACGGCGGTTACTCCGCCATCGCATTCCACTACGGCATCGCCGCGCGCTACCTGGCTCCCCACGCCGGCAAGATCCCGCTCATACTCAAGATCAACGGCAGCACGAGCATCCCACCGTCGGACCGAGCGTTCTCGGGGATGACCGCACGCGTTGAGGACGCGGTTCGGCTTGATGCCGCCGCGGTCGGCTACACGCTGTACGTGGGCTCGCCCCGACAGGACGAGGACATCGCCCAACTAACCGCGGTGCGCGCCGAGTGCGATCGCTACGGAATGCCCCTGGTCGTCTGGTCGTATCCCAGGGGCGAGGCGATCGAGAAGAAGGGCGGTCGCGACAGCCTGTTCGCCGTGGACTACGCCGCCCGCGTGGCGACCGAACTCGGCGCCGATGTGATCAAGCTCAACGTGCCCGTCTTCGATCAGAAGTCCAAGGAGGGCTCACCCAAGCCGTACAACACCATGGTCCTGGATTACCGCGAGGCCGTGGAGAAGGTCGTGCGCAGCGCCGGGCAAGCGTTCGTGCTGTTCAGCGGCGGCGGCAAGATCGGCGACGCGGATCTGCTTGAGAAGGCAAGACTCGTGATGCAGGCCGGCGCCACCGGGCTCATCTTCGGTCGGAACATGTGGCAGCGTCCGATGGCCGAGGCGCTGCGCATCACCGCGGAGATCAAGCGCCTGATGCTGGAGGAGTAGGACCGATGCAGGCCGTGCACATCCACCAGCACGGAGGCCCGGAGGTTTTGGTCTATGAGGCAGCCCCGGAGCCGGTGCCCGGGCCGACCGATGTGCTCGTCGCCGTAAAGGCGGCCGCGCTCAATCACATTGACCTGTGGGTCAGGCGCGGTCTGCCCAGGCTGCGGCTGCGGTTTCCCCACATCCTGGGCGCCGACGTGGCCGGTGTGGTGGCCGGCGTCGGCGATCGAGCCACCGGCGTGACCGTTGGGGATGAGGTGATGGTCTCGCCCGGGGTTTCGTGCGGGCAGTGTCCGGCCTGCATCTGTGGCCGCGACACGCTGTGCGACTCGTTCTCGATCCTGGGGGAGCACATCCCGGGCGGCTACGCCGAGTTCGTCGCCGTTCCCCGCGTGAACGTGCTGCCGAAGCCGGCCCACCTCAGCTTCGAGGAGGCCGCCGCGGTGCCCCTGGTCTTCCTGACCTCCTGGAACATGCTTGTAACAAACGGGCGTATCCGGATGGGCGAGACGGTGCTGATCTGGGGTGCGGGCAGCGGTGTGGGCAGCGCCGGGGTGCAGATTGCGCGGCAGTTCGGGGCCCGGGTGATCGTCACCGCCGGCGCGGACTGGAAACTGGACCGCGCCAGGGAGCTGGGCGCCCACGAGGTGATCAACCACGCTGAACAGGACGTGTACGAGGAAGTGCGCCGCCTAACCGACCGGCGGGGAGTGGACGTGGTGTTCGATCACGTCGGCAAGGCTACCTGGGAGATCAGTCTCAGGTCACTGGCGCGCGGGGGCCGGCTGGTGACCTGCGGCGCCACGACAGGTGCGGATGGGACCACCGACATCCGGTACATCTACGGTCGGCAACTGGCGATCCACGGAACCTGGGTGGGCACCAAGCGTGAGATGATCGAGGTGATGCGGCTGGTCGAATCAGGCGGCGTGCGTCCGGTGGTACATGCGGTGCTGCCGCTGGCGCAGGCCGAGGAAGCCCACCGCATGCTGGAGCGCCGCGAGCAGTTCGGGAAGGTCGTGCTGGTGCCCTAGGATTTGGGAGCCGCTGGCGGGGTAGTGGGTTCTTCCTCCCCAATCCACTCGGCGCCGCCGGCCCAGATCTCCTTCTTCCATATCGGGACGGTCTGCTTGAGGGCGTCAATTGCGAACCGGCCGGCCTCGAACGCCTCGCGCCGGTGGGGTGCGGCCGCAGCGATGGCGACGCTGATCTCGCCGATTGACAGGGCACCCAGGCGGTGAACGATGGCGATGCGTGCGCCCCAGCGTTCGGCTGCCTGCTCCGCGATGCGGGCCATCTCGGTCCGCGCGAGCGCCTCGTACGCCTCGTACTCGAGACGCTCGACGTCGCGGCCGCGCGAGTGGTCCCGGACCGTGCCGAGGAACAGCACAGCCGCGCCCGCGCTGGGGTGGCGTACCGAGTCGAGTACCGCTTCCACGCGGATGGGATCCCTCACGAGTTCGATGAGAGAGCCGCCGCTGACCGGTGCCAGCAGCGCAACGCGGTCGCCTTCGGCCAGGGCGGCGTTCGGCGGCACTACCGTGTCGTTGATCGCCACGGTGGTTGGGCGCGGCATGCGGTTTAGGTTTGGATACCGGGTGGTGAGGATGTCCCAGACTCCACCGGCCGTGGTGCCGTCCGGGACCGCAAGCTGAACGGTTGGGGTGCCCACTGCTTCCCGGTGGGCGGCGAATAGAGAAACGGTGATATTCATGGGGTCATCAGGACCGGTTCACGCGCATCGTAGCACGCGTCCCCGTGGGCGGCAAGGATGCTCCCGCGCGCTGTGTGCAGGCGTGCGAGCGCTGCGCGCGGGAGCGCGTGCCCTGTATCTGCCCCGGTGGTGGCTTGTGCTCATAGGTGTGCTGGTGGCCACCGCGGTGCCCGCATTCCCGGCCGTCGCCGGGATCATAGGTCGGGACGAGGAAATCCGGATCGGCCGCCACGCGGCGGCCGGCCTGGAAGCCGAGGTGGGCCTAACACGGGACCCCTCGCTGGCGGCCCGGACGGCCGGGGTGGGGCAGCGCGTGGCCGCTGTCTCAGACCGGCGTGGAATACCCTATGAGTTCAAGGTGCTGCGCGGCAGTGAGGTGAATGCAGTCTCGCTGCCCGGCGGGTTCATCTACGCCACCGAAGGGCTTGTCCGGTTTGTTCAGTCCGACGCCGAACTGGCCTTCGTGATGGCGCACGAGGTAGGTCACGTGGCCGCCAGGCACCATGTGGTGATGATCGAGCGGCATTTCCTCTTCGGCCTGGTCGCGCGGCTGCTCCTTGGCGGTGACGCCACGGCCACGCAGGTCGCGGAGATCGTGCGGTTCTTCCTGTCGAGGGGGTTCTCGCGTGAGTTCGAGTTCGAGGCCGACCGACTGGCCGTTAGCTACGCGCACCGCGCCGGGTACGACGCATCGGCCGCCCTCAGCTTCATGAGCCGGCTGCGCGCCTCCGGGGATAGAGACCCGGGCAAGTACGAGGTCCTCCTGCGCACCCACCCTGGTCTCACTGACCGCATGGCCAGGGTAAGGGAGCACCTGAGGCGCCTGGGATACCGGGACGCTGGTGCTGCCGCGGTCGCGGCTGTTCATCAGGGATCGCCATGACGGTCAGGGATCCGTACGCGGTGCCGGGAACCTACCGCAAGGCGCAGTTGCACTGTCACACCCGCCGTTCCGACGGCCGGTTCGAACCCGCAGACCTGGCCCGCCGATACCGTGACGCCGGGTACAGCTTCATATGCTTCACCGACCATGATCGCGTGACGCGCTGCGATGAGATGAACGACGGCTCGTTCCTGGCTCTGCCGGGGGTCGAGGAGACGATAGTCCGCTGTGTGCCGCCGCTGGGACCGCACCTGGGCCGCCTGCTGGTTGACCAGGTGCTGGGTTCCGGGTCTGCCCAGGATCGCATCACGCGCACCCTCGCCGGCGGTGGGATACCGTGCCTGGAGCATCCGTCCTGGACCGGTAACCTGTGGACCGGCGCATGGACGGCCGAGACGATGGCGGCTCTGCCCGGGCCGTTTCTGGTTGAGATCTGGAACCCGCACTCGAACCCGGACGAGGACCTGCGCCGCTGGGCCCGCGCCGCCTGGGCGCACGGCCCGGAGGGGCGCATCGGCGCGGTCGCGGGCGACGACTGCCACACCCCCCTCCAGTTCGACCGCGGCTGGGTGATGGTGAAGGTGGAGGCGATCACGGCCGACGCCCTGCGCGCCGCGCTGCTTTCCGGGGCGTTCTACGCCAGCACGGGCGTGGAGGCCGACTTCGGCGTCGCAGGCGATGCGATTGAGGTGTGCAGCGCCGCCGACGAGGTGCACCTGTTCGATGCTGCGGGCCACCAGCGCGCCGTGTTCCGTAGTGGGGAGGGTCGCTACGCGCCTGCCGGCGACGAGGGGTTCGTGCGGGTGGAGTGCCGCGCCGGACCGAGGCGGGCGTGGAGCCAGGCGTTCTGGGTGGGCGCGCATCCGTGATCCTTGGCGCCTCGGTGCTCCTGCGGCAAGAAGGCCGGCTTCTATTCGAGGTCCAGAAGCCCGCGAAATGGACGCACGCGCCCGGAGGCGAGTTCATCATCGGGATAGGCTGCATCGGGGGTCGCGTCGAGTTGGGCGAATCCGCCCTCGAGGCGCTTCAGAGGGAGGCGCTGGAGGAGATCGGCTGCACTGTGCTTCTCGACACGCCTGGCAGTCCGTTCTTCATGGGACCTGATGGGTCCGTCAGGATGCTCGATCCCCGGGAGACAAGAGAAGTAGAAGAAGGGATTCTGTTCCTCTGGGAGGGATCCGGGCCTGATCTCATCAAGGGCGGTCAGGTCGCGGTCTTCTCGGGAACCGCCCAGGGCCATCCCAGACCTGTAGGGCTGCCAGCCATCATCGGGCTGGACCTGGAGACCCTGTTCGAGTGTCGCGCCTGCGGCCTGACCGTCGGCGAAGTGCTTGATCGCGGCGCGATTCTGATGGAACGGCAAGCCGTCCCGCGAAACGCCAGACTGGCACCGGTGGACACGGCGAAAGTTGTGGTCGCGTTGCCTGAAGAGTTCAAGCGCCGCGTGCGTCGCCGTTAGCCTCCACCTCGGTCGAGCATCTCGAGCAGGACCGCGCTGATGCGCGCGGAGCCGCCAGGCGGTCCCATGCGCGCCCGCCCTACCGCGCCCCGGCTTTCCCGTTCATCTAGATCGCGCAGCAACCGGACGGCCGTTGCAGCAGCCTCTCGCCAGTCGCGGGTGGGAATGAGGGCCTCGCCCAGGAGCCGGTGCTGCATCTGAAGGAAGGCCGGAGTAAACTGCGTGCCCGGGCCGGGAAACGCCACCACCGGCCTGCCCATCCCTGCCGCCTGCTCGTTGGCGGTTCCCGCCATCCCGATCACGACGCCGGCTCTTGCCACCGCGTCTGCGAACGCGCTGGTGAGGACAAGGTGCGCGCCGCCGACAGTCGCGCCGTCCTCATGGGATTCTGCCCGGGGGAGGTGGCGTAGAACATCCTCGGCGGCGACGGTCGGCGCCACGGCCAGAAGAAACCGGACGCCCGGTTCCTCCGCAGCGATCGCCTGCGCGGCCTGCGCGAGCAGAACCGCGTTTCCGGGCGCATCGGCGCGGCTCCCGGGCAGCAGCGTCACCACCTGCGCGTTGGGGGGAAGGCCGAACGTCTCACCCGCGCCCTCGACCAGGTCCATCATCACGTTGCCCAGCGCAACCGCCGGCAGTCCCATTGCGGCCAGGGCGTCCGCAGTGTCGGGGTCGCGCGCGAAGATCCGGCTGGCACGGCGTCGCATCACCCACACGGCCAGCGTGCCGAACTCGCAGATCCGCACCGAATCGGCGGTGGAAGCGAACGCCACCTGGGGAGAGGCTCCCGAGGCCATCCACAGGCAGTAGGCGTCGCCGACCGCCACGACAAGGTCGTGCCTGTCGCGCTGGGCCGCGAGCGTCCGCTTCTGCCCGAGCCACAGCCCGATCAGGCCGGCGGCCAGATCGGCGCCCAGCCCCTTCAGCCCCGTTCGCATCGAGAACCCGCCGCTGGGCATTGTGCGGCGGGGGTCCAGCAGCGGGACGTCGGGAGGATAGGCCCCCGTTCCCACCAGGGGATAGGCGGTCACCGTGGCACCGACGTCCCGCAGGGGACCGGCGAGGGCTGCGGCGATCAGATCCTCGCCGATGCCATTGCTGACGAGGAGCACCCGCCGCGTCATCGCCGCCGCCGGCGCGCGTCGAAGACGCCCTGGTAGAACGATCGCCACAACAGGTGGCTGTAGATCTCGCTGCACACGATGGTCAGTCCGGCACGCTCGGCGAGTCGTAGGATCGGGAGCAGCGCGGCCGTCACGAGTCCGCTGCGGTAGACGAGCCACTTGAGCGGCAACAGCACCGGCAGGATCTCCAGGAACGTCCCGAGGTGCCAGTTGCGGCCGTGCTTCTCCCAGAAGTAGACCGCGCCCTCCCCGGCCTGCCGTAGTTTCTCCCGGGCCTCCTCGAGCGTCTGGATATGGTAGTGGTACGCTACCGCCATGTGCTCGTACCGCAGCGTTACCCCGTGGCGCACCAGGCGAAACGCCAGCTCGATATCCTCCCACCCGTATCCCTGGAACCCCTCGTCGAAGCCACCGACGCGTCTGAACGCATCCGCGTCCACGGAAAAGTTCCGCGTGATCACGTGGTACGGTGACAGCCCCTCCCGCCTACGAATGGTGACGTCGGGCATCACGTTACAGGCCCTCATGTACATGGTGGTCAGGCTGTCGCGATGTGGGAGCGATCGGCCCTGGACGCCCAGCGCCCCTCCGCCTGCATGGTGTGCCAGGTGCGCGGAGACGAGCCCGGGCATCGCCCAGATGTCGGCGTCCAGGAACAGCAGCGCACGGCCTCGGGCCTCAGCGGCGCCCAGGTTGCGCGCGGCCGCCCGGCCACGGTTCGCCTGGCGGAGAACGCGGATCGGCACAGATCCCAGGCTTTCTTCGAGGCCGTCCGTGGATCCATCGTTCGAACCGTCGTCCACGATTACTATCTCGAAACGGTCGGGATCGGCATCCTGAGCCTGCAGCGCCTCCGCAGCCCGCCGCAGCACCCAGCCGCCATTGTAGGCCGGGATGATGACGCTGATCTCGGGCCGCGAGTTCATCGGCGTCCTCTCGCCTGCCCGAGCGCGAGCAGCGCGGAGAAGCCAAAGCCCATATGGACCGACGCCACCGTCACATCGAAGAGCTGGTGCACGAGCACCGCCACCGCAGCCGCGAGGCACGCTACCCAGAGCCCGTCGGTGCGCGGGTCACCACGGGTGCACGCGATCCGGCGCCAGAGCCCGCCCAGTGCTGCGACGATGAAAGCCAGGAACGCCGCCAACCCGACGAGCCCTGTCTCAGCGGCGAAGGTGAGATAGAGATTGTGCGCGGTCGTGGGATCCTGCACGATGTCTTCCGGCATGTGCCGGGGCCAGGCGCGGTGGAACGTGCCGTAGCCCGTCCCCAGGACCGGGTGCGCCCGGGCAATCCGCAGCGCCCCTTCCCACAGGGCCAGACGATCGAGGTTGAACGTCGCGCTGGGAACGGCCTCGATCCTCCGGACCAGCGAGACCCTCCCTGGGCCGATCGCGGCGGTCGCGAGAATCAGCGTGAAGAGAAGAAGCACAAGCAGCCCGGCCCGCCTGCGCGGGGCAAGTATCACCATCACCGCCAGGCCCGCCAGGGCCGCAATCCATGCTCCCCGCGACCAGGTGAGCTCCAGGGCAGTCAGCACGACGACAAGTCCTGCGGCGGCGAGGATCCGGACGGGTGCCCCATCCGCGACTGTCCAGATGCCCAATACGAGGACGGCGGTCGCCGCAAGTGTCGTGCCGAGGGCAGTCTGGAGGAGGGGCGGGGTCGAGGCGCCGACCGGCCAGTAAGGGGCCGAGCGCAGGATTCCCCAGACCGCCGCGAGCAGCCCTCCGGCGGCCCAGGCAGCGACGAGATACCTGACGACCTCTTGTCGGGCCTGTACAACCCGAGCGACAGAGTACACGCTGATCCACATTGTCAGCCCAAACAGGACGGCGAGCCCGGCCGACTCCAGCCGCCACTCCGAGGCCAGGCCCGAAGCAAGGAGGGCGACCAGGAGCGCGACTAGGGGACGGTCGAACGCTGTTGGAATCCACGGACGCCGTCCTGAGGCGATATCCAGGATGGTGGCTGCCAGCAACACGGGCATCGCCCACGCGGTATACCCTGCTGGGTACAAGAACACCGCGAGGAGCACGCCGCCCAAGAAGAGCTGATCCAGTGCCCTGGGCGTCACGGTGCCCGCTCACCAGCGCCCGGCGAGAACGCCGCCCCCAGCGCCACCAGGGCGAAGAGCCCCACCGAAATGTGGATGCGCAGCACGGTGCCGTCCACCATCTGGTGTGCCAGCAGCGCGACGAGGGCAGCGAGCGCGGTTGCGCTCAACCCGCGTTGCTCGCTGCCCGGCGGTCCCCTGGTGTGCCACCTGGCAACGGCCAGCACCCCCGCGCTCAAGAAGAACAGAAGCGCCACCAGCCCCACCAGGCCGGTCTCAGCGGCGGACTGCAGGAAGAGGTTGTGTGCAAGCGGCGCGTACGGGACGGCCGCGGTCCCCTGTCTGTACCTCTCATACACGAACTGGAAGGTTGAGAGCCCTGTGCCCAGCACCGGATGGTCTGCGACCATCTTTGGTACCAGGCGCCAGATAGGGATGCGGCTGAAAGGGCCATCGGCGACGGTGATCTCTTGGATGCGATCGGCGTGCCACTCCCAGCGCGGCCCCAGGGCTGGTATCGCTGCAACCATGACGAGCGCGGCCGCGAGCAGGCCAGGCCACAGGCGGCGGTGCCCGGTCCGGGCGATCAACACCACCACGCCCATCGCGGCGGCCAGCCAGGCGCCGCGCGACCATGTCAGTACCAGGCCCGCGGTCACCACGGACAGGCCCGCCAGGCAGAGCAGGCGCCGGAAGCGCGATCCGTCGAGCGAGAGGCCAAGCAGCAGAACTGCGGCGATCGCCAGGGTTGTGCCCAACTCGTTGGGGTTCATGTTGAACACCTGCGCTCGGGCGCCCGGCGCAGACCCCAGCCATGCGATGCCGAGCGCGCCTGCCACCACCCCGCCCGCGGCCCAGGCCTCGATGAACCGCCGGGCAAACGCCGGACGGTGGTGGGCCGCGAGCACCACGGCGCGCAGGGTGACCGCCGCGCTGAGCCCAAACGCGACCGCCGACCACAGGGCCGTTCCGCGCCACTCCGACCACAATCCCGACAGAACCGCGGCGGCCACCAGGCCGAGCAGGCCGGCATCTACAGGGGTGCGGCGCCAGAGCGGCTCGCCCGCCATGATCTCGCCGGCCGCGAGCACCAACAAGAGGAGGAAGCCCCCTGACGCGAAGCCCACGGAGAAGACGAACGCCGTCAGCAGCAGAAGGAACTCACGCCAGCGCCACGCGTCCACGCTACCGTCCCTCCTCGGCCGCGCGGAACCGGTCCAGCGTGGCAAGGTAGTGGCGGTTCAGGATCCCGCGCGTCACCAGGAACGCCAGCGTTGATAGATTTCGACTGCGCAGCCACCGCGCCAAACGCAGGGCGGTCGCGGGCGAGACCAGGCCTGCCCCACCCAACAGGAAGTGCAGCGCACGCTGCGGCCGTGTGTCTTGGATCAACATCCGGGTCTCCGCGCCTGGGTGCTTTCTCAGAAGGTAGAGCGCCGTCCGCGCCCGTTCCTCCTCCTTGGCCAGGTGCCGGTCGAGCGACTCCAGCGTCGGCGGCCGCTGGACGTGGTACGCCAGTGCCGAAGGCGAGAATACCCTGGGGATCCCGCGGGCCTTGATGCGCAGCCCCAGGTCGAAATCCTCCCACCCATAGACCCTGAACCCTTCATCGAACAACCCCGCCTCCACAAGAACCTGCCGCGGGACCGATGCGTTGCCGGTGTCGAGGTACGCCGGCGAGATCCCGATGCGGGGAGTCCGCGCCGGGATCTCCGGCGAGGGGATGACTATGACCGGCCCGCGGCCCACCACCGGGGAGGCGGCCGAGCTGTGGATCTCCATGTGGCGCTGGAGGAAGTCGGGCAGCACCAGGACGTCGCTGTCCACGAAGACCACGAGCGGCGCCCCAGCGGCCCGGATCGCCGCGTTGCGGGCCGCGCTCCTGCCCCGGTTGCGATCGAATCTGACACAGCGAACCCTGACCCGGCCGGAGGCGGCCTCGCTGATCACCCGGGGCGTGTCGTCGGTAGAGCCGTCGTCCACCACCACTATCTCGTAGGCGGCAGGCGCGAGCGTCTGCGCGGCCAGGCGCGCCAGGCACTGCCTGAGGATAGGCGCGTCGTTGTAGGCGGGCACTACGACGCTGAGGAGCGGGTTGGGAGAGGAGACCGTCATCGCAACCATTCTAGCGGTTCACGGCAGGGGCGCATCAAGGGCCTTCCGTGGCCCGAAGCCTGTCGAGCGAGCGGATGTAGTGCCAGTTGAGGAAGCCGCGAGCGGCCAGCAGCGCCGGCGTGTAGAAGCCTCGCGATGCCAGCCAGCGGGCGATCACAGGCGCCCGATCAGCAGTCAGAAATCCTGCTCCACTGAGGAGGAAATGCAACGCCCGGTGGAAAGCGGTGTCCGAGATCAGAATGCGGGTAGACAACCCGGGATGCTTCTGCAGAAAGTAGAGCGCGGACCTGGCCCGTGCCTCTTCCCTGGCGAGATCCGGGCCGATGGGATCGAAAGTCGAGGGCGGTTGCACGTGGAATGCCACTATTCCACGCGAGAACCGGCGCGTCAACCCGAGGGCCCGCAGTCGCAGGCCGAGATCGAAGTCCTCCCACCCGTACCAGACGAACCCCTCGTCGAACAGTCCCGCGTCCAGCAACGCCTGGCGCGGTACAGAGGCGTTGGCCGTCGTCAGGAATGCTGCCGACATCAGGCCCGCAGGATTCCGCGCCGGCAGCACCGGTGTCGGGATCGTCGCGACCGGCCCGCGGCCGACCACCGGCCGGCCCGCTGCGTGGTGCAGGTCCAGGTGTTGCTGGAGGAAGTCCGGTCGCACCAGGACGTCGCTGTCGATGAACACCACGATGGGCGCGCGGGCCGCGCGGATCCCTTCGTTGCGGGCCACGGACCTCCCGCGGTTCCGCTCCAGGTGCACGCCGCGCACCCTAGCGAGCCCTGTTCCGACCTCGGCGATGACCGCGGGCGTCTCGTCGGTCGAACCATCGTCGACAACGACGACCTCGTAGGCCTCTGCCGCCAGGGTCTGGGCGGTCAGGTAGGCCAGGGCGTGTCGGAGTACCGGCGCGTGGTTGAAAGTAGGCACCACTACGCTGAGGAGCGGGACTGTCGCCGGTTCGCCCACGTCGCGGTCCTGGCCCTGGACTGTCCTATGCGCTCGGCGCCGCCGGGACCGCGGCCGGCTCGGCCGGCGCCGCGTCTACCCACTGCAGCCGAAGTAGCCTGGCGTAGGTTCCATCCCGCGCCATCAGATCCTCGTGCCGGCCGTCTTCCACCACCGTGCCCTGGTCCAGTACGACTATCCGGTCCGCTCCCCGAACGGTTGAGAGCCGGTGCGCGATGATGAACGTGGTGCGCCCGCGGGTCGCCTGGATGAGCGCGTCCTGGATAAGGGTTTCGGACTCGCTGTCCAGCGCGGCGGTGGCCTCGTCGAAGATGAGCAGGCGTGGGTTGTTGAGCAGCGCGCGGGCTATCGCGATCCGCTGGCGCTGCCCGCCCGACAGTTGCAGGCCGTCTTCGCCGAGTAGTGTCCGATACCCCTCGCCGAGCGATTCGATGAACTCGTGCGCGTTGGCTGCCTTTGCCGCGGACACCACCTCATCGAACGGCGCGTCGGGCCGGGCGTACGCGATGTTGTCGTAGACGGTGCCGCGGAACAGGACGGTCTCCTGCGGAACCAGCCCGATCTGCCGCCGCAGCGAGCGGACCGTCACGCGGCGCAGGTCCCACCCGTCAATCTCAATGCGTCCCTCCGTGGGATCGTAGAACCGGCCGATCAGGTTGACCAGCGTCGTCTTGCCCGCGCCGCTCAGGCCGATCAGCGCTACGCGCTCGCCAGGCGCTATCTCCAACGAGAGATCGCGGAGGGCCCACTGGCCCGGAGCATAGGCAAACGACACGTTCTCGAAGCGGACGCGACCGGCGATCGGCGGCAACGCTACCGCACCTGGGCTCTCCTGCAGGCTTGCCGGTTCGTCCAGTAGGGCGCGGATCCGGCCGAAGGCGCCCAGTGCCTGCCGCAGTCCAGCGTAGTGGCGGGTGAGGCCAACCGCCGGCTGGACGGCCAGCCCCACATATCCCAGGAACGCGACGAGGGTCCCGACAGTCAGCCGGTCTGAAGCCACGCGCTGTCCGCCCAGCCACAAGACTAGGACCACGCCGAATGCGGTCATGAAGCTGACGATGGGCACCTGGAGCGCAACCATTCGTCCGATGCGGAGGTTTGCGCCGAAGGTCTGCTCGTTCTCATCGCGGAACCGCCGGATCTCCCTGTCCTCTCGTGAGAACGCGCGGATCACGCGCGCGCCGGAGAATGCCTCGCGTATGAGACCCGCCAGGCCTGCAACGTGCTCCTGCGCCCGCGTTGCCGTGCCCTGTATCTCCCTGCCGAAGCTCCGGGCGATCACGCCGACGAGCGGTATGACCGCGGCGATCGCGAGGGCGAGTTGCCAGTCGATCCACAGCAGCATGGCTACGATGCCGGTGAACATCAACGCGGAGGAGGTTGCATCCACGGCCCCCATCAGCATCTCGGTCTGAACAACCTGCGTGTCCTGGAGGCTTCGGGAGATCGCGTCGCCGCTTTGCCAGACCGCGAACCGATCAAGCGACCAGCGCTGGATGCGCGCGAACAGGTCCTGGCGCAGGTCTGCGACGATGCGGTGGGCGAGGTAGTACATGAGGTAGATCTGGGCGAACAGCGCCAGGCTGTTGAGCGCGAACAGGAACAGGATGACTGCCGCCCCTCGGTTGAGGGTGGCAAACGCCCGCGTGGCGAGCACCTGGTCTATGAGCATGCCCGTGTACCTGGGGACCGCGAGATTGGCCGCAGTGGCCACGAGCATCGCCACCAGGGCGCCCGCCAGATGGAGGCGGTAGGGGGCTATCCTGGCAGCCATCCGCCGGAGGTCGCTCACGCTCCGGCTCCGCCTGGCGCAATTGCCGCCCCGCCCGGCGCAATCGCGGCTAGGATTCGGCGCGAGGCTCCTGGCTCAACCGGGATCGCCTCCAGCGCTTCTGCTAGCTTTAGCCGCGCGGCCCGATCCCGTATCAATCGGGCACCCTCATCGGCCACCTGCTCCGGCGTGACGTCACCCACGAGTTCCGGCATGATGAGCCGCTTGGCGCGCATGTTGGGCAGCGCCAGGTAGGGCCTGCGGCTGATGTGCCTGCGCGCCAGGGCCAGCTTGAGCGCCAGCCCAAGGCGGGGTACCCGTGTGAGCCACTCAATCACACCCTCCACCGGGATCTGCGGGGCCAGGCTGAACGGGAGGACGACCAGGGTGGGAACCCGCATCAACGCCAGCTCCAGCGTGTTGGTGCCCGGAATGGTCAGCGCCAGGTCGGCACTGCGGATGGAAGACCGGCCTCCGTGCCTGATCTCGACGCCGGCGGCATCAAGGCTGGCCTGATGTCGGGACAGCAGCGTCCGCTTCACGGAGGGCGACACGAACGGCGAAACCACCGCCAGCAGCCGTGCCTCCGGCACACGCGCGCGCAGTGCCGCGGCCGTTTCTACCCAGAAAGGGAACACCGCGGAAAAGACGCTGTCACGGCTGCCGGCTAGAAGCGCCACCTTCGGGCGCGCATCGTCCGCGCCGCGCGCTTCCGCCGGTGCCCCATCCGCGAGCACCGCGTCCTGAAGCGGGTCTCCGGCGACCTCGATCTTGTGATCGGGGACGCCGAGGCCGATCAGCCTTTCCCTAAGTGACGTTGTGGGAACGAAGATCCGTTCGAACCCTCGCTGCGCGCGCGAGATGTGGGCACGCTCGACGAAGGCAAAGGCATGGCCGCCCCACCGGCGGGCCAGCCGCCGTGAGAACCAGAAGTCGCCCCCGACGTGGAGAACCACCGGTGTTCCCGCGGGAGTCCACCCGGGGAGCCCGAGCGCAAGCAGCAGCGTCGCCCTGGGATTCATTATCCTGTCGAACACCCCAGCCGCCTCAGCGGCTGCCGACTCCTGCCCGCTCGCGAACTGGCAGGGCGGCAGGCAGAGCACAGTTTCGATGGACCACCCACCCACCGAGGCCAGTCGGCGCGCCTCCGCGGCTACGGGCACAGCCCACCCTGCCACCTCGCCAGGGCTGTTGCCGACGATGATCAGGGTGGTGGTAGGTGGACGGTTCACCATCGCGCGCACGACACTTCATTATAATCTCCGCCGGCGCGCTCCGGCAATTTCACGAAGTGCACACGTGGCATCCCCATGGCACCTCGGGCGGCTCCTGGTCGCCAACTGGAGTGACGCAGGGAAGCCGTCCGGCGCGGCAGAATAGCAATTGGATGCACATGCCATGAGGTGCGACGTGCGGTATGGTGTGATCGCTCTGCTTGCCGTGATCTTGATCTCCGCGGGGACCGCCGGCGCCCAGCCGGCCCCGGTGACCGTGGAGGCCGACAGCATTGTCTACGACTCGGCAGGCCAGGTCGTGACGGCACAGGGCAACGTTCGCATAACCCTCAGGCGGTACCGCCTGTTCGCTGACGCTGCCCGGTACGATCTCCGGACGCAGATCGTCGTGGCCACCGGGAACGTGCGCATGGTTGATGCCCGGGGCCAGGAACTTCGGGGTCGCGCGCTTACCTACAATGCCCGCACCGAGGAGGGCCGGTTCGAGCCCGTGGAGGGGATCGTGGACCGGGAGCGCAGGGTCTACGTGCGCGGCGACCGCCTGGATTTCACTCAGGACCGCCTCGTTTGCTTCGAGGGGTTCGTGACCAACTGCGATCCCAAGCGTCCCCTCTACCACATCACGGCGCGGCGCATCGAGTTGATCCCCGACCGGGAGATAGTAGCCCATCACGCAACGCTGTACCTGCGCAACCGCCGGCTGCTGACGTTTCCACGCTACATCCTGTCGCTGCGGCCCGGGGTTGAGGGTACGGTCCTCCCAGGCCTTGGATACAACAGCCTCGATGGTTTCTGGGCGGACTACAGGATTCCGGTGGGGGTAGGATCAGGTCGAGGCCGTCTGTACCTCAAATACGGCACGATCACCGGGATCACTCCGCTGCTCACCCAAGCGTGGGAGGAGCGGGCCTACACCGCGACCCTGCAGCTCGGTCGAGCGCAACTGGTTGACGACCGCCCGGCCTTCAACGGACTGCGCTACGACGTGGCTGAGGTCGGCGCGGCAATGAATCCGGTCCGAATTGGCTCGGCACCTTTCTCGTGGTCTCTTTCCGGTACGGCCGGATGGTACAGCGAACTGGTCTCGGGTGTAGCCACCTCGCGGCTCGACGGTGAGCTGGCGGTGGAGACGGAGCGCCTGCGCGTCGCTCCGGGTCTGACCTTTGCCGCCCGCGGCGCGGCGCGCATCTCGGCGTACGGCACAGGCGCGACGCGGACGGTCACGACCTTCGGCGCGGCGCTCACCTACCGATTGGACCGCCACACCACGACCTCGCTTCGATACCTCTACACCGCGGTGCAGGGGAGCACCCCGCTCAGCATTGACGTCGTGGATCCGGCCAGCACGGTCAGCCTGGGCGTCACCCGCACCGTGCCGGACCGCTTCCGGGTCTCGGCTGGGGTTGCGCACAACACCGTGGTTCCCGAGACGAAGCTGACCGGATCCTTCATGGCCATCGCGAGCCCATCCCTGGAGGTCGGCGCTTCGGCGTCCTACAACCTCCGCCTGTCGGCCTTTGACGACGTTGACTACACGGTGCGCTTCATCCAGGATTGCATAGACGTGCTGGTGCGCTACCGCCAGATCCGCAACGAGATCTCGATCGAGTTTGGGTTCGTGGGCATCACCGAGCGCCGGGGAATGGTTCCGCGCACGACCCGGCCAGGCCCAGCGCCCCCGGAGGACGCGCCGCCGCGCCCTGGGGAGTTCTAGTCCATGACCCCTGGCATCAACCCTGAGATCTTCCGCGAGTACGACATCCGCGGACTGGTCGGCACCGACCTGACTCCGGAGATTGCCGAGCGGATCGCCCGGGCGTACGCGGCGGACCGCAACCTGTCCGGAAGCCCGGTGGTGCTGGGAGCGGACAACCGCACGCACTCGCCCGCGCTGGCAGCGGGTGTGGCTGAGGGCCTCACCGCCTCAGGGTGCGATGTTGCCGGGATCGGAACGGTCATCACGCCCACCTTCTACTTCGCGCGCGTCCACTGGGGAATCGAGGGCGGGGTGATGGTAACCGCCAGTCACAACCCGTCCGAGTTCAACGGCTTCAAGCTGGCCGGCGGGTTCGGGACGCTGCACGGGGAGCAGATACAGGCGGTCCGGCGGCGGGCGGAGACCGGACCTTTCGCGGACGGCCGGGGCCGCATTGAACCCCGCGAGATCGTCCTGGCGTACATGGAGATGCTGCGGGAGAAGATCCGGCTGGGTCCACGGCGCCTGCGCGTCGCTCTCGACTGCGGAAACGGAACGGCCAGCCTGATCGCGCCCCAGGTGCTGACCGCGTGGGGCGTCGAGGTCGTGCCGATCTACTGCGACTCCGACCCGAGCTTCCCCAATCACCACCCGGATCCCGTGGACCCGCACAACCTGACCGACCTGATCGCCCTGGTCCGCCGCGAGCGGTGCGACCTGGGGATCGGGATGGACGGCGACGGCGATCGGATTGGGGTCGTGGACGATCAGGGCGAGATCCTCTGGGGCGACCTCCTGATGGTCCTTTATTGGCGCGAGATCCTACCGCGCCACCCCGGCGCCGATGTCATCGTCGAGGTGAAGTGCTCGCAGGTTCTCGTGGAGGAAGTGACCCGCCTGGGTGGCAGGCCGTTCTTCTACCGCACGGGCCACTCGCTGATCAAGGCCAAGATGCGGGAGATAGGTGCGGTTTTCACCGGCGAGATGTCGGGGCACATGTTCTTCGCGGACGAGTACTTCGGTTTCGACGATGCCCTCTACGCCGCCGGACGGTTGCTGCGGATCCTCTCTCACACCGATGCGCCGCTGTCGGCGCTGATGGCCGACGTGCCCAGGTATCCGGTGACACCGGAGGTGCGGGTGACGTGCCCCGACGCGCGCAAGTTCGATGTCGTGGCGCGTGTGGCCGAGGCGTTCAAGCGCGACCACAAGGTGATTGACGTGGACGGCGCGCGTGTGCTGTTCGATGATGGATGGGGACTCGTACGGGCCAGCAACACCCAGCCGGTGCTGGTGTTGAGGGCGGAGGCGGCGACCCCTGCCGGCCTTGAGCGCATCAAGCAGGCGGTTGGGGCCGCGCTGGCGCGCTTCCCCGAAGTGGGGCCGCCGGCGTGGTGAGGCCGCGATGGGAGCAGTCACCAACGAGTATTGACGCAGGTATATACCCAGGTATATACTAATGGGTGAGGTGACCGCTCCATGGCGAAGACCGTCGGAGTCAAAGAGGCTCATCAGCAACTCGCGAGGCTGATCCACGCGGCCGAGGACGGCGAGCAGGTTGTCATAACT
This sequence comes from bacterium, assembly GCA_030018905.1. GTDB lineage: Bacteria > Sysuimicrobiota > Sysuimicrobiia > Sysuimicrobiales > Humicultoraceae > VGFA01. The sequence continues at coordinate 7,673 of JASEHJ010000010.1, read as the reverse complement.
CGTGACAGAACCCCGGTGGCCGTACTCCTGGGCGCCGGCGAGTATAACAGCCTGATGGCTACCGCCGAGGAGATGGCCGATCCAGGGGCGCTGCGGGCGCTGCGGGAGGCGCAGGCTGACGCTAGGGCCGGGCGGATATACTCGTACGAAGACGTCTTTGGTCGTCCACCTCGACGCGGATCCCAGAAGAGGCGTTGATGGCTGAGATTCGCTTCACCCGACGGGCCCTACGGGATACTCGCAAGTTGCCCCCCAGGATTCGTCGAACGATCGCAATCGCGCTGGATCAACTGGCGGAGGACCCGAGATCAGGAGATCGGCTGCACGGTGACTGGGATGGGTATTGGAAACTCAGGACCGGCGAGCACCGGATCATTTTCAGAATCGTCGGCCCTGATAGCGTTGAGGTCCAGTACATCCGGCACCGTCGAGAGGCCTATCGCAGATGACCCTTCTCGCGGCATGGTGCGGCCGATACCGGCACCTGCTCGTTGCCGCGGGTCTAGCACACCTCTCGGCGGTGGTCGTGATCTCCATCGCCAGGATGCTGCCCGCCCAGGGAGTGGTGCTCCTCACCCTCTCGGGGTTCCCGCTCTACTTCGCGTGGGCTCTGGCGGACTACCGCAGTTTCCTCCTGGCCACCTTCGCCACAATAGCGGTGGTTCAGATGGAACCGGCGCCGTTCGACATGCTGGTGCCGGTGGCGCTGGCCGCCGGAATGGCCGGGCGGCACATTTGGGTCCGCCTTGACGCGCGCTTCTGGACCCTGGCGGCATTCGTGGGCCTCTCGGTGGTGTCGGTGGCGCGGGCGGACGATCTCGCCACGGCGATCCGGTACGTCGCGATAACCGGATACCTGGCTCTGCTCTACCTTGCCGTGGCCGGGTTGATACAACAGAATATGCGTCAGGCCGTCATCGCCGGCATTGTCGTCGCCGCGCTGGCAACAACCGCGCTCACGCTCCTGGCCTTCTATGATGTGGCGAATCTGGAGCACCTGATCTATCTGCGGGGTCCTCGCTGGCAAGGCACCTTCAAAGACCCCAACGTATTTGGAGGATTCCTCGTCCTGCCTCTGGCATGGTCGGTGGATCGGGTGATGGCCGGAGGTCAGGCCAGATGGGCGCGGGCCACGGCCGTCCTGCTGCTTGGCCTTGTCATGAGTCTGTCGCGGGGAGCCGTACTGGCAGGAGCCGTCACGCTTGTGATCATGGCGGCCCTCGCCCTGCGGCGGCGCGAGTACGCGCAGGTGCGGCGCGCCGCTTTCGCCCTCGCCCTCGGCCTTGCGGTAGTTCTGGTGTTTGTCCTCGCGCACGATCTCGGTCCTGTTGTCCTGGGGCGTGTCGGGCTGGAGGACTACGATAGCGTCAGGTTTGACGTGCAGGAGCGAGCCGTCGTCGGCCGTAGCTTTTCATCCTGGGCGCTGGGCATGGGCCCGGGCCAGTTCGAGGACGTGCACGCTTACGCTACCCACAGTCTCTACCTCCGGATTCTGGCCGAAAACGGGCTGCTCGCGTTTGTGCCCTTCGCGGCCTTCCTGGTTCTGCACATCGTCAGGGCCGGGCTCAGTGGGGCCACGATCCTGGCAATCCTCGTCGGGCAACTGCTGAACGGGTTTGTGATAGACACGCTGCACTGGCGGCACCTGTGGGTTCTGCTTGGACTGGCCGCCTGGAACGTCCGCCGCTGAGGTGCGCCTGTGCCCCGGGTCAGCGTCGTCATCACCGCACGCAACGAGGAAGCCCTTATCGCCGAGGCCGTCGGCAGCGTGCTGGCGCAGTCCTACCAGGACTTCGAGGTCGTGGTGGTGGACGACGGATCGGACGACCGGACGACCGAGGTCGTCGAGGCCCTTAGCGACCCGAGGGTCCGCGTGATCCGGCAGCCCCGCATCGGCCGCGCCGCAGCGCTGAACCTGGCGGTCGCGGCGTCGTCAGGGGAGTTCCTCGCCCCCCAGGACGCCGACGACCTGTGGCTGCCGGAGCGCCTGAGCCGCCAGGTGGCGTTCTTGGACACGCATCGGGAGATCGCGCTGGTGGGCGCCGACGTGATGATTCGAGACGCGCGGGGGCAGGATCGTCTCTACCTGCGCCCCAAGTCGGACCGTGCAATCCGCCTGGCGATGGGGTGGGGGAACCCGATAGTGCACACGGCCGCGTTGGTCCGACGCCGGGCCATGGAAGCCGTCGGTCCCTACGCCGACACGCTCTTCGAGGACTATGAGCTGTTCATCCGCATCGCCGAGTCGCACCTGGTGGCCAATCTCCCCGACGTGCTGGTGGTGGTGCGGAAGACACGGCCGGGCAGCCGGTCCCAGGCCGTGGCGCGCGGTCTCGCCCAGCGCGAGAAGTTGAGGCTGCAGCGGCTAGCGATCGAACGGCTGCGCCTCCCCCTACGGGCGCGATTGGGGCTGCTGCGCACTCTTGCCGCGATTACACTGTTCTCCACCTTCGAGAAGCTCGCCCGGCCCGCGGGCCCGGCGCCATGAAGATCTCCCTGGTGCTTGCGACCGCGAACCGCACGGTCGAGCCAGAGCGGTTCCTGGCCTCCCTGGCGGCTCAGACCTGCCGCGACTTCGACCTAGTAGTGGTCGATCAGAACCCCGACGACCGGGTGGCGCGCCTGCTCGAACCCCACCGAGATCGTTTCCCCCTCGTTCACCTGCACAGCCCGCCGGGAGCCTCGCGGGCGAGGAACGCCGGGTTGCAGCACGCCACAGGGGAGATCGTGGGGTTCCCCGACGACGACTGCTGGTATCCTCCCGACCTGCTCGAGGGTGTGGCGCGGTTCTTCGAAGCGCACCCGGAGTGGGACGGGTTGATGGTCAGCTCGGTGGACGAGCGGGGCGCAGCCTCGATGATCAGGGGAGCGCCCGGCGAGGTGCGCGTGACCCGGCACAACGCCGGGTGGCTGGCGGTAACCTACGCGCTCTTCGTGCGCCGGCGATTCATCGAACAGGCAGGCGGGTTCGACCCGCACCTCGGCCCTGGGGCCGGCACGCCCTGGGGGGCGGGGGAGGAGACTGACTACATCCTGCGGGGCCTGGCTGCGGGGATGCGGGTGTTCTACACGGCGGCGCTCGCGGTACATCACAACCCATCTGTGTGGGCCTACGATCGGCAGGCCAGGGCCCGGGCTCTCGCCTACGGCCGTGGGACCGGCTATGTCATGCGCAAGCACCGCTTCCCGTTCTGGCATGTTCTACGGCGCTCCTGGGCCGGCCCCGCGGCCCGGATGATGCTTGCGCTGCTGCGGTTTCGCAAGGATGAGGCCGGCTACCACTGGGCCGAACTGAGCGGCCGGGTGTGGGGCTGGGTGAGGGCAGGCGAAGTCCTCCGCGCAGCCACCGGCCCGGAGCAGGCGGCGCGATTGCCGCACGCCCGCCCCCGCGTCCTGCACGTGATTACGCTCTCGGATTTGGGCGGGGCCCAGGCGCACGTCCTTGCGCTGGCGCGGGGCTTCCGTCACCTCTACGACGTGACCGTGGCGTGTGGTCCGGGCGGGCCGCTGGTGGTCCGCCTACAAGAGGAAGGCATTCGCGTCGTGGAGATTCCAGGACTGACCCGTGCTCCCCGCCCGCTGGCCGATCTGGCCACCCTCGTGCGGCTCTCGCGTTGGATGCGCAGGGAGAGGTTCGCACTGGTGCACTGTCACAGCACCAAGGCGGGGCTGTTGGGGAGAGTCGCGGCAAGGGCCGCCAGGATACCTGCGGTGCTGTTCACATGCCACGGATGGCCGTTCGCCGGATCTTGGTGGCCCCCTATCATCCGTGCCCTTCTCGCGCTGGCAGAGAGGACGGCCGCCCGGCTGACGACAACCATCATCTGCGTCTCGCACCACGACAGGGAGGCGGCGCTGCGGGCGGGGATAGGGCCGTCCGGGAGGCTGGAAGTGATTCCCAACGGCATCGCACCGGAACCCTGGCTGGTGGATGCCGTGGCGGGAGAAGGCGGGAGTGGGACCGGCGAACCGTGTACGGCCGTGATGGTCGGCAGGTTCAAGGAGCCCAAGGACCCGGTTACGCTGGTGAACGCCTGGGCGCGCGTCGGATCGGCGCACCGCCTTCTGCTAGTAGGAGAAGGCCCCATACGCCCGGAGGTCGAGGCGTTGATCCGCAAGCAAGGGCTGGAAGTACGCGTCACAGTGATCGGGGCCCGCGACGACGTGCCCGTGTTGCTCCGCTCCGCGGACGTCTTCGTTCTGTCAAGCCGATGGGAGGGAATGCCGCTTGCCGTCATTGAAGCCATGATGAGCGGCCTGCCGGTTGTCGCGACGGATGTCGGTGGCGTTTCGGAGGCGGTGGTGCACGGAAAGACCGGGTTCCTCGTCCCGCCTGAGAATCCTGAGGCGCTGGCGCTGGCGCTGGATCGGTTGCTGGCCGACCCCGTCCTTCGCCGCCGCATGGGAGAGGCAGGCAGGAGCCGGGCGCTTGAGCACTTCACCGAGGAGCGGATGCTGGCAGAGACCGCCGCCGTCTACGAGCGTGCGCTTTCTGGGCGGACCCGCCCAATGCCCGACCCGGCCTCATGGGCGCCATGAAGAGCCCGCGCGAGTTCCGACAGCCGCTTCAGATCTCGGAACGCAAGGTCCTCCTGGCGTTTCTGGATCTGGCCTTGTTGAACCTCGCGCTGCTCGTCACCCTGTCCGTACGACTCCACTTCCCGCTGGCGGCAAGCACGGTTGCCGGGCGGACGTTCTGGTTTGTCCTGCTCTCGGCAGCGTGGGCGGTCGCGGCGTCGGTGGCCGAGCTCTACGATCTGCGGCTTGCAGCCCGCCTGCCCGCAGGACCCATCCGTGCGGCGCTCGCCGTCGTGACGGCTGATGCGCTCTACCTGACTCTCCCCTACGTGACGCCTAACCTCCTGCCCTCGCGCCTGACGCTGCTGTGGTTCTTCGGTACCACCACGGTTTTCGTTGCCGCGTGGAGGGCGTTCTACGCGCTCGTCCTGGTTCAGCCGTCGTTCCGCCACCGGGTGGTGATCGTGGGTGCCGGCAAGGTGGGCCGGGAGGTACTGGCGGCAATACGGAAGTACGGCCGCACCGAGTACGTGCCCGCGGGATTCGTTGACAGCGACCCGGCGGTCCAGGGACAGAAGGTGGACGGGCTGCCGGTGCTGGGCAACTACCGCGATCTTCCCGGTGTGCTGGAGCAGGCCCAGGTCTCCGAGGTGGTCGTGGCCTGTACCGGCAGCGCCGACGGCGACCTCCTGCGCTCCCTGGTGAAATGCCAGGAGCGCGGCGCCACGGTGACGCCGGTGCACCGGCTGCTCGAAGATCTCACCGGACAGGTTCCAATCGAGCACGCCGATGGCAACCTACACATAGCGCTGCCGCTGGATCGTCCTCCCCCTGCGCTCTACGACACGTTCAAGCGCCTGGCCGATCTCCTCCTAGCCGCGGTTGGCCTGCTGGCGACGGCTGTGATGACACCCTTGGTGGCGGCTGCCCTTTGGCTCGAGGACCGGGGCCCGGTCTTCTACCGCCAGCGCCGGGTTGGCCGTGGAGGACGGGAGTTCGTGCTCTTGAAGTTCCGCACCATGGTCGGCGACGCGGAGTCCAACGGCGTACAGTGGGCCGGTATCAACGACCCCCGAGTAACAAGGGTCGGTCGGGCGCTGCGGCGGTTCCACCTCGATGAGCTGCCCCAGGCCGTCAACATCCTGCGTGGCGAGATGAGCGTGGTGGGGCCTCGACCCGAGCGGCCCGAGATGGTCACCGAGCTGGAGGCGCTGATTCCCTACTACCGAACGCGTCTCAGCGTCCAGCCGGGCGTGGCCGGATGGGCGCAGGTCAACTTCGGGTACGCCGACTCGGTCGAGGATGCCATCGTGAAGCTCCGCTACGATCTGTTCTACATCAAGCATCGCTCGGTGCTGCTCGATGCGCAGATCATCATCCGCACCGTCGGTCACGTGTTCCGGCACGGGGGGAGATGAGGGGGGAGATGCCCTCGATGGCGCGAAGTAGCCTACTACCATGAAAGCCATTATTCCCGTTGCCGGAGTCGGCCGCCGCCTGAGGCCGCATACCCATACCCAACCCAAGGCGCTCATGCACGTGGCCGGCCGCCCGATTCTTGGGCACATCCTCGACGAGCTGGTCGCGGCAGGCGTGGACGAGGCGGTGCTGGTCGTCGGGCACCTGGGCGAGAAGATCGAGGAGTTCGTCCGAGGCCGTTACAAGATCCCTGTCCATTTCGTGGAACAGAAAGAGGCGCTGGGCAACGGGCATGCGATCTATGTGGCGCGGGAGCATCTGAACGGCGAGGGTGTCCTGATCATCATGGGCGACACCATTATCAAGGCCGACCTTCCGCGCGTGCTTGCGCTTGAGGAGTCCGCCATAGGGGTTCGCCAGGTGGCCGACGCCCGCCGCTTCGGGGTCGTGGAGGTGTCCGACGGCCACGTGCGCCGCCTGGTCGAGAAGCCCGAGGTTCCACCGAGCAACCTGGCCATCGTGGGGGTCTACCTGATCCGGAACCCTCTGCTGCTCGCCGGGTGCCTTGAGCGACTCATCAACGAGGGGCGACATGTGCGCGGTGAGTACTGGCTGGCTGACGCGCTGCAGATGATGGTCGAGGCTGGAGAGCGAATGCGGACCTTTCACATTACCGGCTGGTTTGACTGCGGGACGTCCGAGGCGTTGCTGGAGGCGAACCGCGAGTTGCTGTCAGCGGAACCACTGCCCTGCCACGTGTGCGATGGATCGGTGGTCATACAACCGTCCTACGTGGATCCCTCGGCCAGGATCGAGGGGTCGGTGATAGGTCCGTACGCCTCGGTGGCAGAGGGCGCGCGCGTGTCTCATTCGGTCATCAAGGACAGCATCGTCAACGCCGCCGCAACGCTGGACGGCGTGCTGCTGGAACACTCTATCATCGGCGAGCACGCCTCGGTAACGGGCCGCCCGGCCCGGATCAACCTGGGCGATTCGTCCGAGGTCGAACTCGGATAGATGCCGCGCTGCCTGGTCACCGGAGTAGGTTTCTTCTCTCGACAACATGTCTCCTGAGGAGGTGGTGTTCGTGGACCTCAAGGCCTACATTCGAGACGTGCCCGGCTTTCCGATCGAGGGCGTGATCTTCAGGGACATCACCCCCCTGCTGCGCTCGCCGGCGGCGTTCTTGCACGCGCTGGACGCGCTCGAGGCCTACTGCCGGCCCAAGCAGCCGGACGTGATCGTGGCGATCGAGGCGCGCGGCTACATCCTGGCCGCGCCGCTGGCGTTGAGGCTGGGCGCGGCGTTCGTGCCGGCACGCAAGCCCGGCAAGTTGCCGTGGAAGACCATCCGCGAGGAGTACCAGCTCGAGTACGGGGTGGCGGCGCTGGAGATGCACGAGGATGCCATCGCCCCCGGACAGCGGATAGTGATAGTGGACGACGTGATCGCGACCGGAGGCACACTGAACGCCACCCGCCGGCTGGTTGAGCGCCTGGGCGGTACGGTGGTGGGGATGGCCTGCCTGGTGGAGCTCACGTTCCTGAACGGCCGAAGCGCGCTGGAGGGGGCGGACCTGTTTTCGGTGCTCACGTACTAAGGTGCCGTACGGAGGGTGGTCGTTATGCAGGACATAGTGCTTGTGCCGATCCCGGCGACGCTTCATAGGCGCATCGAGACCGCGCTTGAGCAGCTCGGGCACGCCTCGGTCGAGGCGTTCGTGGTGCACGCCGTTC
>JASEHJ010000109.1 GCA_030018905.1 bacterium | reverse complement strand
TCGAGCACCAACATCATAGGCCAAGAGAAGTGCTACCCTGGGCTTGACAGTCTCGTTGCCGAGGATTAGGTTGCGGGCGGCGGCGTAGGTTGCTAGGATTAGAGGTGCTCGGAAGGTTCCCTGCCGTGCACGAGGCGGGCCAGTAGTTCCGATCCAACACATTGGCCCGGGGAGCCCGTCTCCGGACGCCGAGGCAGACCCGCTGCAAGTCCGCGGGAAGCCGGAGCGGCTGGGAGGGCACCCACCTGCGAGAGCAGGGTTCGGGAACTCCGTCCCGCACGGCACGGCGGGGGCCTGCTAGTAGATGAACTCCTCGATGTCGTAACGCGCCACGCGAGCCCCAGGCCCGAGTGCGGCCTTGGACCCCGATACCAGTTCGTCCATCTGGTCCCATACCTCGTCCTCGGTGAGCGGCTTCACTCCGGCCGCCACGGCCCTCTCGGCGTAGGGGCCGGACTGCGGCGCCGCAAACGCGGAAACGTACAGCAGGTCCCCGGCTCCCAACTCCATGGCTCGGATTGCCGCCAGCGTGGCTTCAACATGCCGGTGCCAGAACGCATCCCCGCCGATGCCGGCCATGACGATAATACCCACGGCCATCCCGGCGTCCCTGGCCGTGTGCGCAAGCCCAATCGCTTCCTCTGCCGACTGGGGTTTGTTGAGGAACTCCAGCAGCTCGTCGTCGCCGCTCTCCAGCCCCAGGTAGATCCGCCGCAGCCCGCGTGCACGGAGGGTCGCCAGATCACGGTGATCGCGGCGGTATCCGGTGAACACGTCTATGAACGCCGCCAGGTCGCCGGCTTGGTCGGGCAGCGCGCGCGCCAGCAGGTCCATGCGTGGCATGAGGTCGCCGGCGGGCAGCAGGAGGGCATTTGCATCTCCCAGGAACGCGCCACGCCGCAGGGTCAATCCCTGGCCGAAGAACGCCCGGATCGCACCCAGGTGAGATGCGAACTCGTCGAGCGGCTTGATCCGGAAGGGACGCGCCCGGTAGAACGAGCAGAAGGTGCAGCGGTTCCAATGGCAGCCCTCGGTCACCTGGACGACGAGAGAGCGGTATCGATCGGGCGGAAGAATCGGTACCGGGGCATAGACCGAAGCGTACCGCAGGGCATCCGCATCAGCGGCCGCGGCATCGAACCGGGCCGCGGCCTCCAGGAACTGCGTGGCCCGGTTCGGATCAGGATCTCCGGGCAGGGACCAGACGATCTCGGCGGTGCCGTCGCGCAGGGCATCGAGAGCAGCGGATGCGGCCCCGGCGGCCGCATCCGTGATTGTCGCGCGCGCTTCATCTTCCAGGAAGCTTCGGTGGCGGCGGGGATGCCTTCCAGAGCGATCGGTGTGCTTCCGTATCACCCGGCCATCCAGCGCGCGCCGGTAGAGGCGGTATCCGGCCCAAGCAGAGCAGAACCGTCCGGCGTGATCAAAGGTGTAGATGGCCTCTTCGCCATCAAACACTGTGATCACCAGCGATTCACGCTTGCAGGCGATGCGCGGTGGACGCGTGGTACGCATAGGGGTCTGTTCGCACTCCGGCGCGCGGGTCCCTCCGGCTGCCCGGTCCGTGGTACGATAGAAGATAATCCATGGCGCTGTTTGACGATGCCTCCGCAGAGTCTGCCGCAGTCCCGCTTGCCGCACGCCTGCGACCGCGGACGCTGGACGAGTTCGTGGGGCAGGAGCACCTGATCGGCCCAGGCCGCACCCTGCGGACGGCGATCGAGCAGGACCGGGTTCGCAGCCTGATCCTTTGGGGACCGCCCGGGGCCGGCAAGACCTCGCTTGCGCTGTTGATCGCGGCCAGGACGCGCGCCCACGTGGAGCAGGTCAACGCGGTCACCGCCGGGGTCGCCGATCTACGGAGGATCATCTCCGCTGCCAGGGACCGCCTGCGGTTCCACCAGCAGCGGACGCTGCTGATCATTGACGAGATCCACCGCTTCAACAAGGCCCAACAGGATGTGCTGCTGCCGCACGTGGAGAACGGCACGATCATCCTGATCGGCGCCACCACCCAGAACCCCTTCCACGATGTCAATCCCACCCTGATCTCACGATCAACCGTTGCCCAGCTCCAGCCACTGGACGACGCGTCCGTTCGGGCCATTGTCGAGAGGGCGCTCACGCATCCGGACGGCCTTGCCGGGCTCGGGTTCGAGGTGGATCCCGAAGCAATGGAGTTCCTGGTGGGCGCAAGCAACGGCGACGCCCGCGTGGCACTCAACGCGCTGGAATCCGCCGTTACCGCCGCGGAGGGCGAAGGCGCTCGCCGGATCACACTCGCGCTGGTCACCGACGCCAGCCAGCGCCGGATTCTCCCCTACGATCGGGAGGGTGACGCCCACTACGATGCGATCTCGGCATTCATCAAGAGCCTGCGCGGCTCCGACCCGGATGCCGCGGTCTACTGGCTGGCGCGGATGCTGGCGAGTGGAGAAGACCCCAGGTTCATCGCGCGGCGGATGGTAATACACGCCGCGGAAGACGTCGGACTGGCCGATCCGATGGCTCTGGTGGTCGCCACGGCGGCCGCGCAGGCCGTCGAGTTCGTGGGCCTCCCGGAGGCGCGCATACCGATGGCACAGGCCGCCATCTACATCGCCACGGCGCCCAAGAGCAACGCTGTGGTGAGCGCGATCGGAGAGGCGTCGCGCGACGTCGAGCAGGAGCGCGCGGGGCCGGTGCCGGTCCACCTGCACGACACCAGCCACCCCGGGGTCGTTGAGCGCCTAGGTTACGGCAAGGAGTACCGGTACCCGCACGACTTCCCGGAGGGATTCGTCCTACAGCAGTACATGCCAGAGGGACTAGAAGGCCGGCGGTACTACCGGCCCACGGACCACGGCGCGGAAGCCGCCGTGCGCAGGCGGCTGGAGGAGTGGTGGGGGCAGCGGGCCTCGTCGGTCAAGGAACCGCCCGGCGGGGGAGCGAAGCATGGAGAGGAAGAGTGAGGCCGCAGTTCAGTTGGACCATGGAGGTGGCGCGATGCGGGCACCAACATTGATGGCCGTAGTCCTCGCAGCGATCCTGGTGGTTACCGTCCCGGCGGCGCAGACCGGCCCGGCCGTGGAGATCACCTTTACCTCGACGCAGTTCTCACCGGTGCACGAGACCGAGTGGGCGCGCGACACGCTCTTTCGTGCCTTTGAGACGGAAACCGGCATCCGTGTCCGGTTCGTCTCGGAGCTGGCCGGCCCATACATGGACAGACTCCAGGCCGAAGCCCGGGTAGGGCGAGGGTCCATTGACCTGACCGGAACGCTGCACGGGGACTTCCCAATCCTTGTACCCGCCGGGGTGGCCCGCGACATGGCACCGGTCCAGGCCGACCTGGCCCGCCGCGGCGACCGCACCTTCTTCCCAGATTTGGTGCGGATCAGCCAGGTCGGCGGCATCCAGGCGTACGTCCCCTGGATGCAGGCTACGTACGTTATCGTCGCGCACAAGCGGGCGATGGCTTACTTCCCCCGTGGATCCAATCCCATGGCCATGACCTACGACGACCTGCTGGAGTGGGGGGACGCCATCAAGTCCGCCACCGGCACCCGCCGGATCGGGTTCCCGGCAGGCCCGGGCGGGCTGTTCGGGCGCTTCTTGCACGGGTACATCTACCCCTCGTTCACCGGTTCCCAGGTCAAGCGATTCAAGTCCCCCGAGGCCGTGGAAATGTGGCGGTACCTCCGGAGGTTGGGCGGCGTGCTCCACCCGGGCTCGTTCCTCTACAGCTTCATGCACGAGCCTCTGCTGCTGGGCGAGGTGTGGGTCGCCTGGGACCACACCGCCAGGCTGCTACCCGCGCTGCGCGACCGACCCGACGACTTCGTCGTCCTGCCATCGCCAGCAGGGCCGCGCGGCCGGTCGTTCCTGTCGGTCATCGTGGGGCTGACCATTCCCAAGACGGCCCCCAACGCCGAGGCCGCGGCCCGGCTGATCGAGTTCCTGACGCGCCCCCGCACGCAGGTCCTCACCGTGCAGGGCGTCGCCTTCTTCCCGACCGTGCGGGAGGCCGCAGGGGCGGTGCCGACCGGCGGGATGAAGCTCCTGGCCGAGGCCGTGACGGCGCAGCAGGGCGCGCGGGACGCGCGGGTCGCACTGCTCCCGGTTGGGCTGGGCGTGCGGACCGGCGAGTTTGTACCACTCTACGTGGACACTTTCAGGGAGATCTCGGTGCTGGGCAAGCCGATAGAAGAAGTCCTGGCCGCGCAGGCCCGGAAGCTGGAGGAGCTGTACCGCGCGATGAACGCGGTGTGCCCGCCTCCGGACCCGGCAATCACACCCTGCCGGCCTGACTAGGGACGACGGGCGCAGGCCCCGATGGCAGCCGCAGATGAGGTGCCCGATCTGGCGCGCGCTGGAAGGCCGCGCATCGAGTGGCTTCCGTACCTCCTGCTGGCACCGTCGCTGGTCTTCCTGGGCGTCTTCTTCGCCTACCCGCTGGTGCAGGCTTTCGGGCTGAGCTTCCTGCGCCCGGAGGGCGGCCTGACGGCCGAGCACTTCCAGCGAATGCTGGGCGACACGTATTTCCGGGGGGCGATCACCAACAGCCTGCTGCTCACCGCGATCGTCGTGCCGATCCAGGTGGCGATCGGGCTGGTGATCGCCCTGCTGGTAAACAGCCGGTTTCGCGGACATCTCTGGTTCCTCTACATCTGCGCGATCCCGCTGGCGATCTCCGACCTGGCCGCGGGGTTGATCTGGCTGTCGGTCTTCACTGAGCGCGGCTACCTCAACACGCTACTGCACATGGTAGGCGCCGTGCGGGAGCCACTGACGTACCTCTCGGCTGAGCAGCCGGTCTGGCTCTATGGCGCCATCATCGCGGCCGAGGTGTGGCGGGCCACGGCCATCGTGATGATCATCCTGTTGGCGGGCCTGCAGCTCATCCCGCGGGACTACTTTGAGACCGCGGATGTGTTCGGCGCAGGCGGCTGGCGAAAGCTGTGGCACGTCACGCTGCCTCTGCTGCGCCCCAGTCTGCAGACGGCGCTCATCATTCGCACCATCCTGGCGTTCCAGCTCTTTGCGACGGTGATCACCCTCTCGGGTCGCCAGGTGCCCGTGCTGGCCGGCGAGGCCTACTTCTGGTACGGCCTGTACCGAAATCCGCACGTGGCGAGCGCATACGCCGTGTTGATAATGGGCGTCTCGGTGGTCATAACGTGGGTGTACCTGCGGGCCTTGCGCACGCGGGAAGAGGAGGTGGCGGGCTAGGTTATGGCACGCGCCGCGCGCACCGCCCTCCTCGCGACGATCGCGACGCTGATCGCGGCCTGGGTGCTGTTTCCCATCCTGCTGATCTCGCTGGCCGCGTTCAGCTCGCGCGCCCAGCTCTACTCGTGGCCACGGGCCATCTTCCCCACGCCACCTACCATGGACACGATCCTCTTCTTCCTCAGGGCGCAGGGTGTCTGGCAGGCCACGCTCAACAGCCTGATCGTGGCGCTGTTCACCATCGCGCTCGCGGTCGCGATCGGCGCGCCGGCCGGCTATGCCCTCTCGCGCTTCCGGTTTCCCGGCCGCGAGGGGTTCAGGCTTGGAATCCTCGCGACGAAGATGTTCCCGGCGACGGTCCTGGCAATACCGCTCGCCGTTGCCTACATCCGCTGGGGGTTGTACGACAACCTGCTGGGGGTGGCCATCGTCCACACGGCCCTCGCCTTGCCGTTTGCAGTTGTCATTACGACAAGCGTCTTCATCGGGGTCCCAATGGAACTGGAGGAGGCCGCCATGACGCTGGGCTGTACCCGCCTGCAGGCCTTCCTGCGGGTGGCCCTGCCGATCGCTCTCCCAGGCCTTGCCGCTGCGGCCATCTTCACATTTGTGCTTTCGTGGAACGAGGTCTTCGCGGCAGCGATCCTAACGCTCCACAACCGAACCCTGCCGGCCCTTCTCATCAACGCCGTGGCCTTCGCGGGCGCGCCGCTCGACTATCGTTTTGCTGGCGGTTTCTTCATGATCGTGCCGGCGATGATCATCATCTTCATCATCCGCCGGTACCTGATGACCCTGTGGGGAGTCACCATCCGGTAGCGGAGGGAGCATGGCAACCGTCCTTCTCGATCGCGTAACCAAACGGTTCGGCCGGGTCAGGGCAGTAGACGGCGTCACGCTGGAGGTCCGGGACGGTGAGTTCATGGTCCTGTTGGGCCCGTCGGGCTGCGGCAAGACGACGGCACTCCGCTGCGTCGCCGGGTTGGAGCGCATGGACGCCGGTCGAATCGTGATCGGGGGGGAGGATGTCACCGACAGGCAGCCCGGGCGACGCGGGATCGCCATGGTCTTCCAGTCCTACGCGGTGTTCCCGCACATGACCGTTCGTGACAACATCACCTTCGGACTGCGAATCCGGAAGACCCCGGCGGAAGAGACCCGGCAGCGCACGCTGCAGGCGGCCGAACTCCTTCAGATCGGCGAGTTGCTGGATCGCTACCCGGCGCAGCTCTCCGGCGGCCAGCGGCAGCGTGTTGCGGTGGCCCGGGCGATCGTGATGCAGCCCGAGGTCCTGCTGATGGACGAGCCCCTTTCGAACCTGGACGCCCTCCTGCGGCTGCAGATGCGCGCCGAGCTGAAACGGTTGCACCGCGAGACCAGGGCAACCACCGTCTATGTCACCCACGATCAGGTCGAGGCGCTGAGCCTGGGTGACCGGATCGCGGTCATGCGCAGCGGCGCGATCGTCCAGTGCGACACGCCCTCGGCAATCTACAACCGGCCGGCCAGTACCTTCGTGGGGGGCTTCATCGGCAGCCCGCCTATGAACTTCTTCGGGGGGACCGTGGAGGAGGGCGGACGGTCGGTCCGGGTGGCCGGGACGGTGCTGGGCCTGGAAGAGCGGTGGGCCGGGGCCGAGGGGATAAGGGCAGGCGGCGAGGTGTTGGTGGGTGTGCGGCCCGAGGCATTTGAGGTGACGACCGAGACTCGCGCCGGCGCCTTTCCCGCGGTGGTCGTGGTGATTGAGCCGCTGGGTGGAACCACGTTGCTTACCGTTAGCGTGGACGGCGAGACCGCGAAGGTCACGGTGGCTCCCGACACCGACCACGACCCGGGACAGCGGGTGTGGTTAAGGCCGCTACCCGACCGGTTGCGCCTGATGGAGCCCGGATCGGGGCGGGCCGTGATCCCCACGCAGGAAGGAGCACGTCGATGAAGTGGATTGCCGATCCCCTGCCAGACGACGCGTTGGCGTTGGTCGAGGCCGCTGCAGCGATCCTGCACGCCAACGACCGCGGCGAGTTCACCAAGCCGAGCGCTCGGCTCTATCCCCACCAGTGGAACTGGGACAGCGCTTTCATCGCGATGGGATGGGCATACTTGGATTGGGAACGCGCCGTTCGCGAGGTGGAGAGCCTGCTGCGGGGACAGTGGACGGACGGCATGCTCCCGCACATCCGCTACGACCGGGCCGCGTTGGGCTGGTACGCCCCTGGTCCGGAGCTGTGGCCGGGAGGACACGCGCGCGACCCCGGCGAGCTGACCAGCGGCATCTCGCAACCGCCGGTGCTACCGACCGCGGTCTACCGGGTCGGGATGGCGAATCCCGACCGCGATCGCCGCCACGCCTGGTGGGCCGAGGTCTTCGACGGGTTGCTGGCGTGCCTACGGTACTTCTCAGATCACCGCACGGTTGAAGGCTGCCCGCTGATTGTGGTCGTCCACCCCTGGGAG
Organism: bacterium; assembly: GCA_030018905.1. Taxonomy (GTDB): domain Bacteria; phylum Sysuimicrobiota; class Sysuimicrobiia; order Sysuimicrobiales; family Humicultoraceae; genus VGFA01. The sequence continues at coordinate 68 of JASEHJ010000109.1, read as the reverse complement.
AGCGGTCACGACAACAGCCCGCGCTGGGACTTCGCGGTCGAAGCGGGCGTACGGCCGCAGCAGTCCTA
>JASEHJ010000108.1 GCA_030018905.1 bacterium | reverse complement strand
TTGATCACCGCCCCGGCAATCTGGCGCCCGAGGCTCACCGTGTTCACCGAGGGAATCTTGAGGAACCGGCGCAGACCGGACAGCATGGTACGCAGCGTGTCGCCATCCTCTGTGGCGGCCAGCACCCTCCGTGCGTTGGTCTCGATGCGCGGCAGCGCGTCGTCGAGGAAGTACGCGGCCATCGCGGCCTGCAGCCCCGCGGAGGCCCCGCCGCGGGAGGCGGTCTTGGCGGCCCGCAGCACCGCGCTCTCGATGGCGAACAGCTCGATCGCCATGTCGGCTATGCCGCCGAGAATCTCCTGCTGGTTCTCCAGCTCGGTCAGGTACTTCTGGGTCGCGGCGCCGGCGGCAAACAGAACTGCTCGGCGCGCAGCGTCCACCAGGCGACGCTCTTCGGCGAGCGGTCCCGAAACCGCGCCCTCTCCCCCAACCGTGGGGGAAAGCATCTCGCCCGCCACCTTCTGCGCGGCCGCGAACAGCCCCAACCGGCCCTTCTGCGCCCGCCGCAGCAGCATGGCCGGGATGAGCAGCCGGTTGATCTCGTTCGTGCCCTCGAAGATCCTGTTGATGCGCGCGTCGCGGTAGGCGCGCGCCACCGGGTACTCCTCCACGAAGCCGTAGCCCCCGTGGATTTGCAGCGCTTCGTCCACGACCGCGTCGAGCACCTCAGAGCAGAAGACCTTGTTGACCGAGCACTCGATCGCGTACTCCTCCAGCGCCGCGACCACCTGGCCGCTTTCGTGGGCTTCGCCGCCCAGCGCCTCGCTGATGAGGCCTCCGGTGCGGTAGAGTATGCTCTCGGCGGCAAAGGTCGCCGCGGCCATCCGTGCCAGCTTCTGCTGGATCAACCCGAACTCGGCGATGACCTTGCCGAACTGCTTGCGCTCGTTCGCGTAGACGACGGCCTCGCGCAAAGCGAAGCGCGATCCCCCCACGCACCCCGCCGCCAGGTAGAAGCGGCCGACGTTGAGGATGTTGAAGGCGATCTTGTGTCCCTGACCGATCTCACCCAGCAGGTTGGCGGCCGGCACCCGCGCGTTCTCGTAGAAGATCGAGGCGGTCGAGGTGCCCTTGATCCCCAGCTTGTGCTCTTCCTCGCCGACGGTGACCCCTTCGGTGCCGCGTTCAACGATGAAGCAGGAGTGGTGCTCGCCGTCCACCTTGGCGTAGGTGATGTAGAGGTCCGCCATCAGCGCGTTTGTGATGAACTGCTTGACGCCGGTGATCACGTAGTGAGAGCCGTCCGGGCTGCGCGTCGCGCGCGCGCGTATGGCCATTGCGTCTGACCCGGCGGTGGGCTCGGTCAGGGCGTAGCTGCTGACCCACTCCCCTGATGCCAGCTTGGGCAGGTACTTCTGCTTCTGTTCCTCGTTGCCGAAGAACACGATGGGCAGCGTGCCGATGCCGGTGTGCGCGCTCACCATGGTCGCAAACGAGGCCGCTGAGCTCATCGCATCCTTGATTACCAGCGCGGAGATCTTGTCCAGGCCGCTGCCGCCGTAGGCCTCAGGCACGTCGGCTCCCAGGAAGCCCAGCTCCCCAAATCCACGGAACTGCTTGACCACCTGATCCCAGTTGTGCTCCTCGGTTTCCTTGATGTGCGGGTGGACCTCCTGCTCCATGTACTGCTCTACCGTGCGCTGGACCATGCGGTGGTCGTCCGTCAGATCCTCAGGGGTGAAGACCGCCTCCGGGGAAGTAGACCCGACGACGAAACCGCCACCGGGGATCGTGACCTGCGCCGACTTGGAGTCCATGGGTCCGCTCCTCCTATGCTGCCTCGAAGATACCCGCCGCGCCCATACCACCGCCGATGCACATCGTCACCATTCCGTAGCGCGCCTTCCGCCGGCGCATCTCGTGCAGCACGGTCGCGGTGAGCTTTGCGCCGGTGCAACCCAGCGGGTGGCCCAGCGCGATGGCCCCACCGTTGACGTTGACCCGATCCGGATCCAGTCCTGCCAGCCGGATCACCGCGACCCCCTGCGCCGCGAAGGCCTCGTTCAGCTCGATAACCCCGATGTCGTCGAGCTTCAACCCGGCCAACTTAAGGGCCTTAGGGATGGCCTTGACCGGGCCTATGCCCATCTCCTCCGGGGCCACCCCGGCCACCGCAAACGAGCGGAGGACGCCCAGCGGCTTCACCCGCAGCTTCCTGGCGCGCCCGGCGGACATGATCACCGCCGCGGCCGCGCCGTCGCTGGTCTGCGAGGAGTTGCCCGCGGTGATTGTCCCCTTTGTGGAGAAGGCCGGCCTGAGCTTGGCAAGGGCCGCCAGGGAGGTATCGGCACGCACGCCCTCGTCCGCCGCCAGGTTGATCTCCTCTCGCCGAGGCCGGCCGTTATCCGTGGTCCACCGCGTGGTGGCGACCGGCACGATCTCTTCGGCGAACTTCCCCGCCTGTTGGGCGGCGGCCGCGTTCATGTGGCTGCGCAGGGCCAACTGATCCTGGTCCTCGCGGGAGATGCCGTAGCGCTCGGCCACGACCTCCGCGGTCAGGCCCATGGACAGGTAGACTTCAGGCCAGTGCTCGGCAAAGTAGGGATTCGGAGCGTACTTGTTCCCGGTCATCGGCACCATGCTCATGCTCTCGGTGCCGCCGGCCACCACAACCTCGTTCTGCCCGGTCATGATCTGGTGGGCGGCTATGGCGATCGCCTGAAGGCCTGAGGAGCAGTACCGGTTTATCGTCATCCCAGAGGTGGTGATGGGCAGACCGGCGCGCAGCGCCACCACCCTGGCCACGTTCATCCCCTGCTCCGCTTCGGGGAAGGCGCAGCCCAGGACAAGGTCCTCGACCTCCTGGGGGTCAAGTCCCGCAACCCGACGCACCGCTTCCCGGACGGCAATTGCGGCCAGCTCGTCGGGCCGGGTGTCTTTCAGTGCTCCGCGCGGCGCCTTGCCCACCGCGGTGCGCACGGACGAGACGATGACTGCTTCTCTCATCACAAGGCTCCCTTCTCTAGACCGGCGCCTATCGCGCCGCCAGAACCCCCATAGCTAGTTGCACAGCGGCCGCTAGTTGCGCAGCGGCTTTCCGGTCTGAAGCATGTGCCGGATGCGGTCCAGGGTCGTCGGCATCCCGAGCAAACTCAAGAACGCCTCGCGCTCAAGGTCCAGCAGGTACTCCTCGGACACGCGGGTGCCTTCCGCCACGTCCCCTCCGCACATGATGTATCCTAGTTTTCTGGACACCACGATGTCGTGCTCGGTGATGTATCCGCCGGTGCGCATTATGTACAGCAGTGACTCGATCGCCGCGAAACCACGGGAGCCGATCACCCGGATCAACCCGGGCTGTGGCGGCCGGTAGTTGCCTCGCACCAGCGCCAGCGCCGCGGCCTTGGCGTCGGAGAGCAGCAGGTCGCCGTTGACCGTGACCCCGTCGGAGGGACGCAGATAGCCCAATCGCCGGGCGTCCTCGCCCGAGATGGATACCTTGGCCATGGCGATAGTCTCAAACGCCTTCCGAAGGAGCGGGAGCAGGTCGGCGGACGAATCCTCCGGCGCAGCCGCCGCCACCCGCTTGGTCATCTCCATCGTGCCGCCGCCGGCCGGGATGACGCCGACCCCGGCTTCGACAAGCCCCATGTAGGTCTCCGCGGCGGCCTGTATGTGCGTGCAGCCCAGGCAGAACTCCACGCCGCCGCCCAGGGTGCGGCCGAACGGCGCGGCGACAACCGGCGCGACCGAGCGCCGCAGTTCCATGGTGGCGCCCTGGAACTGCCGGACCACGAGGTCCAGATCCTCCCAGTTGCCCTCCTGGGCCTCCATCAGGATGAGCATCAGGTTGGCGCCCACGCAGAAGTCCGATCCCTGGTTGCCGATGACCAGGGCGTCGAAGTCGGACCTGACCCGCTCCAGCGCCCGCCGGGTCATGACCAGGATATCCTCGCCGATGGCGTTCATCTTGGAGTGGAACTCCAGGCAGGCGACGCCGTCGCCCAGGTCTATCAGGCTGGCGCCTGCGTTCCCCTCCACGGCGCGGCCGAGCGACTTGAGGTGCGGGAGCAGTATGCGGCCTTCCAATCCTGATTCCGGCAGGTAGGTCGCCGATTGGAGATCGAAGTAGGTTCGCCCATCTGCCCCGTCGCGGTACCACGCCCCGGCCCCGCGCTCGCGGACCTGGCGCAGGACTTCCGGCATCTCCTCGCCGGGCGGCAGGAGCCGGTCGGCCGCCCCGACGGCGGAGAGGGCGTCCCACTGCTCGAACGGTCCCTGATCCCACCCAAACCCCCAGCGCAGGGCGCGGTCCACGTTGACCACGTCGTCGCTGATCTCCGGAATGCGGCGGGCGGCGTAAACCAGCACCGCTCCCGTGAGCCGGCGCAGGAACTCGCCGTACTTGTCGTCCATGGCCAGCAACGCCGCCACGCGCTTGTTGGGCTCGGCGATCGTCTTGGCCGCCTCCAGCGCCCCGGTGGAGAGCCGCTTGCGCGGGCGGTACTCGAAGGTCCGGTAGTCGAGGGTTAGGATGTCCCCGTCCTGTCGCTTGAAGAACCCGCCGCCGGTCTTCTCGCCCAGCCACCCGCGCTTGGCCATCTCGGTGAGGATCGCCGGGGGCACGTAGATGCCGCGCTCCTCGTCCTCGGGCAGGTTGCGGTGCGAGTTGGAGGCCACGTGCAGAAGCGTGTCCAGGCCGACCAAGTCGCCGGTCCGGAAGGTCGCGCTCCTGGGGCGGCCCAGGATCGGGCCGGTCAGCTCGTCCACCTCGTCAATATCGAGGCCGAGGTCAACCATCAGGTGGATCGCCTTCAGCATCCCGTACGTCCCGATGCGGTTGGCGATGAAGTTGGGCGTGTCCTTCGCGTATACGATCCCCTTGCCCAGCAGCCGCTCGCCCCAGCCGGCAACCGCTTCGGTCACCCACGCGTGCGTGTGGGGGGTGGGGATTAGCTCCAGCAGTTTCATGTACCGCGGCGGGTTGAAGAAGTGCGTTCCCAGGAAGTGGGCGCGGAACTCCTCGCCCGACTGCTCGGCTACCGCGGCGACGGGCAGGCCGCTCGTGTTGGTACTGACGATCATGCCGGGCTTCCAGCGGGCCTCGACCCGAGCCAGCAGGTCGCGCTTGATGGCCAGGTCCTCGACCACCACCTCGATGACCCAGTCCGCATCGCGGATCAGGTCCAGGTGGTCCTCGAAGTTACCGGTGGTGACCAGGGCGGCCCGATCCGGAGAGTAGAACGCGGCCGGCTGAGCCTTGACCGCGCGCTCCAGCCCGGTGCGGGCGAACCGGTTGCGCACCTCGGGGGAATCCAGCCCCAGGCCGCGCTTGCGCTCGTCGTCGTTCGGCTCCTTTGGGACGATGTCCAGGAGCACCGTGGGTACGCCGACATTGGCCAGGTGCGCGGCGATTGTGCTGCCCATTACGCCCGCACCCAACACGGAGGCACGGGTAAGACGTGGCTTGCGATTGACTGCGGACGTAGCGGATGGGGTCATCGAGGAGGTCACCTTCCTGTTCTCAGGTGACTTGCTATGTGGACTTCGTCGGGCAGGGCGTGGGTTCCTTGCGGATCCATCCCGAGATCGTCATGTATTCTTCACTTTGGCGTCAGCACCAACCGTCCGGCTGCAACCTCCTCGATCTTCGGCCGTGAGAAGAGTAGCGGCACATACTCTCCCCGCGCCCAGAGCGCCGCGAAGTCGCGGTAGTGCCGGTGGAACGGCAGGCCGCTCTGCCCTGTGGTATGAATCACCAGCGACCGGTCCCAATCCGCCGGGTCGAGGATCTGCCGGTACGAGGCCACCACCAACTGGTGGAACGGCTCTTCCGGGTTGAAGGCGCCGTTGTTGACCGTGAAGGCGTCGCCGCCGACCTCAGGGGTCGTCGTGTTGAAGATCCAGGCCAGGGACTTGATGCGTCCGATGGGATGGACAAAGGTCGTCTGGTGCAGCCTTCCCCACCGCCACCCCTCCCGCTTGGGTCCGAGCTGCCCTTCCAGCGTCCGCACCGCATCGCGCAGCGCGGTCTCAACCAGCCGGTCGCGGCTGCCTCTCCACCAACCAGAGGAAGGCTCGCGCAGCAGCGCCAGCAGCGTCTGCACCGCCCCTTCGTACTGGCGCAGGTAGCGGGCGAAGACCGCCTCGTCGAGTGGCGTCCGGAACACCTCCTTGATCAGAGCATCCAGGAGCGCCTCGTACACGGCGGCAGGCCGGCTGGAAGCCGAGAGCACGCCGTCCCACTGGAGCAGCTCGGCAAAGACCGGCTGGAGCGCCGGGTCCAGGATCCGCACCGACCGCAGCGCCTCGACCATCGCCATGCCCGGGAGCGAGGCCACGTCGTTGTGGATGCGCTTGAAGGTCTCGACCGACTGGGTGCCCCCAGAGAGGAGCGCATTGATGCGCCGCGCGCGGTACCCCACGTCCCAGTCGCGGCCCAGGAAGTGCGGATAGCCCGGGGGCGCGATACGGTTGTTGGCGGTGACTATGAACCCGTCGCGTCGGTGAACGCTGGGGAGCGCCTCGAACGGCAGCCATCCGGCCCACTCGTACTCCCCGGTCCATCCGGGCACCGGCACCGCGCCCGTTCCCTTGGCCCGCACTGGGATGCGCCCCGGCATCTGGTTGCCGATCTCGCCGTTCTTGTGGGCGAAGACGAAGTTCTGGGACGGCGCGTCCCACGCGCGCAGCGCCCGCCGGAACTCCTCCCAGGTGGACGCGCGGTTGATGCCGTCCACAGACTCGATGATGGTGCTCGACTCCAGCGCCGTCCACCGCAGCGCCAGCGGGGCGTGCAGCCCGCGCACCACGTTGTTCAGGATCGGGCCGTGGCGCGTGACGCGCACTATCTCGACGGCCGGGTCGGTTCGGCCCTTGACCTTGATCGTCTCACGTACGACGGTCGCCGGGATCCACTGCCCCTTGTGCAGGTAACGTGTGGGATCTTGGGGATGAAACCGCTCAATGTATAGGTCCTGCACGTCGGGGTTGGCGTTGGTCACGCCCCACGCGATGTCGCGGTTGTGCCCGATGATGACGCCGGGCACGCCTGGGAACGTGGCCCCGACGACGTCGTAGGGCCCGCCGTTCAAGTGCATCAGGTACCAGATAGACGGCATCTGGGATTCCAGGTGTGGATCATTGGCCAGCAGCGGGATGCCTGTCTCCGTGCGGTTCCCGGCGGCAACCCAGTTGTTGCTGCCTATGCCGGGTAGGTTCCGCAGGCCCAGTCCCGGCAGGTGCCACCCGCCGGTGATGATCGGGGCGTCGGAGGGGTACCCCGGCAGCAGCCGTTCCAGCGCGCCGTCGCCGAACCGTTCGAGGAGCTGCTGGCGCAGTATCTCCACCCGCCAGTCGCCGCCCAGCACCCACGCCATCAGTTTGCCGTAGGCCAAGCTGTCCGCCGGGGTCCATGGCTCAGGGGCGAAGCGCAGCAGCGTGAACTCGATGGGAAGCCGGCCGCGCGCGCCTGAGATGAAAGCGTTCACCCCGGCGGCGTAGGCGTCAAGGTTCTGCTTCGTCTGAGGGCTGACGGCGCCCAGGTGCGCCTCGGCGACGCGCCGCAGGCCGATCGTGCGCAGGAACCGGTCGGTCGGCAGCGCCGCCTCGCCGAAGATCTCGGCAAGACGGCCGGAGGCGGTGCGGCGGTTGAGCTCCATATGCCAGAGGCGATCCTGCGCGTGCACGAAGCCCTGCGCGAAGAACAGTGCGCGTGAGGATCGCGCAAAGATGTGGGGGATTCCCCACCGGTCGCGCACGACCTCCACGGAATCGCCCAAACCGGAGACGCGTACC
>JASEHJ010000107.1 GCA_030018905.1 bacterium | reverse complement strand
CTCACCCCACCGCAGGGCCAGCGCCGTCCAGAGAGGGCCGTACGCCAGCGCGGCGGCCGCCCCGCCTACCAGCGCGGCGCCCACAAGGATAACGGGGTGGGGCAGGCCAAGCAGCGGCATACCTCGCAAGCCGGACCAGACAAGCCCTCCGGCGGCCAGAGCGCCCCCGCCCGCCCCAAGCACCCATCCAACCGCGGGGAACACGCGACGACGCGACGGAGGTCCCCATGAGGGCTCCAGCAGCGCCAACAACCAGACCCCGCCGAGAGCGGCCAGGGCCAGTAGGCTCAGGAGCCCGTCGGCAAAGGGGCCAGGGCGGAATCCCACCCCAAGCCGTGCGGTTGCCACGAGCACCTCGGTCCGCCCGTGGGTGCCCTTGGCTAGAACGCGTCCGGCGCCGTCGACGATTGCGGAGATCCCGTTACTGGCCAGTGCCAGGGGTCGGCCGGACTCCGCCGCCCGCAGCGACGCCAGCGCGACCTGCTGCGCGCCAAGCGCGCGGGATGGTGCAAACGCGGTGCTGCTGGGGGAGACCGTCATTGCCACGCCATCGGCGACGTAGCGCCGGAAGGGAGCCGAGGACTGAATCTCCCAGCTGATCACTGCGCCCAAGGAGGTGCGTCCCCAAGGTAGAGACCGGTAGCCCGGGCCGCGCGCCAGAATCGGCTCGCCGAAGGGGACACGGCGCACCTTCGCATACGCGCCGTGCAGCTTGCCGTCCGGGGCGACCAGCAGCGCGAGGTTGGCAGGTCGCCCGCGTGAGTCCTTGGCGATGGCTCCGGCGACCACCCAGGCTTCGGCGTCTCGTGCGATCCGGCTCAGGCCGTCTTGGGCAACGCGATCGCGGAACGGATCGGCCGGGACGGCGCCCTCGGGCAGAACAACGAGGCGGGCGCCCCGGTCCGCCGCCTGCGCGGTAAGGTTGCGCAGGTCGTCGAGCACGGAGGGCAGCTTTTCCGGCGCAAACTTCTCTTGCACGGTCATCCAGGTCTGAACTGCGGCTACCCGTGCCGGGGCCCCGGCGGGCGGGGGCAGCATGACCCCCGGCAGCAGTAGGGCGGCGCCTGCGCCCGCCAGCACGGCGGCCGCCGCGTGCTGCCGTTGAAGTAACGCCCAAACCGAGGCCCCGATACTGGAAGCCGCCAGCGTCAGTCCGCCGGCGCCGAGGGCGCTGGCGGCGTTGACAAGAGGAGTGTCCGCGAAGACCGAAGAGAGTGTCGCCCACGCGAACCCGTTACCGCTGCTGATGCGCAACGCCTCCCATCCCGCAACTACAAGAGGGGCAAGCCCCCATCGCCAGGGTGAAGGGAAGGATGCCAGGCGATAGAGAGCTCCGCCCATCACCACGGCGGTTGGTAGTAGCAGGAGGAGAACACCGGCGTAGGCAGATGGGCTGACGGGCGCCATCCAACTGACGGCCGCGCCCCACCCCGCCATGGCCCAGGCCACACCTGCCCCGGCCGCGATGGCGGGTGAAGGCGCGTGCGCTGTTGCGCCCAGGAGGGCCGCCACGGACAGAGGGCCCAGCGGCCACCATTGCAGCGGCGGCATGGCGGCGGCGTACGCGAGCCCGCCACCGGTGGCCAGCAGCAGGCCCCCTAGCGGCGTTGCGCCTGGCGCAGCCTGGAGAACGCGGGCAATGGCGGCGCTCCCGGATCCGTCTCGACGAACTGGGGCGCGACTCCGGCCCACTCGTGGCCTCCTTTGCCTGCGTTGTAGGTGAACAAAGCCTGGATCTGAACAGCGTCTCCCTGGTAGCCGGTAATCTCTGCGATCTCCGCGACGACCCGTCGCCCATCCGGGAGAACCGTCATGTGGGCCAGAAGCGTGAAGGCGCCGGCGACCATCTCTCGAGCGATCTGGGGCGTGATCTCGGGCGCCGACATCGCCGCAACTATGGCGAGGCGGTTGAGCGCAGCGCGGGATGAACCGGCGCGCACGACCGCCATCACGCCCCTCCATCCGGCCTGTGCCGCAGCCAGCAACTCGAATGCCTCTCCGGCGCCGACGTTTCCGGCTACCAGCCGGTCGGGGCGCATCTGTAGAGCCGCGCGCAGCAAAGCGGCCCTGGCGGAGGGGCCATCATCGGGGAGGGCCTGCAGGCGGATCCAGTGTTGAGTATGGGGTTGAAGCTCGGGAGCGTCTTCGACCGTCACAACCCGCTCCTCCGTTCCGGCAAGCGCGAGGAGCGCGTTGAGCAGGGTTGTCTTGCCCGCCCCGGGCGGACCGGTGAGCAGGAGGTTGGCGCGGGTAGGGAGCGTTGCGCGGAGGATCTCCGCCATCGCGTCGGTGAGCGCTGCGCTGCGAATCAGGTCAATGAGAGGGATGAAGCGGCGGGTCGGCCGGCGGATCGCAGCGGTCAGCCCGTCGGCAACCGCGGGTGGAGTGAGGACCGTCAGGTGGCTGCCGTCGTATCTGGCGCGCCGCCCCAGGCGCTCCAGCGCGACTCGAAGGGCAGCTTCGTTACGAAACGCCAGCGGCGTCCTCTCCCACCGGCCGTTGCGTTCGACCCAGAGGCGATCCCACCGGGGGAGCAGAATCCCGGTAATCTCGGGATCGGCCAACGGGCCCTCAAGAGGGCCGAGGCCGGCATGCTCGAGGACGAGGCGGTCCAGCAGGACTTCCCGCTCGATTCCTGGCGGAAGAGAAGCGCCGAGCGCCCCAATCGCCCGGCCGATCGCGCGGCGGAGCGCGGGCAGCTCAGCCGGGTCGCCCGATGCGTCGGGAAGGCCGGCGGCGATGGCCGCGTAGGTCGCCGAGGCTATCTGGTCGAACTCCTCCGAGCGGTCAGCGGACACCAAGCGCACCGGACTGAAGGAGGCGCACGAGAACCGGCCCTACGGTGATGAGAAAGAGGACCGGGACGTAGAAGAGCACCAGAGGGAAGAGCAGCTTTACGGTCGCCTGGCCGGCCTTCTCTCGGGCGTGCTGGCGCACGAGAGAGCGCATGTGCGCCGCTTCCACCCGCAGTGTATCGGCCAGGCTGGCTCCGTAGGCGATGCTACGAATCAGGTGCCCCGCGAGCTCGTGGACCTCGATGACGCCGCTGCGCTCTCCGACGCTGCGCAGCGCATCCGCCCGCGGCCGGCCGATGCGGATCTCCTGCTGCGCGGCCCGGAGCAGCTCGCCAAGGGGGTCGGAACGCTCGACTACAACCAGCGCAATCGCGCGGTCCAGGCTTTGACCGGCGCTCATCGCGACGGAGAGCAGGTCGAGTGTGTCGGGCAGGGCCCGGAGGATCTGCTGGCGCCGCTCGGCCAGGCGCATTCCGACCATCAACCCGGGCGTCAGCCATGCGGCCCCCGTGAGAGAAACGCCGAGCAGCACCAACGCGCTCTGCAACGCGACGAGACCCGGCAGGAGCAGCATCGCCGCGGCCAAGCCGGTAAGCAGCACGCGCATCGCGTCCACGCGGGCGAGATCGATTCCTGCGGCGGCAATTTCGTGCGGAGACCAGCCTGTCCGAAAGCGGCGGCGTCGTCGCATCGCCGCCGTCAGCATTTGCAGCAGGCGGGCGAGCGGGCTTCCTGTGAGGTCGGCAACGATCGCAAGCCCCGAGGGTCCGCCGGCGTAGCGGGCGAGACGCAACTCGGCGGGCTGCGCCGCGGAGAACGCAAAGGCCGCCCACACCCAGATCGCAATGTTCAACAGCAGCAGCGCGGCGGTCACGATTACGCCCCCTCAGTGATGCGTTTGCTGACGCCCCACCCGACGAGCAGCAGCGCGCCGGAGAGGCCCAGGATCACCCACCCCGCGGGCGTACCGATCAACGTCTTGCCATACGCCGGGTCGAGCAGATAGAAGAGGCCTCCAACCGCCACCGGGAGACCGGTCAGCACCGCGCGGCTCATTCGCCCCTGCGCCGTCAGCGCCCGCAACTCTGCCGCGGCCTCGCTTCTCGCCCGCAGGGCCGCGGCGATCTGTTCGAGGATGAACGCGAGGTCCGCACCTGTCTGCGTAGAGATGCGCAGGGCGGTCGCGAAGTAGGCGATCTCCGGGGCGCGGACGCGCCGGCTCAGGATTCCGATGGCTTGCTGGAGAGGCATGCCGACCTGCACGGCGTGCGCGACGCGGTCGAACTCGGGACCGACCGGGTCCGGGGCGTCGCGGGCAACGGCGATGATCGCGTCTTGCACGGACAGGCCGGCGCCCAACGCCGCCGCCATACTGGAGAGCGCGCCCGGCAGCCCAACGACGAACTGGGCCCGGCGGGCTGTCACGCGCCGTTGCGGCCACCACCACATAACTACCGCGGCGGTGGATGCAATGAGGAGGGCGCCTCCTAACCCGCGGACGAGCAGGCCAAAAGCCGCGCCCCCGCAGACGGCGGCGAAGACCAACCGGAGGTACTCCTCCGGCCGGATCGGGACGGCGGCCTGCTCGAGGGTGTCCTGGACGGTCTGTAGCAGACGTTCTCTCGGGCTCAGGGCCGGGCCGGTCGACCGCAGCGGTCGTCGGATGGTAAACGTAGGAACGCCGAGCGCGCGGGTTATCCGCTGGCGCACGCGTTGCTCGCCCCGAGCGTATCGAGACCACGCCAGCGCGAGGGCGACCAGGGCGGCCAGGCCCAACAGCGCGCTCACGCCAGGAGCTCCCTGGAGAAGGAGAAACCCCGCTCTTCAAGCAGAGCCTGCAGCCGGGCGGACGCCGGGGCGGTTACGAACGTGCCGGTCACGGGACCGCCCCCGACCGGATCGGGACGAAAGCTGACGAGATCATGCGTGTGGATCTCGCTTCCGGCGGCATCCAGCACTTCCGTAATGCTGGCCACCTTGCGCGAGCCGTCCTGGTAGCGGTGCACGTGGACGACGACATGGATGGCGCTGGCGATCCGCGCGTAGAGGGCCTCATAGGGGACCGACACCCCCGTCTCCAGCAAGTAGTGGGCGAGCTTATGAAGCGCTTCGACGGCGTTGTTCGCGTGGATGGTGCTCAGACCGCCCTCGTGACCGGTATTGAGCGCCTTGATCAGCTCCCAGGCTTCGGCGCCGCGGACCTCGCCGATCAAGATGCGGTCCGGGCGCATTCGCAGCGCGTTGCGTAGTAAGTCTCGCTGGGTGATCTCGCCCTTCCCCTCAATGTTGGGGGGGCGGTATTCAAGCGGAAGCCAGTGTGGGTGGTCGAGCCGAAGCTCGGCGGTGTCTTCGATGCTGATGATCCTCTCTGAGGGCGGAATCCACAGCGCCAGCACATTGAGCAGGCTGGTCTTCCCGACCCCGGCGCCGCCGGAGACCAGGACCGAAAGCTTGGCTTGGACACACAGCCGCAGCAGTTCCGCTATTGGCGGGGTGATCGCCCCAAACGCGATCAGGTCCTCGGGGGTCAGGAGCTTGCGGGCAAACTTGCGGATGGTCAGCGTTGGGCCGATCCGGCTGGCAGGGGGGATGATGGCATTGACGCGGGAGCCATCGGGCAGTCGCGCGTCGACCATTGGGGACCCCTCATCCACCCGCCGGCCGAGGGGGGCGATGATGCGCTCGATGATCTGCATGACGTGGGCGTCGTCCCGAAACCGCACAGAGGCGGTCTCGATCCGACCGGACCTCTCGACGTAGACCTGCGCGAAGCCATTCACCATGATCTCGGTGACCCCGTCGTCCCCAAGCAGGCAGGTAATCGGGCCGTAGCCAAGCGCATCCTGCAGGATTTCCGTAACAATCTGCTCACGCTGGGCAAGCGGCAAGTTCGCCCGCTGCTCGAAGAGATAGGTAAGGATCGCGGCGCGCACGACATTAGCCTGCTGGGAGGCGGGGACGTCGCTGAGGCGCACTTCGGTCGCCAAGCGGTCGTGGCAATGCCGCCGCAACCGCTCGTAGGGCGAGGGTGCGCCCCGCTCGTCGCGCAGCAGGATGGCCATGCTAGCCGGCCAGGGTTACGGGCGTGCGACTCAGACGCTCGGTGACGAGATGAGCCCAGCGCCAGACGGCCTGCGAGTACGGCGATCGCGGCGCGGCAAGCAGCGTAGGGCGCCCTTCGGCGTCGGCCCGCAGGACCGCCGGGTCGTAGGGAAGGATGTGTTCCAGGCTGATTCCGGCCAGATCGCCGACGTGACGAGCCGAGAGGGGAGCGCGCGGCAGCCCGGCGCCGACCAGCAGCACCTTCTCGGGCGGGTAGGGGCGCAGCACGCCGTCGAGGTACGCGCGCAGGTTTCGCACGCTGGCCACCGTCAGGCGCGTGAGAACAACGATGAGATCTGCTCGCTCCAAGACGGCCTGAATGCCCGGGGTGACGACTCGCTCGGTGTCGATCACGACCCAGCGCGCCAGACGGAGCAAGCCGCCCATCACCGATTCAACAACGTCGGGCGCCAGGCTGGCGGCCGCGTGGACGTCGGAGGGGGCGGGCAGCAGGCGCATCGCCGTCTGCTCGTAGCCGATCAGCAGGCCGTCGAGTTCCTCGGGGCCCATCGCGCGGATCTCGCTCGCCGCGGTGCCGGGGGCGAGGTCAAGAGCGATGTGCGCAACGCCATACCACGGCACGCAGTCCCAGAGGATCGAGGGCCCGTCGTCCGCAAGCGCCAGCGCGAGATTGACTCCCAGCGTCGTTCTTCCCGCTCCGCCGTGCGGTGAGATCAGGGCGATTGTAGACCCAGAGAACTCCGCTCGCCCCGTCGCGGAATAGGCCGGATCGGGGGGCAGGGTGCGGAGCGCGTGCGCAATCTCGGCGGGGGAGGAGGCAAAGAGGACGTCGCTGGCGCGCAGCCGTACCGCGTCCCGGGCAATCTCCGCGGACGGAGTCGAGGCGACCGCCAGCAGGCGGACGGCGCTATGGCGCTGGCGCGTTGCCGCCAGGGCTTCGGGACTCCAATCCGCCAGAACCAGGACGTCGTAGGCGCGGGCTCTCAGCGCGCTGGTCGCTTCGGCCGGCAGCGCGGCGTGGATGTCCATCTCCGGCGCGAGGCCGGCGACTTCGCGTGGAAGCGCGGCATTGGGGGAGAGAAAGAGCACTCTCATCGTGAGACCTCCTCGGGCGTTACGAAGAACAGGACTTCGCTGCGGCGCTCCTGGAAGCGTTTGATCCGAAACAGCACTCCCAAGATCGGCAGGCTGCCGAGGATCGGGATCTGCTGGACCCACTCCTGCCGGACGTGCGCCACCATGCCGCCGAGCGCGAATGTCTCGCCGACTTGCAGCGACACCTGCGTGATGACGCGCCGGTCGATCAGTGCCGGCATCCTTGAGCCGCTGACCTCGACCATATTGGACCAGTCGAGCTGGGAGGAGGAAGCCTCCAGGGTTAGGGACAGTCGGCCCTCCCCGGTGTGCTCCGGGGTGAACTTGAGGACCGCGCCGTAGGGCCGGTACTCGACGGTGCCATTACCGCCGGGCACGGGGATCTGTCCTCCAACGACGATCTGCGCCTGCTTACCCGCAAGCGTGACCACGCTGGGGGACGCCAGCATCGTCGCCTGACCGCGCTGGACGAAGGGGAGCAACTGAGCGGCGATTTGCGCGCCGGAGAGCGGCATAATGCCCCCGCCGCTGAGCCCAAAGAGGAGCATCCCCAGCCGCAGGTCTGGGAAGGTGCCATCGGGAGCCACTACGTAGGCGCCGGTGGCTGGGTCCTGGACAATGCCCTTCCAGTACATGCCCCACTGCACGCCGAGCTCCTTGAGGGCGTTGTTGTCGATCTCGGTGACGCGGACCGCCACCTTGTACTGAATGGGGTCTCGGACCTCGATTTGGTTGACGACGCTCACATCGCGCATGCCGCGAATGGCGCTGGAGGCGATCGCCTGCAGGTTATCGCGGATGACCTGATTCCGGACGGTGCCGGTGAGGACCAGGGCTGTGCCGATCCAGACCGCGCGGATGGGGTCGGTGACGCCGCCGACCTTTTCCAGGATCTCGACGATGCGGTCGCGCTCGCTGGGAACGCCGGTTCCGACCTCGACTGTGAAGCTGATCGCGTCGCGGCCTCGCAGCCACACCAACACAGTGG
>JASEHJ010000106.1 GCA_030018905.1 bacterium | reverse complement strand
GGCGATGAGTCCGAGAGCCAGCATGCTCTCGACTTCGCCCCACTCCATCCGGCCTCCTGGCCGGACTTTCTAGGTTCCTCTACCGATGCGCCCCGCAGGCCCAGCGGCTATAATCGGGCCATGACGCTTGCCCCGCTTATCCGACGGCTGCGGGCGATCGTGGGCGACGCCTACGTTCTGCACCGTCCGGAAGACCTGATCGTCTACGAGCAGGACGCCCTGATGGTCAGCCGGCACATGCCGGATCTGGTGGTGCTCCCAGACACTACCCAGCAGGTCTCCGAGGTGGTGCGGGCGGTACGCGACTGGGGGCTGCCGATAGTTCCCCGGGGCGCCGGCACCGGGCTTGCCGGCGGCGCGATCCCGGAGCGCGGCGGAGTCGTGGTGGCGCTGACGCGCATGACGCGCGTCCACGACGTGGATCCGGTCGGCCAAATAGCGGTAGTGGAAGCCGGCGTGGTCAACGCCGAGCTGACCGCCATGCTCGAACCCTACGGGCTCTTCTTTGCGCCCGACCCAGGCAGCCAGGTGGCCGCGACGATCGGCGGCAACGTGGCCAATAACGCCGGCGGCCCACACTGCCTGGCCTACGGGGTGACCAGCAACCATGTCCTCGGCCTGGAGGTGGTGCTGGCCGACGGGACCGTCACCTGGGTCGGAGGCCGCGCTCTGGACGCGCCCGGCTATGACCTGACCGGCGTTCTGGTCGGCTCGGAGGGCACGTTCGGCATTGTAACCAGGATCATCGTGCGCCTGCTCGCGCGACGCGAAGTCGTGCGGACGCTGCTGGCGATCTACGACACCATGGATGCCGCCTGCGAGGCGGCGTCGGCGGTGATCGCGGCCGGAATCATCCCCGAGGCGCTGGAGATCATGGACGGTATGTCCATGCGGGCGGTCAACAAGACGCTGCACGCGGGCTTTCCTGAGGACGCCGAGGCGGCCCTGCTCATCGAGGTCGAGGGGCTCGCCGAATCGGTACCGGTGCTCATCGAGCGGATCGAGGCAATCTGCCACAGGCAGGGCGCCCGGCGCATCCAGACCGCGGCCACCGCTGCGGACCGCATGGGTCTCTGGAAGGGCCGCAAGCAAGCCTTCGGCGCGCTCGGGAAACTCGCGCGGAGGGCGATCATGCTCGATGTGTGCGCCCCGCGCTCTCATCTGGCCAGGATAATGCGTCAGATCACCGAGGCAGGCACCCGCCTGAACATCCAGGTTGCCAACTTCTTCCACGCCGGGGACGGCAACCTGCATCCCAACCTGCTGTTCGAGTTCGACGACAACTCCCCGGAGTATGCGCGGGTCGTTGCCACCACCGAGGACATAATGTGGGCCTGTATCGCGGTCGGCGGCACGATTACCGGCGAGCACGGGTTGGGGATGGAGAAGCGGGAGTACCTGGGCTGGATGTACTCGGACGACGACATCGCCGCGATGAAGCGCGTCAGGGCGGCCTTCGATCCGGACGGGGCGATGAACCCTGACAAGATCTTTCCCACCGGTCGTCCGGTGCACGGCACGATCCCGTCGGCCAGGGCGGCGGGGGAGGCAGGCCGGTGATCCGGACGATGCCGGTAATCCCTGAGGTCGAGGTCTGCATCCACTGCGGGCTCTGCCTCAATCAGTGTCCGACCTACCGCCTGACGCACCTGGAGGCCGCCTCGCCGCGCGGACGGCTCTACCTGATCGAGGCCGCCTCGCACGGTAGGCTCGAGATGAGTCGGGGCGTGGCCGACCACCTCTACCTGTGCCTGGCGTGCCGCGCGTGCGAAACCGCGTGCCCTTCGGGCGTACAGTACGGGCGGGTGGCAGAGGTCGCTCGCGATGCCTTTGGCCCGCCGGGGCGCCCGCTCCAGCGTACGGTGGTGCGGTTTGCCCTGCGGCACCTGATGCCGCATCCGGGGCGGCTTCGGGTCCTGGCAGGCATGATCCGGTTCTTCCAGCGCAGCGGCCTGGCGGTCCTGGCAATGCGGCTGCTGCCCCGGCGCCTGCGCCGGCCCGTCGCGCTGCTGCCCGAGGCATCGGCGCGCTTCTACGCGCCGCAGGCCGACGTGCTGCCCGCGATCGGCGAGCGGCACACGCGCGTGGCGTTTCTCTCGGGCTGCGCGATGAGCCTCTTCTTCGCCGAGATCAACGAAGCGACGCTGCGCGTGCTGCGGCGGAACGGGTGCGAGGTGGTGATCCCGCGAAACCAGGCGTGCTGCGGTGCCTTGAACATCCACAACGGTGAGGTTGCCAGCGCCCGGGCGATGGCCCGGCGGAACGTGGATGCTTTCCCAACCGATGTGGATGCCATCCTCACGAACGCCGCGGGCTGCGGCGCCGCGATGAAGGAGTACGGCCACCTCCTCAAGGATGACCAGGACTACCGGGAGCGGGCCGAGCGCTTCAGCCTGCTGGTGCGGGATACGGGCGAGTTCCTGGCCGCGCTGGGCCTGCGCAACTCGCCCAACGCCACCGATCAGGTAGTGACCTACCAGGACCCCTGCCACCTGGCCCACGGGCAGGGAGTGCGCGCGCAGCCCCGGGCGCTGCTGACCGCGATTCCCGGCCTTACGCTCCGGGAGATGGCCGCGTCCGACCGCTGCTGCGGCAGCGCGGGCATCTACAACTTCCTTCAGCCCGAGACCTCCGAGGCGCTGCTGGCCGAGAAGATGGAAGCGATCCGCGCCACAGGCGCGTCGGTGGTCGTCGCACCGAATCCCGGCTGCATGATGCAGCTTCGCTACGGCGCCCGGCGGTTCGGGGTGCCGGTGCGCATTGCGCACCTGATGGACCTCCTGGACGAGGCAGGCGCATGATTGCCGATCCTCTGACGCTGGTTCCCAGGTTCGAGGCCCTGCTGGGCGCGGAGTGGGTGACGGTTGCCGGCACCTCCCGATGGACCGTGGACGGTTTGATCCCAGGCCTAGCGGTGCGGCCGGGGGATGCCGAGCAGGTGGGCGCGGTTCTGCGGCTCTGCGCCGAGGCCGGTGCCGCGGTTGTGCCCTGGGGTGGGGGCACCGCGATCGAGGTCGGGAATCCTCCTCGCGCTTTCCACGTGGCGCTGTTGACCGACCGGCTATCAGGACTCGTCGAGCACGACGCCGCGAACCTGACGGTGACGGTAGGGGCGGGAATGACGCTGGGCGAGCTGGAGGGCGTGATCGCTACTGGGGGGCAGTTCTTCCCGCTGGAGCCCCCACGCGCCGAGAGTGCTACCACGGGCGGCGCGGTGGCGGCCGACCTGAACGGTCCCCGTCGCGCGTATTGCGGTTCGGCGCGCGACCTGGTCATCGGCGCGAGGGCCGCGCAGGCGGACGGTACGCTGATCAAGGCAGGGGGCAAGACCGTCAAGAACGTCGCGGGCTACGACATGTGCAAGCTGCTCGTCGGTTCACTGGGCACGCTGGGCGTTCTAACCGAGCTGACGTTGAGGCTCCTCCCGGTGCCCGAGATCTCGCGCACGATGGCGGTCTGGGGCGCCGACATCTCGGATCTCCTGCGACTGTCCGGCCGGGTGCTGGCATCACCGCTGCTGCCGGCGGCGGTCACGGTGGTAGACGCGGTCGCAGCCGGCGCGCTAGGCCGGAACGCCGCGGGCCTGCTGGTGCGCGCGACGGGCTTTGAGGCCGCGGTGGCGCGGCAGGTGCGCGACATCACCGCGTGGGCGGAGCAGGCGGCTCTCGACGCCGAGACGCTGGAGGGCGAGGCCGAGGAAGCGCTCTGGCGGGCGATACGCGACTTTGGCTGGCAGGGGGAGGGCATCGCGATCCGCGTTGCAGTGCCGGCGGGCGAGGTCCCGGCAGTGCTGGCCCGCCTGCGTTCGATCGTGCCCGCCTCATCGGGCGTTGTAGCCCACACGGCGAGTGGGACCATCTGGATCCATGCTGATCCCGCCGGCTTCACCGCGGCTGTGCTGGGCGCGGTGAAGGAGATCTCGGCGGGCCACTCTGGGAACATGCTAGTTGCGCGCGCGCCGCGCGAGTTGAAGGCCGCGGGCGACGTCTGGGCACCCGCTCCCCAGGCGAGGGCGCTCGAGATCATGCGCGCGATCAAGCAGACGTTTGACCCCAACGGCATCCTCAATCCCGGCAGGTTCGTGGCAGGGCTGTGACGCCGCGCCTGACCCTTGGGCTGGCGCTGCACAACCACCAGCCGGTGGGCAACTTCCACTCGGTCTTCGCACAGGCCTACGACGAGGCGTACGAGCCGATGGTCGCCGCGCTCGAACGGCACCCCGCGGTGCGCGTGGCGCTGCACTACTCAGGACCGCTGCTGGACTGGCTGCTCAGGGAGCATCCGGAACTGATCGAGCGTATCCACGCGCTGGTCGCGCGAGGCCAGACGGAGATCATGACCGGCGGCTACTACGAGCCGATCCTGCCGATCATCCCGGACCGCGACAAGCACGGCCAGATCCTCAAGATGACCGCGGCAGTGCGCGACCTCTTTGGCTACGAGGCCACGGGGTTGTGGCTGGCGGAGCGCGTCTGGGAGCCCCACTTGCCCAAGGCGCTGGCAGCGGCCGGGGTCACCTACACCATTGTGGACGACACGCACTTCCAGCATGTGGGCCTGTCATCCGGCGAGTTGGCCGGCTACTTCATCACCGAGGAGGGCGGTGCGCCGCTGCGCATCTTCCCCAGCACCAAGGCGCTCCGGTACCGCATCCCCTGGGCCACGGTGGAGAGCCTGATGGCCTGGTTGCGCGGTCAGGCGGCAGACGAGAATCGGATCCTGGTCATGGGAGACGACGGCGAGAAGTTCGGGTTGTGGCCGGGCACGCGCGCCCTGTGCTGGGAACGCGGCTGGATCGAGGCGTTCTTCTCGGCGCTGGAGGGCGCAGGTGACTGGCTGGCCGTGATCCCGCCCGGGGAGTGGATCCGGCAGCACCCGCCACAGGGCCGCATCTACCTGCCGACCGCCTCCTACGACGAGATGACCGAGTGGGCGCTGCCCCCTGATGGCGCCGCACGGCTGCCCGCGCTCAGGCACGACCTGGAGGCGGAGGGCCGCACCGACCTGCTGCCATTCCTGCGGGGCGGCTACTGGCGGCACTTCCTCGTGAAGTATCCCGAGATCAACACGCTGCACAAGACGATGCTGCGGGTCAGCCGCAAGGCGTGGCGGATGCGGCCCGGCCAGCGACGTGATGCGGCGCTGGACCACCTCTGGCAGGCACAGTGCAACTGCCCCTACTGGCACGGGGTCTTCGGCGGCATCTACCTGGGGCACATTCGTTCGGCCAACTACTCCCACCTGATCGCCGCGGAGCGGCTGGCCGACCGCGGCCGGAGGCCGCGGCGGTGGGTGGATGCGCGTATCGAGGATCTCGACGGCGACGGATGGTACGAGGTGCTGCTGGGATCCGACGCGCAGGTGCTGACCGTTGATCCAGCCGAGGGCGGCAGCGTGGTCGCATGGGACGTGCGCGAAGCCGGCGTGAACCTGGTCAACGTGATGACCCGCCGGGTCGAGGGCTACCACGGAATGCTGCGAAGGGCGCTGGCGCGCGGTGAGGCCGTGCTCGCGGCCACCGACGGTGTGGAGACGATCCACACCTCACGCGTGCGGGTGAAGGAATGGGGGCTGGACCGGCACCTGACGACCGACTGGTACCGGCGGTCGAGCTTCCTGGACCACTTCCTTGAGCCCGGCGGCACCCCCGCGGCCTTCGCCCGGGGCGGAGTGCGCGAGCTGGGCGACTTCGTGAACCAGCCGTTCGGGGTGGAGATTCGGCACGCGCCGGGAGAGATCGCCGTGCACCTGGCTCGCGACGGCCACGTGTGGGTGGATAGGGTGCACGCGTCTATCCGCGTCGAGAAGGTTCTAACGATGCGCGCAGGCGCCGCCGGGATGGAGGTATCCTACCGGGTGACGAACCAGGGCGCGCTCGCGCTAGTCGCGGAGTTCGCGGTGGAGACCTGCTGGGGAACGTCGGGCTCGGACGCGGTGGTGTCGGCCGGGCCGTCTGCGGTGGCGGCGGGGCCGCCCACGGGGTTGCCTGTACCCGCCGCACACCGCGTGGGCGAGATCGGGCGCTTCGACAGGATCGGCGGCTTCACGCTGCGCGATGCGGGATGGGGACTCGATGTAGAGGTTGCGCTGCCGCCGGCCGCGCTGTGGGTCGTCCCGATCGAGGTTGTCTCGGCTTCCGAGGCCGGCTTCGAGCGCACCTTCCAAGGATCATCACTGCTCGCGGTGTGGCCGTTGCGCTTGGCGCCGGGCGAGGTGTGGGAGGGCACGTTGTCCTTCGAGGTTCAATCGCCGGCCTGACTGCGTCCGAGCACGCCTTCGCCCGCAGCAAGGCTAGTCAATCAGCCCGCGGTTGCGCAACCGCTCCTGCTCCCAGGTGGCGAAATCGGCAGGCGGGCGAACAATCTCCGCCTCCGGCTTGCGCTGGAGGCTGGACGCCCCGGTGGAGCATCCTGTGACACACAACCCACAGCCGATGCAGCGCTCCCGGTTCACGACGGATGCCCCATTCTGATCGGCTACGGCGTGCACCTGGCAGCGCGTGATACAGATCCCACAACCCGCGCACACTTCAGGATCTATGACCGCGTAGTAGTTGGCGTGGGCGACGGAGTTCTCAATACCTAACTCCACGATCCCGCGCAGCAGGGCACAGCAGCAGCCGCAGCAGTTGCAGACGTAGCCCACGCCTGCGATTACGTTGCTGACCGTGTGAACCAGGCCGATCTCCTCGCTGCGCTCCAGGAGGGCCAGCGCCTCCTCCTGCGATATGTCTCCCGGTTGGGGAGAGCGCTCCCTCGACGAGAAACTGAGGCAGATGTTCAGCGGGAAGTCACACCGCCGGCCAAGGCGGTCTTGCTGGAGGCGACAGATGCAGTCGCGTACGTTGAATGCCCTGGCAGACAGGAGGAATGCGCGCACGTCGTCGTACGGAAGAATCCACTCGGATTTGAGCGCGCCCCCAGCAGGCACGACGCGGTGCAGGGCAGGCTGCGGCTGCATGATCCCGGCAGCACCCCCGTTGGCGAAGTACTCCTCCACCAGGTGTGCGAGTTCGTGGTCCAGGCGGTCCAGTTGGGCCTCATAGATGCCGACGAGGAAGGGGGCCAGCCGAAAACGCGGCCTACCCTCCTGTTTTTCGAACCAGGCCAGGCCGCGTCGCGCCAACTGGAACAACTGCGTGCCGGTTTCTTCAGGGGGCAGGCCGATGCGGCGGGCGACCTCTTCAGGTGCCTCCAGCCTGCCGGATAGTTGACTTGCCAGGGAGGCCTCTTGGGGCGAGAAGATCCTCTCTAAGATCCGGATCTCGACCCCAGTGGCCGTCCTTGGGAAGCCGTTCGGAAGTCTGTCCAGGGCGTCGGCAAGGTGTTCGTAGGCACGCATCTCTTCCATGAGGATGCAGTTCGCCAGCGGACTATGCGAACCTGCGGCCTCCTACCACACCACCCTGTAGACGCCGTACGATCCCAGCACCCGGCGCACGTAGGCGCGGGTCTCAGCGTAGCCGATCTTCTCGATGAAGTAGTCGGGATCGGCATCCAGGTTTCTCCACCGCCGCGCCGCGCCGGGCCCTGCGTTGTAGGCCGCCAACGCCAGTCGCATGTCCCCGTCGAACCGGTCGAGTTGGAGGCGTAGGTACCGGGCGCCCAGCGCCAGGTTGGTGGCCGGATCTTTGAGGCGGTGCGCGGTGAGCGAAGGATCGCCGGTCATCGCCTGCGCGGTCGTCGGCAGGATCTGGGCCAGGCCCACGGCACGCGCAGGTGAGATGACCAACGTATCGTAACGGCTCTCCTCACGCACAAGCGCGAGCAGCAGCAGGGGATCAATGCCCGCCGCTTGTGCCGCGGGTGCTACCTCGGGCCAATAGGCCTTCGGATAGGCCAGGCGCCAGACGGCCTGGTCGCGCACCCCTCCGGCGAGCGCCTCTTCCGCGTATGCGACCGACCGGCGCACCGCACCCAGACGGCCGTGGGTCTCGGCCAGGAAGCGCACGACGCGCATGTCACGCTGGCCTGGGCGCGCGTCCAAGGCGTCCTCTGCTGCCTCCGCGGCGTCGGCGTCGAGGCCCAGGCGGGCG
>JASEHJ010000105.1 GCA_030018905.1 bacterium | reverse complement strand
GGTGGTCAGGTCACTCCCAGGGCCGGTACGCCGGCTCGGTCTGGTACGCCGACGAGTTCGGGCTGGACATCGACGCCCACTGCATCGCGCACATCAACTGCGACTCGACCGGCTGCCGGTGGGCCACCGTATACGAGGACGTGTTCTGGATGAGCGAGGCCGAGGGCATCGGAAAGGCGGTCATCAAGGACGTGACAGGACTCGAGGCATCCGGCGGCAGGCCGCTGCGCGCGGGCGACTGCTCGTTCTCGAACATCGGCGTCTCGACCTTCTACATGCTGTCATCCACGATGCCCAAGCCGTTGTTGAAGGAGAAGAACTACTACGCCGTGGGCGGCTGCGGTGCCAACATCGCCTGGCACACCGAGGACGACACCATTGATATCGCCGATCGCGACAACCTGCTGCGCGACACGAAGGTGTACCTGGTGGCGGCGTACCGCACCGCCAACGCCACACTGCACCCGCTGGATTTCGGCGCGGTGGCCGACGACCTGGCCGTCACGCTGCGGACCTACCACGACGCCACCGGCCGTGCGTTCGACCTCAGTCTGCCGCTGGCCGAGGCGCAGGGGCTGCGCGCCGACCTCGACCGCTGGTACGTCGACCACGCGGGCCTGCATGGACGGCCGGCATCCGATCCCGCGGTGCGCGCGGCCAATGCCACGCTGCGGAAACTCGCGCGCATCCTGGTTCGCATCAACTATACCCGCGCTGGCCGCTTCCGCCACGACCCGGCCGTGGACGTGCCGCCCCTGCCCGATCTGGCCCCGGCGAAGACACTGAAGGACCTGGCCACGGACAGCGACCGCTACCACGTGACGCTGAACCACCTGGTGCGTGGCCGCAACCGCGTCACCGCCGCGCTGCGCGACGCGCGGGCGCTGCTCGTCTCGTGAACGTTGCAGCGGTCCCCTGAACGCATGAGGGCGGCGAGCCGGGGAATCTCCCCCGGCTCGGCGCTGCGCCTACGAACTCTGTTCTTCTGCTAAGGCATGGTGAAGTTCAGCCCGACGTACCAGCCGCCCCACCGGAGGCCGCAGCTTGTCGACCCTCCGCACATGATCGTGGGGTCGTACCGCAAGTCAACGCCCCTGTATCCCACCTCGACACCCCATGTCGGGCTGTAGGCGTACCCCAACGCGACCTTGTAGTCCAGTAGCGAGGCAGGCATGTTCGCGAAGCCGCCAAAGGCAAAGTTCAACTGGGAGCCGGTCTGCCGCGGGGTGTACCCCAGGTCGCCCGTGAGGTACCAGTTCTCGCGGAAGTTGAGTTTCCCTTCTACTCCAAAGCGGAAGCCGTTCAGCCGGACGTACCAGGGCCAGGTCGGTTCCTCAAACGCGCCGCCGCCGTACCCTGCGTAGAAGCTCGTTCGGCCGTTCGCCAAGGGGAAGTTCCGGTGCACGTTGAGATTCCAGAAGCGGTTGAACGATCCCGGTGCACTATAACCGCCCGTCCAGTTCACCGAACCGGAATCGAAGTTGAAGCTTAGGGCCCACGCCCCCTGCATGACATCCCGGCGCAGCGAGAAGCCGAGCAACGGTGAACTCCACGTGCTCCCGTTCTCGTAGACGCTGTTGTTGGTGGACCAGTACCGCAACTGAATCCACGTCTGGGCCGAAGCAGGAACACTGGCGGCCATCACCAGGACTGCAACCACCGCCAGCGCGATGAGTGATCTACGCATACAACACCTCCCGACGATGTACGTGATTTCCTTGCGCGGGCGGCGGTGTCCGAGTTGTCCGCCGGCCCGTATGACCTCCATTCGCGGGATTCAGCCCGAGTCCTGCGCCCCTGGGGGCCGTCCTCCCTCAGCGGGTAGCGCTGCCGCGAAGAATCGCTTCCAGATCGAAGAACCGCGCCCCATCCAGCCCCCTGTATCGTTCCGGATGACAGGTCAGCACAAGCACCTGCAGCCGCTCGGCGGCTTCCTCGATGATGGACAGAACCCGCGCCAGGCGCCCGGCGTCCGTTGCCGTTAGCACATCATCGAGCACAACGAGCTGACGCTCGTTCTTCGCGAGCACGCCGGCCAGCGCGAGGCGCGTGGCCAGGTGGATCTGCTCCTTCTCGCCTCCGGAGAGGGAATCGAGCGGCACGGGTGAGTCCGAGATCTCGGGGCGAACACCGGCAGGCTCAAACGCCTGCCCGAGCTGTACGCGACCCAACCCACCGCCTGCGATGCGGTGGAGATATCGGGTCGCAACTGCCTCCACCGGGCCGGCAACCGCTGACAGGGCTTCGGATCTACACCGCGCCACGGTATCGTGGAGCAGGCGAACGGCATTCGTGCGCAGCGCCTCCCTCGCGATCTCGTCCTCCAGGCGCGCGACTTCCTCTTCGGCATTGGCCAGGTCTGAGTACGGCCCGCCACCCGAAAGGTGCTGGAGCCGGCCCTCCTCGCTCTTTTCTTCTTCCAGGGCCCTGGTGGCTTCGTCCCCAACGCTCTTCAGTTGCCTTTCGAGCATTTCCGCGGCTTCGCCCGGGTCGCCGCTGAATGCGTCCACCTTCGTTGCGACCTCGCCCAACGCTGCGCCGGCCGCGTCCCATGCCAACGCGGCCCGCCTCAAGTCGGCCTCACGCTCGTCATCTTGCTTTCCGTCGGCCGTTAGATCAACCAGCCTGGCCTGCAGCTCAGCGGCCTGCCGATCGCCTTCGGTCGCCTGAACCCCGGCCGCATCGAGCCGCGTTCGCGCCGCATTCAGGGCTGTCTGCGCCGATTGCCACTCGACCTCCGCCTTCCCCACCGCAGCAACAAGCGCGCGCTCGGTCCCCTCAGCCGAGGCCCGCAGCGCCACGGCATCCGGTCGGGAATCGCGCCAGGCGGCCCGACGCGCCAAGATTTCTTCTGCTTCGGCTGTGACCCGTGTCGGTTCGGCCTGAATATCTCCCAGAGAGCGCCCCGACAGCAGCGTCTCAAGTTGCACCGTCGCCTCGGCCACCTTCTTGTCCAGATCTCTTGCCTTCTCACAGAGAGACTCCAGCTCATCCGGATCCGAGGTGCCATACCCCCGGGTCAGATCCTCGACTTTGCGCGAGGCGGCATTCCAATCCTGGCGGATCTCGGCGGCAGATCCGGCGGGTCCTCTCGCCCGCAGCCGCGCCACCCCCGGCAGATTGACGACGACCTCGGGCGTGCCCCTGACCACGGTGGGCCTGCCGGGCACGAGGGCCCGCACTCCGGTCTCCTCGCCGGCGACGACCTCGATCGCACCCTGCACCTGGGGCACGATCTCAAGGGTGATCAGCGCTGCGTCAAGGCGGACCCGGGCGTCGTCGCGAGCCCGGACGGCCCTTCGGATGGCCCGCATCGTCCTGTCATCAGGAGCCATCAGCGCCGCGCGCGCCCTCTTGCGTTCGTTGAGCGCCGAGGCGGCCTCACCGATACGGCCCAGGAGCGCCCCCGCGGCCCTGGCCTTCTCGCTGGCATCGAGGTAGCGCCTGGCATCCTCCGCCTCCCGCCGCGCCTCCTCTACCATCTCGCGTCCTCTGCGCGCGTCCTCCAGGTCGCTCTCGGCCTTTGCCGCGGCCACCTCGCGTTCGCCCACCTCGCGGGCCAGCAGTGGCAGTTCTGCCTGCACCCGCTGTAGCGTCTCCCGGATTCGCCTGAGGTCATCGCTGGCGACCTTGATGTGGCCTATCTGCTGCTTGAGCGCGCTGTGCGTGGCTTCCGCCGCCTTGACCTGCTCCTCCCGCGCCCGCTTCTCTGCGAGCAGTATCCGGTAGGACTCTGCCTGCCTGCGGGTCTCGCCCAGCGTCCTCGACATCTCCTCCTCATCACGCCTTGCCTGCTGGCGCCTGGTTCTCAGGTCCTCGACCCTGCGGCTGGCCTGCTCGAAAAGCAGGTATTGCTCGAGCGCGTGCGTCCGCGCCGTATTGGCCTGCACCAACCGGTCGCGCAACCGGGCAAGCGGCGACGCATCCCTCCCTCGCTTGAGCTGGCCGCCGGGCGTGTAGATCGCCAGGTAAGCCTCCTCGATCGCGCTCTCCAGCGGACCGCTGCCCGGTCCGGAAACCTGCGCGCCGAGGGACTCCCTAATGCCGGCGACCACATCGCCGGAAAGGCCCGGGAGCGCCAGCTCTCCCTGCGGCGCCCACAGCACCTGGGCCAGGCCGCGGTTCTCAGGCCGCGCCAGGCCGCGGCCGGGAGGATTGCGCGTCAGGAGCTCCCGTACCCGATCGTCGGCCGCGTCACCTTCGGCCAGACGCACGAACCTATCCTGCTCTCGACGCTCCAGCTCGGCGACGGGCCTATCCAGGAATCGCTTGGTCAGCCGGTATTCGGTGCCATCGTGCGCAAACTCCACGGTGACCGCGGGAGTCAGGGAGCGACCCCACGGGCGCAGCGCTTCCACATCTCTGCCCGTCACGCGATGCCCATCGAGGAGCCCGCGCAGCAGGGCCTCAAACAGCGTGGACTTACCGGTGGCGTTGGGCGCGAACAGCACGTTGAGCCCGTCGCCAAACGGTCCGACCTCCACGGCCTCCGCATAGCAGCGCCAGCCCGCCACGCGAAGCGTCCGGAGAATCACCTTCGCGCCCCACCGGCGCCGGCCGCCGAGATCAGGGCATAGAGCTCAAGGAGGGCGCGGGAGGCAATCTCGGGCGACGCCCCCTCAGGCCGCGTCCCCTGGTAGGCCGCATCGGCCAGCTCCTGGAGCCGCTCGGCAGCATCCCTCACCACGCCCGCGGGCAGGCCCGCCGTCCAGCTCGCATCGCCCGGGAATGGTCGAAGCCTGGAGGCGTCAACGCGACCGTGCAGGAATCGCGACGCGAGGATCTGCTCAAGGCGCAGCAGTTCTTCTCGATCCCCCGCGGCGAGAAGGCCGCTGACGCGCACCTCCAGCAGGGTCGCCGCGGTATCATTCATCGCTTCGATCCCCGCCCGAAGACGCGACAGGTCACCGGGCTCGCGTAGTTCCGCTTCGATCACCGTCCAGGTGAGGCGGCCCGTACGCACGGGCGTAATCACAGGCGCCGCCCCGGCCGCTGCGATCTCCACGATCAGAGCGTTCCCGCTGTCGCGCTCGCCGAACCCGGTTGCCTCGTGTGTGCCGGAATAGGCCATGCGGACCGCACCATCGGGCAGCGCGTACTGTGCGTTGGAGTGCCAGTGGCCGAGAGCCAGGTAGTCGAGGTTCGCGCGCTCGGCGGCGTTGCGCGCGATGGGATAGTCGGGTTCTGCTTGATGGATCCCTTCCACGGTGCCGTGCGCGATGCCGATGCGAATGCCGTTCGGCTCACGTGCGCTCCCCTCGCGCGCGCTCCCCTCGCGCGGCGGAATCCAGGCGGTCGGATCCTTGCCGGAGTACTTTGCGCGGATCGGGCACGGGAACAAAGCGCCCCCGGGGATATCCACGGGCTTCTCTTCGGCCAGCAGGTGCACGTGTCCGGCCGCCCAGGCCGGATGTTCCCACACTGAGCCCGGCACCAATGGGTCGTGGTTGCCGGGGATGACGTAGACCGGACCCGCGAAGTCGGCCAGGATGTCGGCCACCTTCTGCACCAGGATACGGTCCACACCGTTGTCCTCAAAGACGTCGCCGGCGATCAGAATGAACTCGGCGCCGGCGGCACGGGCCTCCCCGACCACCCGCCGGGCGGCGGCCAGGCGCTCCTCGCGCACGCGGACCGCGGACTCGCCCACCTGCGCGGCCCGCATGCCTATCTGCCAGTCGGCCGTGTGAAGGAACTTCATGGTATCCTCTTGTCCTGGCTTCGCTGATCATGCCCCGACCGCCTGCACAGCGATCGCACAGGTATGTACGGCAGCCGGAGTAGTCTGGAGGATAGTGGGGAATGATTAGGATGCAGATGATGCGTCAGGTACAGGTCGCAATCCCAGTTCTCCTCTGCGTCGCAGTGGGGCTCGTCATCGGCCCGCTACCTTCGACGCACGCTCAGCTCGAGGAGCTGGTGACCACTGCGAAACCCGCTGTGGTGGTCGTTCTCGTCTCAACAGCGACCGGGAAGAGCGGGCACGGATCAGGGTTCATCTTCCACCCCTCCGGCTTCGTCTTGACCAACCACCATGTCGTAGAGGGTGCAACCGAGATCACGGTCCTGCTGCCTGACCGGCGGAGGTTTCGGGCAACGGTGGTGGACTACATCCGCCGCGTGGACTTCGCGTGCCCGCCTCGGGTGGAGACCTGGATTGACGCGGCCATCTTGAAGATCGAAGGCGAGGGCTTCCCCGTCCTCACGCTGGGCGATTCGGATACGCTGCGCCAGGGACAGGAGATCCTGGTAATGGGGTATCCCGGCGGCGTCGGGATAGACGAGGTCAGCGTGACGCGCGGCATCGTGGGAGCCGTGCGTGTGGGCTGGCTCCAGACCGACGCGGTAATGCTGCCGGGCAACAGCGGGGGCCCGGTGCTGGACCGCGGCGGGCGCGTAGTTGGGCTGGCCACGTTTGGGACGGGTATGTTCCTGCGGATCGGTGGCATCGTCCCCATCAAGAGTATCCGAGGCATGGTGGACGCGGCACCGACGCCGGGCGCGGTCCGGGTTCAGGAGATCAGGGTCACCGGGCGCGAGTACGCCGGCCCTGTGGTGGTCGGGCGGCGGCGCACCTATCGAAGCACCTACTCCGGCCCTTCCGAACAGACCCGCGAGGTGACCCAGGTGACGAATCTGGCCGGCGCGCTGGTGCACACGCTGCGCAGGACCGACGGGGGCGAGGCACAGAACTACCTGGGAGCGGACGGGCTGTTCACCTTGGCCAACGCCGGTGGGACCAGGCGGACCACCTACCCCGAACCCCTCCAGTGGTTGCCCTTCCCGCCC
Organism: bacterium; assembly: GCA_030018905.1. Classification (GTDB taxonomy): domain Bacteria; phylum Sysuimicrobiota; class Sysuimicrobiia; order Sysuimicrobiales; family Humicultoraceae; genus VGFA01. The sequence continues at coordinate 1,297 of JASEHJ010000105.1, read as the reverse complement.
TGCCCGGGCGTCACGTGGAAAGGTCGGTGGCGCGAGGATCACACGGACGGGACGATCCGGCGGGTGGAGGTGGCCTCGAAGATCGAGGGCGTCGAGACGGTCACCGTGCCGGCCGGCACTTTCGCCCAGGCGCTCAAGATCACGGAGATGATTGAGGTCACCGACAACAAGGACGGTCGCACTTCGTCGTTCCGCAACCTCAACACGGAATGGTGGGCGCCCGGGGTGGGTCTCGTCCGCGCTATCGAGGAAGCCACGGCGGGCGCAGGACGGTGGACAATGGAGCTGATCTCTCACTTCGTGCCGAGCCCGCCGTAGCGGCTGACCCGTAGCGGTCGAGGGCCGGGGGCCCGCCGCCCCCGGGGCAGGTTTGCCTCCTGCTGGCCGCGCAGCCGGTCGCCAACAAGCTTGCCAGTCTCGCCTGGGCCGTCTTGATGCGCGACATTGACCGCCGTGGCCGTCGCCATCCTTCGGGACGGCGACGGCCTTTCAACGCGCCCGCCGCCGGGGTGCGTTCTTCGGTGTGCGTGTCTTCAGCGATGCGCGGCGTCCTGCCCGAGCCGGTTTCGCGGCGCGAGCAGGACGTGAGGCCCGCTTCGGGGGGCGCGCCTTCGCGGCCCTGGGTTGAGGGACGTCCATCGCCGCGAGCGCGCGCCCGGACGGGATCGCGCTCCGGCACACAATGCCGGCGGCGTTGAGCAGACCTTCGACCGCTCTGCATGCGGCCTGCGCATCAGCGGCCCACACGACGAACCGCCCATCGAGAATGTACCGCCGGTCCCGGTAGATCGCGGGCGGGGCGACCGCCCCGCGCACAACTTCGGGCCGGGAGCCCCGGGTCTTCTCGATCCCGGCTGCCATGCGCTCGACATCGGCCGCCGTCGGGAAAGCAGCGATCTCGCACTGCGCGACGACTTCATACGGCTTCAGTTCCACAACCATCCCTCCCGGGGTGGATTCCTGACAAGCCAGGCTCTCGAAGGGATGATTCTGTACGGAGCGCTCGGCTACCTCCAGACCCCGGGAGACGCGCCGGCGGGATTCCGCGGCGTCGCCGGAGAATCCAACAGACCGTGCGCCGCCGACGGCACTGCCGCGGCGCGGGGAGGCGCATTGTGGGGTCGATTGAATGCCGGATCCAGGCCTATGCTGACCGGGTGCGCGGCGTGCAGGCGCGGGGGCTGTACTTCTACCTGCAGCCCGTGGAGGCTGCAGAAGGCGCGCGGGTGACCGTGGGCGGCCGGACGCTGCTGCATGCCTCTTCTTATTCCTACCTCGGCCTGCTGGGCCACCCGGT
>JASEHJ010000104.1:2328-8267 GCA_030018905.1 bacterium | reverse complement strand
GATCCTTCACCCCCCGCGGTGTCCTCGCCGCGCGCCGCACCGCTTCCGCGTGAGAGGGAGTTCGATCTTCTCGAGGAGATGACGCACGTCATCCTCGATGCCGCCGAGGCGCTCGTCGGAACGCTGGAGAGCCGTACACCTGCCGATCAGGCCTGGCAGGTGATTCGGGATCTGGAACACAAAGGCGACGCGATCGCACGCGATCTCTTCGAATCCCTCTCCGCCCCTGGCACTCCCTCTGGCGACCGTGATACGCTGCAGTCCCTGACCGGGCTTCTCGACGACGTGCTCGACGCCATCGAGGCGGCGGCGGCACGGCTGGCGATCTACCGCATCCGGCGGGCGATCCCGTCCGCGCGCGAGATGGGACAGATCATGCTCCGGTCGGCGCAGGAGATCAGACAGGCGATTCGCGAGATACGCCGCGGGCGAGAGGTCTTCTCCCACACACGCACACTGCACCGCTTGGAGAACCAGGGCGACGACGTGCTGCGGGACGCCCTCGAGGCGCTGTTCTCGGGCCGGCGCAGCGCCAGGGACATCATCAAGTGGAAAGACATCTGTGAGATGCTGGAGACCGGCACCGACCGCTGCGAGGATATTGCCAACGTCTTGGAGACCCTTGTCGTCCAGGCGGGCGTCGAACAAACGCTGGCGGCCGGCCGTCTGGTCGTAGACCCCGAACGTCACGAGGCCGCCGTGGCCGGTGAGCCCGTGCCCCTCACCGCGAAGGAGTTCGGCCTGCTGCACCTCCTGCTGCGGCACCAGGGCAAGGTGGTCCGGCGCGAGCGCCTCCTGCACGAAGTCTGGGGCGAGGACTATTTCGGCGACTCTCGTACCCTCGATACTCACATCGGCTGGCTGCGCAAGAAAGTCGAGCCCCGCGGCGGCGTGCGGCTCGTGGCCGTGCGCGGCATCGGATACCGCCTGGACCTCAAGTAGGCTTCACCTTCCTTTGACACAGTGTTCACGTGACCTTGGCCTGTCCATCACCTCCCGGGTCTAGGGTTGGGGTGAAGGGAGCGCGCCGATCGGGCGTCCCCTCGGATCCACCCAAGCCAGAGGAGGCCATACAGTGCTGAAGCCGCTATCCTGCTTCCTTGGACTCGTCCTGGGCGTCGCCGCGGTGCTGGGCGCGGCGGGGACCACCCCCGCGCAGCAGGCGGTGACGCTCACGGGCGCCGGCGCCACGTTTCCGTTCCCGCTCTACTCCAAGTGGTCGCAGGTCTACGATGTCGAGCGTGGCGTGCGCATCAACTATCAATCCATCGGTTCGGGCGGCGGGATCCGCCAATTCATCGCGAAGACCGTGGACTTCGGAGCCACCGACGGCCCGATGACCGACGAGCAGATCCGCCAGGCCGGCGGCCGCCCGCTGCACATCCCCATGGTGGCCGGCGCGGTGGCACCGGTGTACAACATTCCCGGTGTAGGGACCGGGCTCAACTTCACACCCGGCGTCCTGGCCGGCGTCTTCCTGGGCAGGATCACGAGGTGGAACGATCCTCGGCTGCTCAAGGACAACCCCGAGGCGAAGCTGCCGGCCGCCGACATCATCGTGGTGCGGCGCTCGGACGGGTCCGGGACCACGGCCATCTGGGTGAACTACCTGAGCAGGGTCAGCGCCGAGTGGCGGAGGAAGGTAGGCGAGGGCACGTCGGTGAACTGGCCGGTCGGGATCGGTGGCAAGGGCAACGAGGGCGTCGCCGGCCTCGTGCGGCAGACGCCGAATGCGCTGGGCTACGTGGAGCTGGCCTACGCGCTGACCAACCGGATGCCCGTTGGCAACGTGCGAAATCGCGCGGGTCAGTTCATCCGGCCCTCGCTGTCCAGCACTACCCGGGCGATGGAGGGTGCGCTGGCGGCAATCCCGCCGGACTACCGGATCTTCTTCACGGACCCACAGGGTCGGGACGTCTACCCGGTGGCCGGCTTCACCTGGATCCTGATCCACGGCGAGCAGCCCGACCCGGTGAAGGGCAGGGCCCTGGTGGACTTCCTCTGGTGGGCGGTCCATGACGGCCAGAAGTACGCGCCGCCGCTGCACTACGCGCCGCTGCCCAAGGGTCTGGTGGCGCGCGTCGAGGGCACGCTGCGGGCGGTCACCACGCAGGGGAAGGCACTGCTGCCCTGAGCGCGCGCGCGCGGCACGTCGCACATATGGGCGACAGGCTGTTCGCCCATCTGCTGGCAGCGATGGCCGGCGGGGTGCTGGTCATCACGGCCGCTATGCTGGCTGCGCTGACCGTCGGTGCCTGGCCGGCGATCCGGAAGTTCGGCCCGGCGTTCTTCGCCAGTTCGGCCTGGGACCCGGTCGCCGGCGACTTCGGCGCCCTGCCCTTCATCTACGGCACGCTGGTGTCCTCGGCAGTTGCGCTGGGCCTGGCCGTGCCGCTGGGTTTGGGCGTCGCCATCTTCCTGTCCGAGTTGGCCCCGGGCTGGCTCCGCCGGCCGGTGGGATTCCTGGTCGAACTCCTGGCCGCCATCCCCAGCGTGGTCTACGGGCTGTGGGGGATCTTCGTGCTGGTCCCCTGGGTGCGGGCGACGCTTTCGCCACCGCTGAAGGCGACGCTGGGCTTCCTGCCGCTGTTCGAGGGCCCGCCGCTGGGGATTGGCATGCTCACCGCCGGGCTGATCCTGGCGATCATGGTCGTGCCCTTCATCATCGCCGTCAGCACCGAGGTGATGCGGGCGGTGCCGACCTCGCAGCGGGAGGCGGCGCTCTCCCTGGGCGCCACCGTCTGGGAGACCACCCGGGCCGCGGTCATTCCGTATGCCCGCTCAGGGATCGTGGGCGCGATCTTCCTGGCGCTGGCCCGGGCCTTGGGCGAGACCATGGCGGTCACCATGGTCGTCGGCAACGTGCCCCAGATCAGGGCGTCGCTGTTCGCGCCGGCCTACACCATCTCCGCGGTGATCGCCAACGAGTTCGCCGAGGCCACCGACGTCCACTTGGCCGCGCTCATCTACGCCGGGCTCGTGCTTTTCCTGGTCACGCTGACGGTCAACATCCTGGCCCGCCTGCTTGTGGCCCGCGCGGGGCGGGGTCCGGGGCTCATCCGGGAGTAGCCGATGTCCCGCTCCTACCTGCGCCGCCGATGGACCGACCGCCTGGTGGCCGGGGTGACGTTCCTGTGCGCCGTGGCCGTGCTGACGCCGCTGTTCCTGATCCTCTTTTTCCTGGCGCGCACCGGCGTGGGCGCCCTGAACCTGGACTTCTTCACCCACCTGCCCGGGGCCGCCGGCGAGCCCGGCGGCGGGATGGCCAACGCCATCGCCGGCACGCTGCTGCTGGTAGGCCTGGCCGCGCTGCTCGGGGTGCCGGTCGGCGTCCTGGGCGGGACGTTCCTGGCGGAATACCCCACCAGCCGACTCGCCGGCGTCGTGCGGCTGCTGGCCGACGTGATGAACGGTGTGCCCAGCATCGTGATGGGACTGTTCGCCTACACCATCCTGGTACTGCCTCTCCGCCACTTCAGCGCCGCCGCCGGCGGCCTGGCGCTGGGGATCATGCTGATCCCGACGGTGATGCGGACCACCGAGGAGATCGTGCGGCTGGTGCCCCAGAGCGTTCGCGAGGCGTCGCTGGCGCTGGGAATCCCCCAGTGGCGGACGCTGCTGCGGGTGGTGCTGCCCACCGCCGCCGGCGGGATCGTGGCCGGCATCATGGTGGGGCTGGCCCGCATCGCGGGCGAGACCGCGCCGCTGCTGTTCACCGCGCTCGGGAACCGGTTCTGGAACTGGGACCCGCTGCAGCCCATCGCCGCCCTACCCCTGCAGATCTTCGCCTACGCCGTCTCTCCCTTCGAGGACTGGCACCGCCAGGCGTGGGCCGGTGCCCTGGTCCTGGTGTCCCTCGTGCTGGGCATTAACATCGCCACCCGGGCGGCGGCCGCACGGCAGGTGAAGCTTCGGTAGCTGAGCGAGCGATGCGATGATGGAGGGGCCGATGCCAGACACCACACAGGCCGGGGTCGCCGTGACGGCGGACGCCGCGGTTCTGATCGACCACGCCGCCGGGATCGAGGCGCAGGACGTACACGCCTGGTTCGACCGTCTCCACGTCCTGCGCGGCGTATTCATGACCATCGCCCCTCGTCGGGTGACGGCCATTATCGGGCCGTCGGGATGCGGCAAGTCCACATTTCTGCGCTGCCTGAACCGCATGCACGAGCTGGTGCCCGGCGCGCGCTCCAGCGGGCGGGTACTGATGGACGGCGACGATATCTATGCCCCGGGCGTTGACCCGGTCCAGGTCCGCCGCCGCGTCGGCATGGTGTTCCAGAAGCCAAACCCCTTCCCCACGATGAGCATCTACGACAATGCCGCGGCCGGGCTGCGGCTGGCCGGCGAGCGGGACCGCCGCGTGCTGGACGAGACCGTGGAGCGCAGCCTGCGCGCCGCGGCCTTGTGGGATGAGGTGAAGGACCGCCTGGGGCGGCCCGGCACCAGCCTCTCGGGCGGCCAGCAGCAGCGGCTGTGCATCGCCCGCGCGCTCGCCGTCTCGCCGGAGGTACTGCTGATGGACGAGCCGGCTTCGGCCCTGGACCCGGCCGCCACGCTGCGCATCGAAGAGCTAGCCCGCGAGCTGGCCCGCCAGCTCACGATCGTCATCGTGACGCATAACATGCAACAGGCCGCACGTGTCTCGGATGTGACCGGGTTTATCCTGGACGGCGAGCTGGTCGAGGTCGGTACGACCGACCAGATCTTCACCCGGCCGCGGGACCGTCGGACCGAGGACTACATCACCGGCCGGTTCGGGTGAGACCCGGTGCCCGCGCCATCTGGCCAGGAGTTTCCAGGCGCGGCCAGAACAACGGGGGGAGGGAGCGGAGGGTGACTCGCGATCTGTTCCTGAGGGAGTTGGATGGACTCCAGGCCGACGTCGTCCGCATGGCGACGATGGCTGGGGAGGCGATCCACGCGTCGGTGGAAGCGCTGCGGGCGCTCGACGCCGACTGGGCCGAGCGGATCGTCCGGGATGACGATCGGATCGACGCACTGCACCTGGAGCTGGAGGATCGGTGCATGCGCCTGCTGGCCCGGCAGCAGCCCATGGCTTCAGACCTGCGGACCATCGCGGCCGCCTTCGCCATTACCATCGACCTGGAGCGTCTGGCCGACCACGCCGAGGGCATCTCCAAGTCGGTGAAGCGGCTGGCCGGCCAGACGCACCTCAAGCCGCTCATTGACATCCCGCGCATGGAGGAACTCGTGCAGCAGATGCTGCGGGAGGCCATGGACGCGTTCATGCGACGAGATACGGCCCTGGCCGAGGCCATGGCGAAGCGAGATGACGAGGTGGACGCCCTGCGCAGCCAGGTCTTCAGGGAGCTGCTGACCTATATGCTCAGCGATCCCCGGACCATCCCGCGGGCGTTGGAGCTGCTGCTCGTGGCGCAGAGCCTGGAACGAGCCGCCGACCACATCACCAACATCGGCGAGCGCGTGATCTACATGGTGACCGGCGAGATGCGGGAGCTGAACGTGTGATGCGGCCCCGTGCTCTTGCCGGCGGCGTCCACGGTGGGCCCAGACCACACCGGGGCAGTAGGGAGGTGAGGACCGTGCGGCTCGTGCTGTTCGTCTGAGCGCACAACTCCGCCCGCTCGCAGATGGCGGAGGGGCTGTTCAACGCCCTGGCGCCGGCGGGATGGCGGGCCGGGTCCGCGGGCACGGACCCGGGGGAGCGCGTGCGCGAGGAGGCCGTGACGGTTATGCGCGAGATCGGCGTGGACATCAGCGGAGGCGTTCCCAAGCCGCTGCAGGCGGCGCTGGGCCCTCATGTCGAACTGGTCGTGGGCCTGTGCGCCGAGGAGGCGTGCCCGGTGGTGCCGGGCGCGCGCAGCCTGCACTGGCCGCTGCCGAATCCATCCGGCGGCGATCTCACATTCTACCGCACGGTCCGCGACGACCTGGCCGGCCGCATCCGCGCG
>JASEHJ010000104.1:0-2318 GCA_030018905.1 bacterium | reverse complement strand
CGCGCTGGTCCGGGACCTGACGGATCTCGACGCGGGGGCGACCTGACCCGACGGGGGGAGATGGGGATGACCGAACGAGCCGTGACCGTGCTGGCCTACGTCGAGGTGCCCCGCGGTAGCCGCAACAAGTATGAGATTGACCCGGCCCGGGGCGGCCTCCGCCTGAACCGCGTCCTCTACTCGCCGCTCCACTACCCGGCCGACTACGGGTTCGTCTTGGACACCCTGGCCGACGACGGTGACCACCTGGACGTGCTGATCTTCACCTACGAGCCCACCTTCCCGGGCTGCCTGGTGGAGGTGCGCCCCATCGGCGTGCTGGACATGCACGACGAGAAGGGGCACGACCAGAAGGTGCTGGCCGTCCCGGTGGGCGATCCGCGCTTCGATGGCGTGACCGAACTGGAGCACGTGCCCCCGCACTTCCTCAAAGAGGTGCAGCACTTCTTCACGGTCTACAAGACGCTCGAGCAGAAGCCGGTCGAGATCCACGGCTGGGCCGGGGCAGCCGACGCACTGCGCCTGGTAGATGAGGCGCAGCACCGCTTCGCCGACGCGCACGGCTCTGTGCATTGATCCCATGTGCGGCCGGTTCGTCCGCAAGACCCCGGTGCCGGTCATCGCGGGGATGTTCGGAGTGGCGCGCGTGGCCACCGACCTGGCGCCCAGCTACAATGTGGCACCCGGCCACTACCTAGTAGTGGTGAACGACCAGGACGGTCGTCAACTTGTGCAGTTCCGCTGGGGGCTGATCCCCTCGTGGGCGAAAGATCCGTCCATCGGGAACCGGATGATCAACGCGCGCGCCGAGACCGTGGCCGAGAAGCCCGCCTTCCGGTCGGCCTTCCGCCGGCGCCGTTGCCTCATCATCGCCGACGGCTTCTATGAGTGGCAGCAGATGGGTCCCCGCAAGCGCCCCGTCTATGTCCATCTGGCCTCGGGCCGGCCGTTTGGGTTCGCGGGCCTGTACGAGACGTGGATCTCGCCCTCAGGTGAGCGCGTCGGTACGTGCACCATCATCACCACCGGGCCCAACGACTTCATGCGGCCCATCCATCATCGGATGCCGGTGATTGTTCCCCGGGACCAGGAGGCGGTGTGGCTGGACCCCGACTGCGGGGACGAGGAGCGGCTCCTGGGTCTGCTCCAGCCCTACGCGGAAGAGGCCATGGAAGCCCACGAGGTCTCGACGACCGTGAACTCGCCGGCCAACGACTCGCCCGATCTCATCGAGCCCATGCCGCCGCCGGTGACTGGTTTCCGACAGTGACAGCCCTCCACGAGGGGCTCGACGCGGTGTGGTATGTCCGAGCGCAGCTCTTCCTGTGGGTGCGAATGGTGGGGGCGTAGCGCAGCGCCTCGCTGCGCGCTCCTCGGCCGGCACCCGCCTCCAGCCATGGAACGCCCGCCCGGCGGCTTCGGCCGTCTGGCTGCGACAGGGCTTGGCTGCGACCGAGCCCCCACACACAGCGCCCCGCTTGACCGATCACTGGTACAAGGGACTGAGGGTTGGAGTGCCCGAAGGGTAGGAGACGCCTGCGTGACAAACCCTTTCACCTCTGGCGCCGGTCCGCCGGGCACACGGCAGCCGCGTCTCCTCGACCGCGTGCGAGACGCCGTCCGCGCGCGCCACTACAGCCGTCGCACCGAAGACGCATACATCGCGTGGATCCGCCGGTACATCCTGCTCCACGGCAAGCGCCATCCGGCCGAGATGGGCGCCGCGGAGATCACGCAGTTCCTCACGTCGCTGGCCGTGCAGGGAAAGGTGGCCGCCTCCACCCAGAACCAGGCCCTCAGCGCACTCCTGTTCCTCTACCGCAAGGTGCTCGGGCAGGAGGTCCCATGGCTCGACGGCCTCGTGCACGCGAAGCGCCCCCGCCGGCCCCCCTGTCGTCTTGACACGCGATGAGGTGCGGGTGCTTCTTGGCCAACTCCAAGGCGTCCCACGCCTGATGGCGCTGCTGCTGTACGGAGCGGGACTGCGCGTGCTGGAGTGCGCCCGCCTGCGCGTGAAGGACATCGGTGTTGCGCGAAACCAGATCATCGTGCGGGCCGGCAAGGGCGACAGGGACCGCGTGACGATGCTGCCCGCTTCCGTCAAAGCCGATCTTGTACGGCACCTCGACCGTGCGAGGCGGCAGTATGAGCAGGATCTCACGCGCGGTGCCGGCTGGGTCGAGCTCCCCGGCCACCCGGGTCTACGCCGACCGGGCGACCGGCCAGCGGCGCCGGCACCACCTGCACGAGACCGTGCTCCAGCGGGCGGTCAGGGACGCTGTCCGCCGGGCCGGGATTGCCAGGCACGCGACCTGCCA
>JASEHJ010000103.1 GCA_030018905.1 bacterium | reverse complement strand
TTCAGGAATGCCTCGAGCTGCATCTTGTCGGATGGAACCTTGATCGTGCCGGCAACGATGTCCTTCTTGAGAGCTTCCAGCCGCGTCACGATATCCTTGATCATCTCGCGGTTGTAATCGTTCACGGCGTAGCCCACGCCGCCTTCCTTAAGCCCGAACGACTGGACGCCGGCCTTGTAGGTACCGCCCACAAGCGCCTTGATCGTGGAGTAGACCGCCACGTCAACGCGCTTCATCATGCTGGTAAGGATGCGCCCGCGCTGGTCTGGCTTTACGGTCAGGGACTGGTCGGCATCCACGCCAATCGCCATCTTCTTCTTGGCCGACGCGGCCTCGAAGACCCCGATTCCGGTGCCGCCCGATGCGTGGTAGATGATGTCAGCTCCGCGGTCGTACTGGGCGGTGGCGAGCTCCTTGCCCTTCACCGGATCGCGGAACGCCTCACCGGTCGTCCCGGCGTAGTCCGAGAAGACCTGGACGTTGGGCTTGACGAACTTCGCGCCGGCGATATAGCCGGATTCGAACTTCTCGATCAGGGGGATCTTCATCCCGCCGACAAACCCGATCTTGCCCGTCTTGGACTTCAGCGCCGCCGCGGCGCCGACCAAGAAGGACCCTTCGTGCTCGTTGAACAGCAGGCTGGCCACGTTGGGTTCCTTGTCAATGAACCCGTCCACGATGCCGAACTTGACACCGGGGAACGCCTTGGCGACACGCGTAATGCTGTCGGTAAACAGGAACCCGATGCCGAAGATCAGGTCGTACTTCTCGCCGGCCAGGAGGCGCAGCAGTTCCTCCCGGTTCTCGCCGCCCGCGGCCGGCTCCAGGTCTTTCGTCACGACCTTGGCTCCAAACTCCTTCTGGGCCCGCGACAGTCCCGCGTAGGCCATGTCGTTGAAGGACAGGTCTCCCCGGCCTCCCACATCGTAGACCATTCCTATAAGCAGCTTCTTGGGGGCCTGTGCCTCCGCGGCCGGAGGACCGGCCGACCATACCAGTACCGCCAGCGCCACGAGTACCAGCGCCGCGGCGCGCACCGCGACCTGCTTCATCCCAACCACCCCTCTCTCCATCTGCTGTCTGGTTGTTCTTGTGGTACTTCTGGCCGAACCAGAGGGAGTCCTTCGGACGCCTCTCGGAGGCATCGGCTACGCGGTTGGCGGTACCTTCTTGCGCAGAAGCCGGTCGAGATCATCGAGGCCGATCAGCACCTCGCGGGGGTTGCTTCCCTGCACCGGACCCACGATCCCGCGTGCCTCCAACTCGTCCACGAGCCGGGCCGCGGTCACGTAGCCTATGCGCATCTTCCTCTGAAGCAGGGACACCGAGCCGTACCCGGTCCGCACGATCAGCCTGGCGGCCTCGACGAGCCGCTCGCCATCGGCCGATTCTTCGGTGGCCGCGGATTGCTGGGCCTCGACCAGCGCCGTGTCGTAGACCGGCGTCCCTTGCCCCCGCCACCATCCTACGAGCGCCCGGATCTCGTCGTCTGCGATGTACGCGCCCTGGGCGCGGATCGCCCGGGAGACACCCAGCGGCATGAAGAGCATGTCACCACGGCCCAGCAGCTTCTCCGCTCCCGGGCCGTCCAGAATCGTCCGGCTGTCAACCTGGCTGGAAACCGCGAATGCCAAGCGCGACGGGATGTTGGCCTTGATCAGTCCCGTTATCACGTCCACCGAGGGCCGCTGCGTCGCCACCACCATGTGGATCCCGGTGGCCCGGGTCATCTGGGCCAGGCGACAGATAATGTCCTCAAAATCGGCCGGGGCCACCATCATCAGGTCGGCCAGCTCGTCAACGATGATGACGATGTAATATAACGGCTCGACGTCGGCGAGTTGGTTGTAGCTCTGGATGTTACGCACGCCTGCCGTAGCGAACAGCTCGAAGCGCTGCTCCATTACCCTCAGCATGTCCTTGAGCACGCTGGCGACCTGGCGGGGGTTCGTTACCACAGGCGTCAGCAGGTGAGGGATCTCGTTGTAGTCGGTGAGCTCAACGCGCTTGGGATCAATCATGACGAGCCGAACCTGGCGGGGAGTGCTGCGGAACAGCAGACTGGCAATCATAGCGTTCAGCGCCACCGACTTCCCGGACCCGGTCGCACCGGCAATCAGCAGGTGGGGCATCTCAGCCAGGTCGGCCACTATGGGATGCCCCGCGATATCCTTGCCGATCGCGACCACCAGCGGCGAGGTGGCCTTCTGGAACACCTCTGCCGCCAGGATCTCCCTGAGGTGCACCATGCTTGCCTTCAGGTTGGGCAGCTCGATCCCGATGGCCGACTTCCCTGGAATTGGCGCCTCAATGCGCACGCTCTGGGCGGCCAGGTTGAGGGCGATGTCGTTGGTGAGGCTGGTGATCCTCTGGACCTTCACCCCGGGCTCGGGCTGAACCTCAAAGCGCGTCACCACCGGCCCGACCTCCCAGTGCACCACGCGCGCCTTTACCCCGAAGCTATCCAGTGTCTGCTCGAGGGCCCTGGCGGTCTCGGCCGGGTCAACCCGGCCGCGCGCCCTGGTTCCCCCACCCTCCCCGATCATTGATATGGACGGGAGCCGGTAGTCCGCTGAGGCGAAATCGAGCCGTTCCTGCTGGACCTGTTCCTGGGTCCTCGATGCCTTGGGCCGCGCCTTGCCGCGGATCTGCGGATCGGGCGCAGGTGGGAAAGGCAACGGCGCGGGTACCTCAGGCGTACCCGCGGGCTCACGCAGATCCGGTGCAGCCGCGATCTCGGCCGGAGCTTGCTCCGCCCGGCGTTCCTTACCCAAGCGGGCCCGGATCGCGGCCCAGAAGCCGTGCACCCCTGCCGCGAGAAGGCCGGCCAGGCGCGCAGCAAGACGCGCAGCCAGGCGCAGGAGCACGACCACAAGGATGATCCCGCCCCGCGCGGTGGCGCGGAGACCTGCCCCTGCCGACGCGAGCGTAACACCGGTCAGCAAGCTCAGGCTCATCACCGCCAGTACGCCGATGGCCGCCCACATCCCGTTCCGTCCCAGCCCCCGGGCGAGGACCCACGTGAGGCCGCCCCCGACCGCGCCTCCGCCTCGCCCTTCCAACCCTGCGCCAAGGAGGTCTGCGCCGGCGACCCATGCGTGCAGTGCCAGCAGGGCCGTGGCCGATCCCATCAGGAAACCCACGACCCGTCGGCTGAGTCGGGCGCGCTCGCCCGCGGCCATCAGGATCAGCCCGGCAACCAGAACATATGCAGGAATAGTGGGGGCAGCCGTACCCAGCAGGAGGCGTTGCCATCGCTCCAGCGTCAGTGGAAAGCCGGTCGCTCCCGGCAGGAATGCCAGGCCGAGCACGAGCGCAACCAGCACGAGCGCCCATCCGGCCGCGACCGGGCGGTTGTGCGATGGCGGGCGGGACTGCCGTCGCCTGGCCATACTGACTACCTCGCCGTGAGCAGAACCAGCAGGCCGACGAGCCAGCAGTAGGCGCTGAACGCGATCAGCCGCTGGCGTCTTATGAGATCAACCAGCCACACAATGGCCAGCCCGCCTGAGATGCCGGCCACGACCGCACCAACCAGCAGTTCTAGCGGCCCATACCCCATGCGCGTGGCCATCCTGACGTCCTTCAACGCAAAGACGCTGGCTCCTGCGATGGCAGGGATGGACATGAGAAATGAGAGCCGGGCGGCCTCGGTGCGCCGCAGGCCGAGCGCCAGGCCGGCCACGATCGTGACGCCGGACCGCGAGATCCCCGGCACTATCGCCAGGGCCTGTGCCAAGCCCAGCACCACGCCATCCCTTACCGTGGCTCCGCCGGCGGACCTCACTCCGCGTTCGCGGCTCCAGAGCAGGATCAGGCCGGTTATCAGAAGCTGAGCTGCGGTAGCGCGGATCGATTCGAACATCCGCTCGAGTGGGCCGGCAAGCGTGAGGCCCAGCGCAGCGGTGACCGCGGTGGAAATCCCGATCGCCACCGCCATACGGCCCCAGGGGTCCGAGGTGCGTTTGCCCGGTCCCGCAGACCTTTGTAGTAGCCCCGGGATGCTTCGGACGATCCGTACAACGTCCGGCCAGAACAGCACGCAGGCGGCCAGGACGGTGCCAAGGTGTAGCGCGGCCTCCAGCACGAGCCCTGGCCTGGACATGCCCAGGTAGTGCTCTGCGAAAAGCAAGTGGGCGGTACTGCTGACGGGAAGGAACTCGGTCAGCCCCTGGACGATTCCAAGAACGACGAGGTCGAGCACGGACGCTCCAGCAGGGATCACACCTGGGCCGGCATCAAATCCAGGGCGCGTAGCACCGCTCGAATCTGCTCCTCCTCCTTGGGCGTTGCAACCACCAGCGGCAGCCGGACCCGCCCGCAGTCGAAACCGGCCAGCCTCATGGCGGCCTTTACCGGCACCGGGTTGGTGGTGATGAACAGCACCTTGAAGAGTGGCCACAGGCGGCGGTGCAGACCCAAAGCTTCCTCCACCTTGCCGGCAAGAAAGGCCCGGATCATCGCCTGGATCTCCAATCCGGCCAAGTTCCCGGCGACGCTCACCACCCCGGTTGCACCTACCGCCAGTTTGGGCAGCGTCAGGCTGTCGTCACCGCTGTAGATGCTGAATCGGTCAGGAGTCCTCACGCGGATCTCCGACACTTGGTCGAGGCTTCCCGCAGCCTCCTTGACGGCGATGATGTTTGGGGTCTCGGCGAGACGGGCTATCGTCTCGGGCATGCAGTTCACCCCGGTGCGTCCCGGGATGTTGTACAGCATCACCGGCAGAGGGGTGCTCTCAGCGACGGCCCGAAAGTGAGCGTAGAGCCCGTCCTGCGATGGCCGATTGTAGTAAGGGTTCACCAGGAGCAGGCCGTCTGCGCCGGCGCGGTGCGCTTCCTTTGACAGGTGGATCGAGTGCGCGGTGTCGTAGGTTCCGGTTCCGGCGATAATCTTGACCCGTTCACCGGCGGCCTCCTTGACCGCGCGGAAGAGCCGCAACTTCTCGTCATCGGAGAGCGTCGGTGACTCCCCTGTCGTGCCGGCAACTACCAGGCCGTCGTTTCCGCTCGCGATCAGGCGGTCGGTCAGCGCCGCTGTCTTGGCGTAGTCAACCCGGCCGTCGGCGTCGAACGGCGTTACCATGGCGGTTATCAGGTGACCGAAGAACGGCATTGTCATTCCCCCCGGGGGCTACGCGGTCTCTCCGCGGCCGCGCAGCATGCCTGCTGAAAGCAGGTACTCAGCGATCTGCACCGCGTTGAGGGCGGCGCCCTTGCGCAGATTGTCGGAACAGACCACTAGGCTCAGCCCCCTCGGGTCGAAGCGGTCAGCCCTGAAGCGGCCAACGTAGACCGGGTCGCGCCCCGCAGCCAGCAGGGGCGTTGGCACGAGGTCGGCTGAGGGGTCGTCCAGCACCTCAACCCCGCGTGCCCCCTGCAGGGCAGCCCTGGCCGCGTCAGGACCAAGCGGTCGGTCCAGGTCCAGGTAAACTACAAGCGTGTGCCCAACCATCACGGGCACGCGCATCGCGGTCACGCTGACCGGGATGTTGGTGGCCAGTATCTTCCGCGTCTCTGCAACAATCTTGTTCTCTTCCTCGGTCTCGCCGTCCGGTTCCCACCTCCACTGCGGCCGGACGTTAAAGGCCACGGGGGAAGGGGTCCCTGCGGCCGCGGTGATGCGATCCGCGTCACCGGTCTCCAGAGCGTCGGAAGCTTCCAGCAGAGTCCGGCTCTGCTCCAGGAGCGCCCGCATGTTGTCCGCGCCGCCGCCCGAGACCGACTGGTAGGTTGCCACGATGCAGCGACGGATTCCGGCTGCGTCGTGTATCGGTTTCAGCGCCATAACCAGGGCCGCCGCGACGCAGTTCGGGTTGGCGATTACACCCTGGTGGCCGTGTAGTGCGGCCGCGTTGACCTCCGGGACGACAAGCGGCACTCGGGGATCCATCCGCCACGTGGAGGAGTTGTCCACCGCGACCCCACCGGCTTCGGCCACCGCCCACGCCAGGCGCCGGCTGGCGTCATCGCCTCCGGCAAACAGCACGAGGTCGGACTCCAGAACACCGTCGCCCGTCTCCTCAACCAGTACCGCCTTGCCGCAAAACATAACGGTTCGACCCGCGGACCGGGCCGTGGCGAACAGCCTGAGCGAGGCGATGGGGAATCCCCGCTCCTCGAGAATCCTAACCATCGCGCCGCCCACCACGCCGGTGGCACCGATCACTGCAACGCGAAGACCGCCGACCATCACTACCCCTCCGGTTGATTAGCGCAATCCTAGCAGATGCTCCAGGCCGTAGGCCAGGCAGTTCAGCCCGGACACGCGGCGGACCGCCAGCAGTAGCCCCGGCATGAACGACTGCTCGCTCGTGGAATCGTGCCGGATGGTGAGCACTTGCCCCGGTCCCCCGAAGATAACCTCCTGGTGCGCAACCAGACCGGGCAGGCGCACGCTGTGCACCCGGACCCCTTCGATGACGCCTCCCCGCGCGCCGGCGACAAGCTCCTCCGCGGATGCGTCGGCGGCCGGGGAGGCGGCGGCCTGGGATTCAGCCCTGACGGATGCGATGGCGCGCGCGGTCTTCTCCGCGGTGCCTGAGGGCGCGTCGCGCTTGCGGTCGTGGTGCAGTTCGATGATTTCCACGTGGGGAAGGTGGCGCGCGGCAAGCCGGGCAAACTCGATCATCAGGACCGCGCCGATCGCGAAGTTGGGAGCGATAACCGCCCCGATCCCTCGCCGGGCGGCCAAGTCACGTATTCGTTCGATCTCTTCCTGGGGAATCCCAGTGCTGCCCACGACCGGCCGGATGCCGGCCTGGAGCGCTGCAAGGGCGTGATCCGCCGCCACCTTTCCCGGAGCAAACTCAACCAGAACGTCCGGGGTCGCAGCGATCACTGCTTCCAGACTGTCCGTCACGGTAACGCCCAGACGCTCGGTGCCGGCCTGCTCACCGGCGTCCTGCCCAATCGCCTGGTCGCGCTCGAGGGCCCCGACCAGCACCATATCGGGCTCGCGCACGATGGCGCGTATCGCGGCCCGACCCATCCTGCCAGCAGCACCGCTTACCGCAACGCGTATCGTGTTCATGACGGGAGGCGTTCGACGCTGCTTGAAGGAATTCCCTCTCAGGCGTCGATTCTCATCGCTCCAGCACACCCAGCGACCGGACGAAGGCCCGTTCCAGCGGCCCACGAGGGGTACCGTGCGCCCCGAACGGCCCGATTGCAGCCATGGCCATCTGCCCGGGCGCAAAGATCTCGGAAACCATCCGCTGCACCGCTGCCGCATCCACGGCATCTATGCGCCCGAGGATCTCATCCAGGTCTATCTGCCTGCCGTGGTAGAGCTCGGAGCCCGCCAGTTTGCTCATCCGGCTGTCGGTGCTCTCAAGCGGGAGCATGATGCTTCCCTTGAGCGACTCCTTGGCCCGCGCCAGCTCCGCCTCGTCCAGAGGGCCGAAAAGCCCTGCGATCTCCTCCAGGATGAGGCGCACGACCTCTGGGCCGTTCTCGGGGCTCATGGCCGCGTAGATGATCGAAAGCCCGCCCTCGCGATACGAGGCCGGATACGAGGCTATGCTGTACACAAGCCCGCGCTTCTCCCTGATCTCCTGGAAGAGGCGGCTGCTCATACCTCCTCCAAGCAGGTTGTCGAGCACGGCCAGCACGTACCTGTCCTCGTGGGCCGCCGAACAACCCCGCGTGGCCATGCAGAGATGCACCTGCTCGATCTCCTTCGATCGGATGGCCACCGTCGGCGTCAGCAAGGGCTGGAGGGTCTCCCGCGCATCCGCGCAACCGTTCCACTGGCCCAGGTGGCGCGCGATCAGCTCCGTGACCGCCTGGTGCTCAACGTCTCCGGCAACTGCCACGAGGGCGTTGTCGGGCCGATAACGCTCCTCGATGTACCGAGCGAAGTCGGCGCGCCTCAATCGTGAAACGGTTTTGCGCGTCCCGATGACCGGCCTGCCGAGCGGATGCCCGTCCCAGATCGTCTGGGCGATCAGGTCCTGCACCATCGCGTCCGGCGAATCCTCGTACATCTTGATCTCTTCCGTGATGACCTGCCGCTCGCGCTCGATGGCGGCAGGGTCGAACGAGGAGTTGAGCAGCATGTCCGCCATCAACTCCACGATCGGAGGCAGGTGACCCGCCAGCACCTTCACGTGGATGCAGGTGTGCTCCTTGTCCGTGAAGGCGTTCATCTGACCGCCCAGCGCATCCACCGCTTGCGCGATGGCCAATGCAGACCGACGGTGCGTTCCCTTAAAGAAGAGGTGCTCGAGGAAGTGCGAAATGCCGTGGACCTCCACGGCCTCGTGCCGCGACCCGGCCCCGATCCAAAGCCCAATCGCGGCGGTGCGAACCTGCGGCATGGCCTCGGTCACCACCCGAATGCCGTTAGGAAGCACCGACCTCTGCGTCGGATCCATGATGACCTAGACCTGGCGCCGTCCGGCTACGGGGTGGGCCTGCG
>JASEHJ010000102.1 GCA_030018905.1 bacterium | reverse complement strand
CCGGTAGCCGCCCGCGGGCATCGGTACGCGCAGCGCGCTCGCGACCGTCCCTGCCATGCACAGTAGCGCGAACTCCAGCGGCGGCGGCCAGGTCGAGACGGAAGACCCCGCGGCCATCGCTGCGGCAGCCGCCGCCATGACCATCCACGGGTATGCAACCCTAAGCCGCGACCCTGAACTCAAGATCCAGCCCTCACCCAAGATCCAGCGCGTCACGCTATGTCCCCTCACGGCCGGCCTCGGCGAAGCCGGGGCCGCGCCGAAGGAAGGTCCGTACCCGGCGCTCGAACTTCACGCGCGGCATCAGCACCCTCCTGCCGCACTTGAGGCACCTAACTCCTATATCAGCCCCAAGACGCACTACTTCCCACTGGTCGTTCCCGCAGGGATGGGTCTTGCGCATGCGCACGACGTCCCCCAGGACGATCTTCAGCACCGGCATGGCGCCAAGACCTCCTGTCCGGCAGCCCGGGCGTCTCGTCGCAAAACGGTTGTGCCCAACTCCCGGCCTATCGAGTCGGCACCAGCGCATCAATGGGCGCGAAGTTGTCGGAGAGCACTGGGACGTCGGCGGTCGGGATGACCGCCTCGTACAGATCGCCGGCCGCGCCCAGGAACCGCTCCACGGTTACCTGCCGTGCGTCCACTAGCGCCCGTGCCAGCCGCCTGATCTCCTCTGGCGCCAGC
This sequence comes from bacterium, assembly GCA_030018905.1. GTDB lineage: Bacteria > Sysuimicrobiota > Sysuimicrobiia > Sysuimicrobiales > Humicultoraceae > VGFA01. The sequence goes on along the minus strand of JASEHJ010000102.1, from coordinate 7,762 downwards.
GCCGGCGCGTCGGTCGCGATCACGATGATGTTGCGCAGCGAGTCCGGCGCGCCGTAGCGCCCGAAATCCACCGGGAAGACGTAGACCGTGGGGAATACCTGGCGGATGGTCTTGTAGATCGCCCGGAACAGCCGGCTGTTCGGGCCGTCCAGGGCGCCGATTATGTTGGAGGCAACCACGCCCCCGGGCGCAAGCCGGGACCGGGCAAGCGCGAAGAACTCGCGGGTGGCCAGGTGGAAGGGGATGGTATCAATCAGGTAGGCATCGGTCAGGATAACGTCGAACTGCGCCTGCGCAAGGCGCAGGTGCAGCCTGCCGTCGCGCGCGGTCATGATCAGGCGGTCGCTGTCCGCCACGCCGAAGAAGCGCCGCGCCACCGTCACTACCTCGGGGTCTATCTCCGCCACGTCCATTGTCACCGTGGGGTAGTCGGCCACGTACCGGACCGGGATCGTGCCCCCGCCGAGCCCGATCAACGCGGCACGCGAGGGCCGGGGCACGAAGATCAGGGGCAGGTGCATGTAGTCCGCGTAGGCAAAGACCGTGCGCTCCGGCCGTTCGCGGTCGAGGGCGCTCTGCCAGTAGTTGTCCAGCTTGAGATAACGAACCGTACCCTCGTCGGAGACGGTGACCCGGTGGTAGACGGTGTCGCGGGCATAGATCAGCGTTGGCGAGGGGGCGGGTGTCGCCCGTGCGACCCCGGCGGCCAGCAGAACCGCCAGCACCGCGCCCAGCACCGCGGCAAGCCGCTGCCGCGCGGCCAACCAGCTGATCACGGCCATTGCCATCAGCGCGAACCCGAGGATGTGGATGATGGCGCGTACCCCGAAGTAGTTGATCAACACGAACGACGCCGCCAGCGTCCCGGTAATCGAGCCCACCGTGCTGATGGCATAGAGCATGCCGGCCGTCTGCCCCACCGTTGCCACGGCCTGAGCGCGAAGCCGCACGGCAAACGGCGAGACCATGCCCATCACTATGCTGGGCACCACGAACAGCACCATGGATCCGACCAGCGGGTTGAGCTGCGGCCCCAGGTCGGCGCGGGCGATCGCGTCAAGCACCGGTGTTGCGAGGATCGGGATCGGGACGGTCAGCAGCCCGGCCAGGAAGACGATCCCTGAGAACACGCCGTGTGATGGAAACCGGTCGGCGATCCTGCCGCCCACGGCATACCCCACGCTCAGCGCCGTGAGGAAGACGCCTATCAGGCTGCCCCACACATAGATCGAGTTGCCGAAGTAGGGCGCAAGCACCCGGCTGGCGATGATCTCCAGCGCGAGCAGCACGCCGCCGCTGACGAAAACCGTAATCTCAAGGATGGCGCTCACCTCCCGGCAGATGTCGCCCAATTATAGCGCGGCAAACACCAGGCGTTCGTCCTTGTAGTCCACCAGCACCGTCTCGCCTTGACGCAGCTCTCCGGAGAGAATCTTGCGGGCGACGACGTTCTCGATCTCCCGCTGGATCAGCCTGCGAAGGGGGCGGGCGCCGAACTCCGGACTGTACCCCTCCTTGGCCAGGTGCCTTCTCGCCGCCTCGGTCACCTCGATGCCCATGCCCTGCGCCGCCAGACGCCGGGCCAACGCGGCGGTCTGCAGCCCTACGATCTCGACGAGCTGCTCCTCGGAGAGAGGGCGGAACACTATGATCTCGTCTATGCGGTTCAGGAACTCGGGACGCACCGCTTTGCGCAGCTCGCCCAGCACGAGCATCCGGGCCATCTCGTACGAGGAGATGTCCCGGGCCTCCAGCCCCTGCAGGTGCCTGCTGCCCAGGTTGCTCGTCATGATGATGACCGTGTTCTTGAAGTCCACGGTCCGGCCGTGACCGTCGGTCAGCCGGCCGTCCTCCATCACTTGAAGAAGCATGTTGAACACGTCCGGGTGCGCCTTCTCGATCTCGTCAAAGAGAATCACGCGGTAGGGACGCCGCCGAACCGCCTCGGTGAGCTGCCCGCCCTCCTCGAACCCCACATAGCCCGGAGGCGCGCCTACGAGCCGGCTGGTGGTGTGCCGCTCCTGGTACTCCGACATGTCCAGGCGCACCATGGCGTCCTCGTCGTCGAAGAGCTGCTCGGCCAGGGCGCGCGCCAACTCGGTCTTGCCCACACCTGTTGGGCCCAGGAACAGAAAGGTGCCGATGGGGCGGCGGGGATCCTTCAGGCCGGCCCGGGCGCGGCGGATCGCGTCGGCGATGGCGCTCGCCGCCTCGTCCTGACCGATCACCCGCTCGTGCAGCCGCTCCTCGAGGTGTAGCAGCTTGGCCATCTCGCCTTCCAGCAGCCGCTGCACCGGGATGCCCGTCCAACGCGCGACCACTTCAGCCACCTCGTCGGAGGTGACCTCCTCGTTGAGCAGCCGCCCGCCGGCCTGAACCGCCCGTAGCCGCTCTTCCTGGTCACGCATCTGGCGCTCCAACTCCGGCACCGTCCCGTACCGCAGCCGCGCCGCGGCCTCGAGATCGGCACGGCGTTCCGCGTCCTCGATCTGGCGGCGGGCCTCCTCTATTCGTTGCTTGGTCTCGCGGATCGCGGTGATCGCCTGCTTCTCCTGCTCCCACTGCACCCGCAGGGCGTCTGAACGCTCCCGCAGCGAGGCCAGCTCTTCCTCGAGGCGCCCAAGACGCTCCCTGCTGGCGGAGTCGGTCTCGCGGCGCAGGGCCTCGCGTTCGATCTCAAGCTGCATGACGCGCCGGTCCACCTCGTCCAGCACGGCGGGCTTGCTGTCAATCTCCATGCGAAGCCGGCTGGCCGCCTCGTCAACCAAGTCTATCGCCTTGTCGGGCAGGAACCGCGCGCTGATGTACCGGTCGGAGAGCGTCGCTGCGGCAATGACCGCGGGATCTGTGATCCGAACTCCGTGATGGACCTCGTAGCGCTCTTTCAGGCCGCGCAGGATGCTGATCGTGTCCTCCACCGACGGCTCGCCCACCAGCACCGGCTGGAAACGCCGTTCGAGCGCCGCGTCCTTCTCGATGTGCTTCCGGTACTCGTCGAGCGTGGTGGCGCCGATCGCGTGCAGCTCGCCGCGTGCCAGCATCGGCTTCAACAGATTCGCAGCGTCAATCGCCCCCTCGGCCGCGCCGGCGCCGACCACCGTATGCAACTCGTCAATGAAGAGGATGATCTGGCCTTCGGCGGAGGCGATCTCGCGCAGCACCGCCTTGAGGCGATCCTCGAACTCACCCCGGTACTTGGTCCCGGCGACCAGCGCTCCCATGTCCAGTTGCACGACGCGCCTGGACTTGAGCCCTTCGGGCACATCGCCCTTAACTATCCGCTGCGCCAGGCCTTCCGCGATGGCGGTTTTGCCGACGCCCGGGTCGCCGATGAGCACGGGGTTGTTCTTGGTGCGGCGGCTGAGGACCTGGATCACGCGGCGGACCTCGTCGTCGCGGCCGATAACCGGGTCGAGTTTGCCCGACGCCGCGAGCGCGGTCAGATCGCGGCCGTACTTCTCCAGTACCTGATACTTGTTCTCGGGATTAGGATCGGTGACGCGTTGCTGCCCGCGAATCTCCCCAAGGGCCCTGTAGGCACCCTCCGGCGTGACGCCCATCTCCAAGAGGAACCGGGCGGCCTCGCCGTCGTGCGACGCCAGCAGGCCCAGCAGCAGGTGCTCGGTGCTGACGTATTCGTCGGTAAGCCGATCGGCCTCCCGCTGCGAGGCCTCCAGCACGCGCGCAAGGCGCGGCGAGAGGACGATCCCAACAGCAGGAGGAGCGCCCTCCACGCGCGGCCGGCGCTCCAGGTCGGTAACCAGGCGGGTGCGCAGGACGCGGGGGTCCGCCCCAAGACGCAGCAGCAACTGCGGTATCAATCCTTCGGGCTGTTCTGTCAGCGCCAGCAGTAGGTGTTCGGGGTCGGACGCCTGGTGACCACGCGCGGCGGCGGCCTGCTGGGCCCCCATCAGCGCCTCCTGCGCCTTCTCTGTGAGCTTGTCGAATCGCATTGCCATCTCCGCGTCCGTCTCCTACGAGAGCAATCCCTTGCGCGGATCCTCGCTGCGCGCCCCACTCAGTTCCTGGAAGAGCTCGCGCTCCCGGGCCGAGAGTCCCGTCGGTATCACAACGTTCACCTTCACGTACAGGTCGCCGCGGCCTTCACCGCGCGCATGGGGCATGCCCAGGCCCTTCAGTCGGAACCGCCGGCCGTTCTGGGTCTCGGGCGGCACGCGCATCGTGACGGCACCCTCCAGCGTCGGTACCTGGATCTCGGCGCCCAGCGCCGCTTCGCTGACGGTAATCGGCAGCGCCACGGTCAGGTCGTCGTCGCTGCGTTCGAAGAGCCGGTGCGGGAGGATCTGGATCTTCAGGTAGAGGTCCTTGCCACCGGCGGCGCCGGGCAACCTCACGGTCTGACCCGACCGCACCCCGCGCGGGATCCCAGCGTCCACCCGCTGGCCGGAACCCGGCATCTCGAGCCTCCGTTGCGCGCCGCAGAAGGCCTCCTCGAGCGTGATCTCAACAGGGGTCTCGATGCGCCGGCGGCCCTGTGCCGCGCCGTGGGGTTGGCCCGCCGTCCCTCCTAACCCGCCGAACAGTTGCTGGAAGAAGTCGCTGAATCCTCCGGCGGAGCCGCCGCCGCGACCGAAGAGATCCTCGAATCCGCCCCCGACCGTAAACGTGACCCCGCCCGGGGTCGTGCGGCCCTCGGAGGGCCGGCCGAACACATCCTGCCAGTGCACACCGCCGCTCTTGTAAGCCTCGTAGACCTGGTCGTACTGCGCCCTGCGCTTGGGGTCGCTCAGAACCTGGTACGCCTCGTTTATCTCCTTGAACCGGTCTTCGGCTCCCTTGCGCTTGTTGACGTCGGGGTGCGACTCGCGCGCCAGGCGTCTGAAGGCGCGGCTGACGGCCTTCTGGTCAGCCCCCTGCTCGACGCCGAGCGTCTTGTAGTAGTCCTTGAACTCCACCCTATTGCGCCACCCTCACCCGGGCCGGGCGGAGCACTTCGTCGCCCAGCATGTACCCGCGCTGGATCTCCGCGGCCACGGTTCCAGCCGATGCGCACTCGCCGGCGGCCACGACCTCGACCGCATCGTGGAAGCGCGGGTCGAACTCCTTGCCCAGCGCATCCATCGGCCGGACACCCATCCGTGAGAGCACGTCGAGCACCTGGCGGTGGGCCATGCGGATGCCGTCGGTGATGGCCTCCGCGGCGCCCTCACCCGGCCCCATCTCGCCCGCGCCCGCACCCGCGCCTCCGGCATGCGCCAGGGCGCGCTCCAGCGTGTCCGCCACGCCCAGGATCACGGCCAGCAGGGCGCGCCGGGTGGAGGCCACCGCCTCCTCGCGCTGCCTTGCCGCCTGCTTCCGGTAGTTCTCAAGATCGGCGGCCGCGCGCAGGAACTGCTGCCAGTTGCGATCCGCCTCCTGGCTCAGACGTGTGACCTCGGCCCGGAGCGCCTCCACGCTTTCCTCAGACACCTCGGGCCGCGCGAGTGGCTCCCCGTTAGTCTCCCCGTTGACGGTGCGCTCGTCACCCATCGCCGCGTCCTACTGGCTCGGCTTGTACTCGGCGTCAATCACGTCTTCCCCGGGTTGAGGCGCCTGGCCGCCTGCCGCTTCCCCGCCGGGGGCGGCGCCACCAGGGGCGCCCGCGGTCGCCTTGTACATCTCCTCGCTCATCTTGTAGGACGCCTGCTGCACCGCGTCGGTCGCGCTCGAGATGCGCGCCACATCCTCGCCCTTCAGCGCCTCGCGCAACTCCTTGAGCGCCTCCTCGACCTTCGCGCGCTCCTCGGACGAGATCTTGTCCCCGGAGTCCTTGAGCAGCTTCTCAACCTGATAGGCGATCGAATCGCCGCGGTTGCGCGCCTCGGCGGCCTCGCGCTTGGCCTTGTCGTCGGCGGCGAAGCGTTCCGCCTCCTTCACCATTTTGTCAACCTCGTCCTTGACCAACGTCGAGGTGCCGGTGATCTTGATGGACTGCTCGCGATTGGTCGCGGTGTCCTTGGCGGTCACGTGCAGGATACCGTTGGCGTCTATGTCAAAGGTCACCTCGACCTGCGGCACCCCGCGCGGAGCCGGAGGGATGCCGTCGAGCACGAAACGGCCCAGCGTCCTATTGTCGCGGGCCATCGGGCGCTCGCCCTGCAGGACGTGGATCTCGACCTGCGTCTGCCCGTCGGCGGCGGTGGTGTACCTCTCGGTCTTGCGAGTTGGGATCGTCGTGTTGCGGGTCACCATGGGCGTCATGACGCTGCCCAGGGTCTCGACCCCCAGCGTGAGCGGGGTGACATCAAGCAGCACCACGTCGTGCACCTCGCCCGCCAGCACGCCGGCCTGGATCGCCGCGCCCACGGCCACGACCTCGTCGGGATGAACCTCCCTGTTGGGCTCCTTGCCGGTGAGCCGCCGGACCAGTTCCTGGATCATGGGCATGCGGGTCGCTCCGCCGACCAGGATCACCTCATTGATGTCGCGCTCCGTGAGCCGCGCGTCGGAGATGGCCTGCCGAAACGGCCCGATGCAGCGCTCGACCAGATCGGCGGTCAGCTCCTCGAACTTGGCCCTGGTGAGAACGTAGTCAAGGTGCTTGGGGCCGGTCGCGTCGGCGGTGACGAAGGGCAGGTTGATCGTGGTCTGAACGACCGTGGTGAGTTCCACCTTGGCACGCTCGGACGCCTCGCGCAACCGCTGGAGCGCCTGGCGATCCTGCCGCAGGTCAATGCCCTGCTGCTTGCGGAACTCGTCGGCCAGCCAGTTTACGATTCGCTCGTCCCAGTCGTCTCCGCCCAGGTGGGTGTCGCCGGAGGTCGCCTTGACCTCGAAGACGCCGCCGCCGATCTCCAGGATCGACACGTCGAAGGTGCCGCCGCCCAGGTCGAAGACCAGGACTGTCTCGGCGCCTTTCTTATCGAGGCCGTACGCCAGGCACGACGCGGTCGGCTCGTTGATGATCCGGAGGACCTTCAGGCCGGCGATCTCGCCGGCGTGCTTGGTCGCGGTACGCTGCGAGTCGTTGAAATAGGCCGGCACGGTGATGACCGCCTCGGTGATCTTCTCGCCTAGGTAGGCCTCCGCGTCGGTCTTCAGCTTCTGGAGGATCATCGAGGAGATCTCCTCGGGCGTGAAGGTCTTGCCGGAGGCCGGGATGTGCACAACGGCCATGCCGTTCTGTCCTTCCCCAACCTTGTAGGGCACGATCTTGCGCTCGGACTCCACCTCGGCGTACCGGCGTCCGGTGAAGCGCTTGATCGAGTAGACCGTGTTCTCGGGGTTGAGGATCGCCTGGCGTTTGGCCATCTGGCCGACCAACCTCTCGCCGGTCTTCGTAAACGCGACCACCGACGGCGTAAGCCGGCTGCCCTCGGTATTGGAGATCACCTGCGGTTCTCCGCCGATGACCACGGCGATCACCGAGTTGGTCGTTCCCAGATCAATGCCGACAACTTTACCCATTTGAGATCTCCCCTCGTGTTATCCTTCGACCTCTACCTTGACGGTCTTCGGCCTTACCCGCTCGGCCTTCGGAACCCTCACCTCGAGAATGCCGTGGCGGAACGAGGCCTTCGTCTCCTCGCTCTTCACCTCGGTCGGCAGCGGGATGGTACGCTGAAACGCGCCGTAGCGCAACTCGCGCCGGTAGTAGTTGCGTCCCTTCTCTTCGTGCTCGGCCTTGGCCTCTCCCTTGATGGTCAGGCCCTCGGCGGTGATGGTTACATTAACGCTCTTGGGATCTATCCCGGGAAGCTCGGCCTTCACCACGACCTCGCTGTCGGTCTCGAAGACCTCGGTCGCGGGCTGCCAGACCAGC
>JASEHJ010000101.1 GCA_030018905.1 bacterium | reverse complement strand
CACCACCCAGCCTGCTAGTGAAGGAGGACGCCGGGCTAGAAGGAGTTGGCGATGCGCTGAAAGAGCTCTACGATCCGGCTGCCCAGCAGCGTGACGGCTGCGACCGCCGCCACGGCGATAAGCGCCGCGATCAACCCGTACTCGACCATGCTCTGGCCGCGAGAACCGTACCGAAAAAGAGCCAGGGCCTGCCGTACGCTCTGCAACATGACGCAACGACCTCCCATGACGGATAATCGTACGCTTGCCATGCTACTACAGGTCCGGGGAAGCCGTCAAGCCAAGTGACGGTCTTTCTGCGCTGATGGATTGACGGGCAGGGGGGTCCAGCGCGAAATCGTGATCGGTTCCCGAAGCGCTCTCAGGGCCGCTGTGGCGGCGACCACCTCGTCGGGGCTCCACCGGAGGGCGGACCGATACCGGCGAAGGACTTCGGGCACCAGAGGGCGCAAGGTGGCCGGGCGGTACTCGAGGACGAGGAGGCCGCGGGCGACCGCGGGCATTTGGCAGACGCCGACGGCGCGGCCGAGCAGGTTGGCCGTGCGGGCATTGCGGAAGTGGAAAGGGTCCTCGATAGCTAGGATGACGGCTCGGCTGCGATCGAGCGCGGCATCGACGGCTCTCCAGAGGCGGGACAGCCGCAGAAGGACGTCGTCGTCTCTACCGCGCTTCGGTGTAACCCGATGAGGCTCGCAGTGCACAAGAGCGCCAACGGCGCGCCTTGGAGCGAGGGAAGGAGGGAATTCCTCGCTGTGCAAGAATCCTACCAAGGTCAAGGTTACTGCACAGCCAGAAACCCCTGCACTTCGGGAGCTTTCATGCGCCATCGTCGGGGTCCCAGACGCCTACGAGTCGCGTTCACCGGAGACCACCTGACCCGGTTCGGTGGCGTGTTTCTGCTGCATCAGTTCTTCCGACCGACGGCTCCTCTTGCGCCGACGCTTCCAGGTAGGCGTGCGCTTCCCACAGTGCAACAACACCTACAGCGTTCCCGAAACCTCGCTGGCACTGCTGTACCCGCGCCTGGCCCGGCTCAGACTTTGATGATTTTCGCGCCGGATCTGGGATCAACTGAAATCAGGACACCCTCCCATTCCCGTGGGCGAGGGAGGAGGAGGGCGCGTATGGAGCGGCTTCGCCGCGAATATGGCCGTGTAGCTCTCTCTCGCCATCTCTCTCTGGTACCATCCACTGCAGCGCCGTATCGGCGGGGGGGGTAACCATGCCCGGTCCTCCGCGCCGCTCTCTCCACCGGCTTGAGGTGCTGCGCACCGTGGCCGAGCACCTCAACCGCGAGGTGGAGCTTGAGCCGATGCTCAGTTCCGTCCTCGCTCTCATCCCGAAGCTGACGAGCCTGAAAACCGGCTGGATTACCCTGCTGGACGACGAGGGGGGCTTCGTCTCGGCCGCCGCCCACGGCCTGCCCCCCGCGCTGGCGGCGAACGACTGGGCGGCCCTGCGCTGGACGCCGTGCCGCTGCCAGCAGATGCTGCGCAGTGGAGAACTCAGCACCGCGGCCAACATCGTCGACTGCGAGCGGCTGCAGCGCGTCCATCAGGCGCTGGCCGACGCCGATCCCGCGACGGTGGCTGAGCAGACCGGAGGGTTGCACGTGCACATCAGCGTCCCCCTGCGGGCGGGCGACCGAGTGCTGGGTATCATGAACCTAGCCCGCGCCGGGAAAGAGTTGGTGGACCAGGAGACCCTGACGCTTCTGGGGCTGGTGGCCGACACGTTTGGGGTGGCCATCGAGCGGGCCAGGCTCCACACGCGTGTGGAAGCAGCCCGGCGGGAGGAGGCACAGGTCGCCTCGCGCCTGGCCGAAACGCTGCTGGGGCTGACCGCGCTCGAGGAGGTCGGGGCGGCGGCATTCGCCGTGCTGCGGGAGTCTCTGAAGCCCGATAGCCTCAGCCTGCTGGTCGCCGATCCGTCGGGCAGCTTTCTGGAGCTGGTGGCCGGATGGGGGTGGAGCAAGGCCTACGTCGGCCGGCTGCAGCTGGCCCTGCACCCGCCGGAGAGCAGCGGTCCGGCGTGGGCCCTGCATGTGCGGAGGCCGGTGGTCGAGGACCATACGAAGCCATCCGCGCCTTTTGCCGTGCCCGAGCCAGTCCGCCAGGCCGGTGTGCAGGTGTGCTTGAACCTGCCGATGGTGGCCGGAGACCGGCCCACGGGAGTGATCGTGGCCGACTACCTCACCGCGCAGGAGGTGAGCGAGGGTCAGATCCGTTTTGCCACCCTGATCGCCGGGGTGGCGACTGTGGCGCTGGAGCGGGCCCTGGAGCACCGGCGCAACCGGCTGCTGTTTGAGCAGCTTCCAGTGGGGCTGTACCGGTCCACGCCCGCCGGGCAGCTCCTGGAGGTCAACGAGGCGCTGGCTCGGCTGCTGGGCTATTCGGATCGGGCGGCGCTGCTGGCCACCAACGCGGTCCAGATCTACGCCAACCCTGAGGACCGTGTGCGGTGGCAGCAGCTGATGGATCGGGAGGGCGTCGTGGCCGACTTCGAGGTGCAGTGGCGGCGCTTCGACGGCACGGTCATCTGGGTGGGGGAGGCGGCCCGGGTGGTGCGCGATGCGACGGGCCGGCCGGCATACTACGAGGGCAGCGTCGAGGACATCACCGCCCGCAAACGGTTTGAGGCGGACGTGCTCTACCTGGCGAGCCACGACGCGCTCACCGGGGTCTTCAACCGGCACCGCTTCCAGGAGGAGCTGCACCGCCAGATCACGCAGGCTCAGCGCAGCGGTCAGACCGGCGCCCTGCTGTTTGTGGACCTGGACAACTTCAAGGAGGTCAACGACCGCCTGGGCTACCGGGCCGGTGACGATCTGCTTGGGACCGTCGCCCGGGCCATCCGGGGCCGGCTGCGTGAATCCGAAGTCTTTGCCCGCATCGGCGGGGATGAATTCGGCATCGTCCTCGTCTCGGGTGATGCCTATGAGGCCCGGGGCGTAGCTGAGCGCGTCCTCGCCGCTGTCCGGGAGCAGGTAGCGCTGGTTGCGGGCCGGCCGATCCGGCTGACCCTCAGCTGCGGGATCGCCCTGTTTCCCGAGCACGGCGTCACGGTGGACGAGGTCCTGGCGGCGGCCGACGTCAGCCTGCACGCCGCCAAGGACCTGGGCGGCGACCGGGCGGTGGTCTACGTGCCGGATCCCGCCTGGCGCGATCAGCTCCGGGTCCCGCCGGGGTGGGCCGAGCGGCTGAAGGAGGCGCTGGCGCAGGATCGGCTGATCGCCTACGCCCAGCCGATCCTCGACCTCCGCCGGGACCAGGTCTCCCAGTGGGAGCTGCTCGTCCGGCTGCTTGAGGGGTCGCAGGTGGTGGAGCCCGCGGCGTTTCTGCCCATCGCCGAGCGCATGGGTCTCATCCAGCAGATCGACCTCTGTATCTGCGGGCAGGCCCTGCAGCTCATTTCCCGCCGCAACCTCCGCGTGCACGTCAACCTCTCGGCCAAGACCCTCGGCGACGACGGGGCGATCCGGGCCATCGTGGCGGCCCTGGATGCCTCGGGGGTCCCCCCGGCGAACCTGGTGCTGGAGATCACGGAAACCGCGGCCGTCGCCGACGTGGCGCAGACCCTGCGCTGTGTGGAGACCCTGCGGGCCCGGGGGTGCCAGCTGGCGCTGGACGACTTCGGCGTCGGCTTCTCGTCGCTGTACTACCTGCGACACCTGCCGGTGGACTACCTGAAGATCGACGGCAGCTTCATCCGCACCCTGGTCACCGACCCCCAGAACCAGCAGATCGTGCGGGCGATCGCCGAGCTGGCTCGGGGGCTGGGGCGGGCGACGATCGCCGAGTGGGTGGAAGACGAGGCCACGCTGCAGAAGGTGCGGGCCCTGGGCGTCGACTACGCACAAGGGTACCACGTTGGCCGCCCCATGCCGCTCTCCGAACTGTGACGGGCGCGGGACGACCGGCCGCCTTGACCCGGGTCGAGACGTACCGAACGTCGTCCATTGGGTTCACCCACTCAAGTATCCCGGAGCCTCGGCCCCGGGTAGTTCCGGCGGACACCCGGCAAGTAGCCCGGGCGCAAGCCCGAGAAGCCGTCGCCTTTAGGCGACGGAGTGTCACACCAAGGACCGTAAGGTCTTTGGGCCTTCTGGGGGCGTTACCATCAGCCACTTGACGCGCAGCTTTTGAGCGCACAGCACCACTCCTGGGTAGACGAACTCCGCCAGCCCTCCGCGCAGGGACGCCGCGCCGTCGGGGACGCCCAACAGCCCTATCGCGTCGGGCAGGGGGATGCCCGGATGCAGACCGGCGCTGGTTCTCATGTACGGGTTGTTCGTGCGGATCTCGGTGATCTCGTAGTCCGAGGACGGATCCGGCTTCTTGGACAGATCGGCAGTCGCCGGCGCATAGCAGCGGACGACCGTCATCCCCTCATCGTGGCGGAAGATGTAGGTGACCTCCCGGCCGAGCCCCCAGACGGCGTGGGCGCACTGCAGCCACGGGGCGCTCTCCCGGTCCACCGGACCCAGCGAGAACGGTCCCACCCGTTCCCCCGGAACGACCTCCCAGTCCACGGCCAGGACATTCGGCCGATGGTGCAGGTAGAGGCGGTGTCTTGCCAGCTCGTAGTGACACATTGCCCACCACAGCACGCAGATCGCCCCAAAGCTGGCCGGCGCTCCTGCCCAGAGAATCATGTCCTGAGCGGTCCACAGCGCGACCACGGCGACTACGGCGAGCACGCAGGCCAGCGCCATCCGGCTCCCGGGGGACTTAGCGGTCAAGCAGACCAACCCAAGGTCGGCGGACGCCCGATCAATCCACCGCACGAGCCTTTCCGGAAAGAGCCAGTTCACCGTGCGCTCACCACCGGGGAGATGCGGATCGACGGCGGGCAAGCCAGGCCGCGCGCGGCCGTCTTGGCGGCTTCACGGCAGGCGGCCGCGACGTCGTCATCCTGTCCTTCGGGCGCCTCGACGTAGACCGTCCAGCGGTGCACTCCGACGATATGAGCGCCGGGCGGAAGGTCCTCCTCGAGCCGATAGAGCATGAGCTTCATGACATCCGCGCTGGCGATCTCGGCAAGATCGGCTCCGGCGCGCTTGGCGAGGTAGCGGGGCGCATAGCGCCGGCGCCGGCCCATGGGGGCCTGAAGCCAACCGCGCCGTGCGCCGGCCTCCTCGACCGAGGTGAGCCACCGGTCAACCTGGGGCAACGCGCGCAGCACGGCTTCTCGGGCGGCGCGGACCTCGCGCAGCCGAAGGCCGGTAGTGGCGATCACGGCGCGTGGCCCGGCCCCAGTCGCCAGCGCCTGCAGCCAGACGTTGAGAACCGAGGCGGGAGGCCCCTCCGCACCGATTTGCGCGGCGAGCGCCTCGCCGGGGTCCAGGCCTGCACGCAGGGCGGCCAGGAGCTGCCCGCAGGCCGCCAGGGTAGCCATCCACCGCAGCGGCAGGTTGGCCATCGTAACCGCCAGCAGGGTCCGCCCCTCCGGCGGGGCCAGGAAGTCCAGCAGCGAGGGGCTGCCATCCGCACGGACGCCCTGCATCATGATCACGCCGGTGGGACTCCCCCACGCACTGTAGAGCGGATGGTACCGGCCGGCGGCGCTGATCTCCGGATCCCACCGCGCAAGTCGGGCGAGCGTCCTGGGGGAAACGCGTTCCATCACGCCCCGCAGCATGGCCGCCCGCAGCCGCGTCCGGTCAACCGGAAGTCCGCGCAGCACCAGGCGGGACAGCAAGCCGACCAAGGGCCGCTCGACGATCTCGTAGGCGTCCGCCACTGACGGGAAGGTGTTGATCTTCTGGCGGAGCGCCTCGTAGAGGTCGAGGGTGCCCTCACAGTCGACGCGGCCTTTTGCCTCCAGCAGTTGGCTCACAACCATACTATCGGTCTGACCGCGCAAAACTTCAGGTATCCGAAAGAGGTTGGTCATCTTGAGGTAGCGCCGGCAGAGGCTCTGGAGCGTGTGCGTGCCATTCTCGTCAAGCAGCACGCTGATCACGCGCGTGTCGTCAATGGAGCACGACAGCAGATCACAGCCGTGGCGCGCAAGCACAACCAGGTCGTAGCCGCCGCTGTGAAACACGATGCGCGTCCCCCGCAGCTGCTGCTGGAGCGCTCGCAGATCTCCGGCGGTCGGCTCGGTCAGCGCGCCGCTGCCGAGTTGGGTTGCCCAGGCAACATGGGTCAGCCTGGCGCGCCGGGGGTCGATGCTGTCGGTCTCAACGTCGAGGGCGGCCAACGGTGCGGCGCCGAGCGCGGCGAGGGGGAGCAGCGGCGCCTGCGGGGCGGGAACCTTAGTAGGCGGAGGGGGGGCGAACAGGGTCGTCTGCGCCACAGTCATCACCTACACCAAGGGTGGTGGGTTTCCCGCAAAATGTCAATACATATAGTGGGATTGACGGCTAGCGGGAAGGGGCGGGGCGTGGACAAGAAGGTCTATGCCCCGGCGGCAACCGCGTAGGCGGCGGCTTCGCGCCGGATCTCGGGGTGGACATCCAGGAAATACCTGATGCCACGCATGCCTCCCAGGAACATGTCCATGTAGTCTTCGCTGCACACGGCAGCGGCAGGGTGGATGAGGGGCAGGTAGTAGCGCTTGATGACCTGGTCGTACACCAACGACCCGGCGCACTGGGCGATCGGGCGGCCGAGGAGATGCGTGCAGGCGGTGCTTCCCACAACCACGACGGCCCTAGGAGCAACCAGCCGAATCTGCGCGTCCAGATACGGCCGACAGATCCTGATGCAATCCGGGTGGGGAGGGTCATCCTTCTTCTTGCCGCTTGGCTCGATCGCAAAGGAGCGGCACTTGACCATGTTTGTCCAGTAGATAGCGCCTGGGTCGAGTTGGCCGAGCTCGACAAGCTTCTCTCGAAGCAGGCGACCGCTGCGGCCTACGAACGAAACTCCCTGCTTATCCTCGGCCTCGCCGGGCCCCTCGCCGACGAGCAGTATGTCGCAGGGCGCCGGGCCGTCTCCTGGAACGGCGCAGGAGCGCGCCTTGCCCAGCCGGCAGCGCCGGCAGACGTGGACGGCAGCTTCGAGTTCACCGATGGTTTGTAGGTTGTGCAGGTTCAGAGGCGCAGCGACGGCCGTGATCATCTCAGTTCGGTCCGGCGCCGGTCACGGCGCAAGCAGAATCCCCCGCCGGCTCCCGCGCCGCCCGTACTGGTGCGGCTTGAGGCCTTCAAGCAGGGAGCGCAGGTGCTGATACTCGCCAAGAAGCTTGAGGTGGGTGGGGCGCACGCCGCCTCCGGTACGGGCGCGGCTCACGGCGGAGGGAGAGAGATCCTCCCTGCGGCCGCGGACGAACACTCGCACCTGACCGTTGGGGAGGGATCCCAGCCGGAGCCCACTGACCCGCCTGCCGGACGGCAGGCGCACGTACACCAAGGGGGGAAGGGTTGGGGGCAGGCGCAGTTCTGACACTAGGCTCGCCCCCCAGAGGTCTGCGCGGCCTCGCTGAGCTCCCAGGCCAGCATGCTGGGGCACCACTCGTCGAGGCAGGCCACCCCCTCCGCGTAGGTGATGACCTCTCCCCAACAGTGAGGGCAGAGATCTTGTTGCTGCGCCGGTGAGAGAATCTCGTCTATGGCCTGCCGGATGTCGGCTTCGTCCAGTCTCCAGACCTCGCTGGGCAGCACGTCTGCCTTCATCCCGCTGGCCAGATGACTCACCACCCGCCGCTTGAACTGCTCACAGACCTTCCACGCCCGCAGGGCGCTGATGTGCCCCTGGTGCTCAGAGCAGTAGCGCTCGAAGACTTCGGCCGGTAGGCGCGCCGTCGTGTTCTCTCGCAGCACGTCCGCAACGAGTGCCAGGCTGAGATCTGCGGGGCCGCTGCCGTTGTACCCCCAATCGAACCCAGTAGGGCTGTGAGCGACGATGTGCGGCAGCGGGCGGCGCTCGCCGGCCTCCTCAACATAGACCTTCGCTTCTCCTTCGGGGGTTCTCGCTCCGAAATAGAATCGCACGGGAATCACCTCACCAGGGTATGACGTTCTCCGCGCCCTGCGGGCGCAGGGCCCAGGCGGAGTGTAGTCCGCTGGCGATCGCCCCCAGGGCAAGCGCGACGACCAGCCACGATCCGGCAGAGACCGCAAACAGCAGCAGCACGACCTGGCCGAGCACGAGGGCTACAGCGGCGACGCGCAGGACCACTCGCAGGAAGCCAGGCATCGCGCTCTTAGCTCCCCTGCCCGCCAAGCACACGAGGCGGGCTGCACGGCGCCGGCGCATCCGGGGGAAGCGGGGCGTGCGAGGAATGCTCCGCCGTGGCGGCGGTGCGAACCGGGGCTACAAGGTATAAGTACCCCTGCTGGCCTACAGGCTCCAGCAACGCCGGGGTCAACGGCGAGGAGGCGCGGAACAGCACAGTCTCGGCTGACATGGCGCGCAGGCCGTCCAGCAGCATCCGGCAATTGAACCCGATCGTCAGGTGATGCCCCTCGACCTGTGCGGGAATACGCTCCTCGCCGCGGCCGACGTTGGGGGTTGCGGACCGGGCGATAAGCGCTCCCT
>JASEHJ010000100.1 GCA_030018905.1 bacterium | reverse complement strand
CCTCCGGCCCCGATGTGAAACGTCAACGCTGCCTGGTACTTGCCCTCCGCAACCAGGGCGGCCCTCGTCCGGGCGTCCACGGTACGCACCGCCACCTCGATCCCGGCGCGCCGCAGCATCTCCTGCACTACCGGCACCACCGGCGAAGGGCTGGCCAGGAGCTCAAACGAAAGGGACGTCAGGCCTGCCTGCGCGACCAGACTCCGGGCCCTGCTTGGATCGTAGGGATAGGCCCGGACGCGCGGGTTATACCAGCGGTCCGTGGGCGGCACCATGCCGGGGCTCCCCGGAACTCCTGGCCCCCGCGTAACCAGCGTCGCGAGTTGCGTGCGGTTGACCCCGTAAGCCACCGCCTGGCGCGCCGCCTTCTGGCCAAATGGTGGCCGTTCCAGATTGAACAACAACCGCGCGACCGAAAGCGGCTCGCTCTGCCAGACCCGCAGGTATGGGTGGCCGGAGAACGCACGCACCACATCGTGGGTGTCGGCCATCGCCACGTCTGACTGGCCGCTCTGAACCGCCAGTAACTGCCGTTCCGCGGGAATGACCGTGTACTGAATCTCTTCGAACTTGGGCCGGCCCCGGAAGTACCGCCGGTTTGCCTCAAGGCGGTACTCCCCGGCCCCAGGCCGGTACTCTGTCAGCCGGTACGGACCTGAGCCGATCGCCATCCCCAGACCCTGCGCCTTCCGCGGATCGCCCACCCCTTCCCAGACGTGCGCCGGAATAACGGGAACGATCCCGGCAATGTCCTCTAGGAAGGGAGCGAAGGGCTCGCGGAGCACGAAGGTCACGGTGCGCGGGCCGTCTGCGGCAACCTCTGCGACGACCGACGTGTCAACCCAGACAAAGGGGTGAGTGCGGTAGTACTCAAAGGCAAACTGCACATCGCGGGCCGTCAGGGGCCGGCCGTCGTGCCAGACCACATCCGGGCGCAGGGCAAACGTCCACCGCCTGCCGTCGCGGGAGATCCGCCAGGACTCCGCCAGCCAGGGAATCACACCGGTGTGATCCTTCCACACCAGGGTGTCGTAGAGGAGCGAGAGGCGTACTACCCCGCCCGGTCCCAGGGCGGAAGCTGCAAACGGTGTCGGAAATCCCACGTCCGTCCACCACACCAGCCGCAGCGGCGCGGCAGGCAGCACCCCTGCGCTCTCCGAGGCGGCAAGCAGGAGCAGCAGCACCACCACGAACGTTGCCACGGGACGGCGCGCACACGCGGGGCGAACGGGTTGGGGGCGGATCATTGCGCTAGGGGCGGATCCTGCCCGGCAAGCTCGGCCAGAAGCCCGAGGATTTCTGCCGCCTCGTCTGGGGCGACCTCGCGGATTGCGGACCCATATACTACTATGACATACGCTCCGGGGGTCACGGTACCGATCAGGTGGGTCGAAATCGTGCGCTCCCCGTCAGGGCCCTCTGCCAGGGCACTTCCGGGACCGAGAATCTGGGTGATGCGGAGCGGCAATGCCAGACACATGTCTCTGGAGGTGAAGTATTGCACATTGGGTCAGGCGGGGGAATACTCTCCCGGCTCGATGGACGCACCAGGGTCGGTGCGAAACTCCTGGCGGGGTGGCGGCACAGTCTCCGCATCGGTTGTCCGACGGGGGGTGAGGAGTGTCCGCACCACCACCGTCGCCAGGATTGCCCTTACCGCGCCGCGGATTCCCAGGCGCGGGAGTAGGTCGAGTACCGCCGCTTCCCCCTGGTCGCGTCCGATTCCGACGGGGGGGCGGCCAGGTGCAGCACCGAGAATCCACCTTCGGTGAGTGCTTCGACGAGGTGCAGGGGGTACGGCACGGCCACGCGCAAGACGGCCAGCCTGCGGTCGCATTGCTGGTAGGTGGCCAGCGAGTCCAGAGGAACACCGGCTCCGTCTGCGATGGACGCGAGTCCGGCGATGGCATTCACGCGGCCGGAGAGATCCACCACCAGCCGTGCGCCACCCTGGCGCAGGCCGGTGAGGTCAATGAACGCCTCGAAGATGTCGCTCTCGGTAACCATACCCAGCAGCGACCGCTTCTCGACAACCGGCAGCCCGCCGATCTTCTCGCGCCGCATGATCACAGCGGCGGCCTCGATGGGCGCGTCCGGCCCAATCGTCATGGGGGTTGGGCTCATGATCTCGCGTACCGAGGTCCGTTCCAGGAAAGCAGCGGCCGCCTCGGCATCCACCCCCGCGACGAGGGAAGGCTGCGCGCGCATCAGATCGGTCCAGGTGACAATGCCCACGAGACGTCTCCGCTGCAACACAGGGAGCCGGCGGATCTCCAGACGGCGCATCAGACCCAGGGCCTCCGCCAGTGAGGTCCCGGTCTCCACCGTGATCGCCGGAGAGCTCATTCGATCGCGAACAAGCATGATTCCATCGTAGGGGCGGCGCGCCGCGGCACAATAGGGTTCTGGACGGATATTGGCCGAGCTTCAGCCTGAGGGCCGCTCAGGGGTTGCGGCGCGCTATCAGTACTGACAGTACAAGCATGACTACCCACAGCGCCGCGCTCAGCGCGCACCAGGCGCAGACCGCCTGCAGTACGGCCACCTGCAACCAGGTGAGATAGGCGGAAAAGGTCGCCCCGGATGCCGCTAGGCCGAACAACAAAGGGGCTGCCCAGGACGTGGCCGACGGGCGGGATGCAGCCGCAGCGGCTATGAAGGCTACCCCTGCATATAGCGCTAACCCCAGGGCGGCGTTCGGGATTCCGAGGAACCGGGCATAGGAACTGGTAGCGACCTCGGCGCACGGACCCGCCAGGCAAACGGGCGCGATGTCTAATACCGAGCTTACGAGCAGGTATCCGGAGACCGCGATGCCGGCCACCGCGACCGCCGCCGCAACCAGCCAGAGGCGGGCACTTGCGCCGGCGGCGGAGGCGCGGGCGGAGTTAGCGCGGGCGCGCGGCTTCGATGGCGGCACGAAACACCTCAAAGGGTTGAGCGCCCACTATCGCTCGGCCGCCCACGAAACTGGTCGGGGTGCCCTGCACGCCGCGCCGCAGCCCTTCATTCAGGTCGGCGTCCACGCGGGCGCGCGTCTGCCCACTGCGTAGGCAGCGGGTGAACGCCGCCTGGTCGAGACCGATCTCGCGTGCAGCCGAATCAAGGTCCCCGGCCCCGCGCAGCTCACCCCGGGGCAGGCGCGCAAACAGCGCGCCGTGGTACGCCCAGAACTTGCCCTGGTCGGCTGCGCACAGGCTGGCCTCGGCGGCCTGCTCGGAAAGCTGGCCTCCCACCGGGAACTGCCTGTACACCATCCGGACGATCCCGGTGTTGACGTACTCGGAAACGATGAGCGGCTCGACCGCCTCGGCCAGAATACCGCAGTACTTGCACCTAAAGTCCGAGAAGATCTCAAGCGTCACCGGCGCGTTAGGACGCCCGCGCGCCGTGCCGGTAGATCCTTCCGGCGCGGGAGGGGGCGGCGCGGCCGCCTGAGGCGCCGCGGTCTTCCAGTGGAGCACCGCCGCGCCGATCGCACCGGAGACCGCCACGACCCCGATGATGGCCCACAGACCTCGCCGGGAACGGCGTCCGGATTTCATGATTCCTTGGACCCCCTAACGGTGAAGACCGGGACTTCGGCGTGTCGGACCACGTGCTCCGCCACGCTCCCGAACAGCAGGTGCGCAAGTCCGGTGCGTCCGTGCGTGCCCATGACGATCAGGTCGGCCCCAACCTCCGCGGCAACATCGAGGATCTCGTGCCGCGGCGTGCCCTCCCTGATCACGGGCGTCGCGCCCGGCACGCGCGCGGCCACCGCCGCCATCTCCGTGCGCGCCTCTTCACGCATCTGGTCCAGCAGCGATTCCGGAGGCGGGGGAACCATGACGCCGCCGGGACCGCCCATGATGGCGCTCACCGACACGTCAATCACGCTGAGCAGGACGATCTTCGCGCCGAATGCGCCGGCTAGAGCCTGAGCCCACTCGACCGCTGCCACGGACCCCGTGGAGAAGTCAACCGGTACCAGAATGGTGCTTATGCGAGGTGGCATGCCTACACCTCCGGGATGCGCGCGCGTGGCCGTATTCTACCAGACAAAAGGGGGTGACGCACCTGCCCGCTTATGAGGGCGCCAGGAGGATCTTGACGGCGCGGTGTCGCCGCTTGTCGAGAGCCACCTCGATCGCGCGCCCGAACTCCGCCAAGGGAAAACGGTGAGTAATCAGTGGCCGCAGGTCCACGCCACCGTTCGCCAGCAGGTCCATGGCCAGGTCCATGGACCGGACCACGCGGCCGTCCACGCGTTCGCGCGAGTAGGCAAAGCCCCCATGAACCACGATCTCGCGCAGCCAGATCGGGGTCCAGTCCACGCCCCGCGGAAACGCTGCCAACCCCAGCAGCACCACCCTGCCGCCGGCCCGCGTCAGGCGAAGCGCATCGGCGATGCTGCGCCCGGTTCCCACGCACTCCAGCGTGGCGTCCGCGCCCCCTGTCAGTACCGGCGGCCCCAGCAGGGGTTTCAGTAGTCTGGCACCCGTGAGGGAGGCGATCTCCCTGTAGTGAGCGTCCCCGGAAGGCGCAATCACCGCCGAGGCCCCCAGGCGGCGCGCCAGGTCGGCCTGGTGTGGGTACCGCGCCAGGACGATGGCCTTCGATCCCGGCCGGAGCGCGCGCAGCGCCGCCACCGCGGCAAGCCCGATCGCTCCTGCGCCGGCTACCAGTACGGTCGCCGCGTCCGGGGGCACGAACCTCAGGATGGCGTGCACCGCCACTGCCAGTGGCTCCACGAGGATGGCCTGCTCATCGGAGACATGGGCAGGGACGGAGACAAGTTGCGAGCAATGGGCGACCATCACCTCGCCCCATGCCCCACCGGTATCGCGGCAGGCACCCTGTGCAAGCCCCGGCGAGAGGTACCCATCGGCGAACCGGCTGCACAGGTTGTAGTCGCCTCGCGCGCAGGCCGCGCATGGATCGGCGAAGCCCCGCGCCGCGCACGCCAGTACGGGCTCCACCACAACCCGGCTGCCCACCGCCACGCCGGCATCCGGACCGACCTCCACCACGGTGCCGACGTTCTCGTGCCCGATGACGAACGGCATCGAGGCGTAGACCGTGGCATACGGGCTCGTTTCCAGGAGCACCACGTGCAGGTCGCTCCCGCAGACTCCGCCCAGGTGCACGCGCACCTTGACCCAGTCAGGTTCGGGCAGGCGGGGCTCGGGGATGTCGGCCAGACGGACTGGGCTGAGCCGGCTCCAAAACGCGGGGCGCCAGAGGCGACCAAGCGCGCGCGTCGCCAGGTATCTGGGGATTGTGATGTTGGAGACGACGGCCTTCACGCGGTTACACTTCAATACGGCCCGGGCGCGAACCTTCCAACCGGCGATACTCATGGGGTGTGTTGACGTTGTGCAACGTGCGCAGGCCCGGGCTTGCGGCCTCCAGCTCTGCCGCCGTCACCTGCCGCACGCTCAGTACCTCAAGGACGGCCCACAAGCGCCTCTCTCCCGCTGCCAGATGCGCCTCGAACAGGGGCAGCGTCGCGGCGGCATAGACCGCGTGCAGGGGGTGCCAGCGACCCTCCACCCTGGGAACGGCCGCGTCAAAGCCTTCTGCCAGCCCGGCCAGGAGCCGCACCGCATCCGGCGAGAGGTACGGCATGTCGCACGCTGCCACGAACGCCCAGGGGGTCGTGGCAGCCCCCAGACCGGTACAGACACCCACAAGCGGCGCCAGGATGGTAGATCCGTCCTGGATCACCCGGACCCGCAGGTGCTCGTAGGCCGCCGGCTCCTTGGCGATGATCAACACCTCGGAGCAGCACGCGCAGAGGACGCGGAGCACCCGCTCGATCATCGGCACGCCTTCGACCTCGACAAAGGCCTTGTCGGTCCCCATGCGGCTGCTCTCTCCACCGGCAAGGACGACCCCGGTGAGCCCGGCCATCGCGCTCAAGAGGAAGCCACCCTGCGTACGACCAGGTCGGCGACCGCTTCCAGATCTTGCCAGGTGAACACCGGCGCACCGCCACCGGCGGCGCCGCGGGCAGGCCCGTCGCTCACCACCGCGATGAGCGGACCCGCGGGTTCAGGCCGGTCGTGCGTCACGCCTTCCCTGATCACGAGGATCTTCGGCCAGGGTGACCCGTTGTATCCTTCCACGAGAACCAGGTTCGCGTGGCGCAACCCTGCCAGCACCTGCGCCACCGGCGGATCGCCCGCATAGGGCCGCCGGTACACGGCGCCGCCCGGACCTGCCAGCACGGTTTCGATCGCGCCTGCCTGTTCCGCGCGCCAGGTATCCGTTCCCTCATCGTCAACCGACCGCATGTGCGCATGGTGCTTCACAACGGCGACTGTCAGGCCGCGCCGTCGCAGCGAAGGGATCAGCCGCTCGATCAAGGTGGTCTTGCCGCTCCCGGACCCGCCGACTACGCCCAGGACTGCCGGCCCTCCACCATCGGCGCCGTGCAGTCCGGTGGGCACTAGGAGCCGGACGGCAACCCGAGCACCCGCGGGCAGTTCACAGTCCCCTGGCTCGATCACAATGAGCGCGTTGGCCTCGCTCGCCGAGCGCAGCGTCGCGGTCCCCTGTCTGGTAAGCGGAGCTACCTCGATGCCGAAGGCGCCGTGGGCTGCCCGGCCCCACAAGAAGCGGCGGCGCCCAGGCTTCACGCGCAGCGCTGACGCCAGCGTGGCCGTCACGACCTCGCGGTGGATCTCCCGGCGGCCCATCATCGCGCAGAGCGCCGGGCGCACCAGCACTTCGAAGGCGATGCGGGCTGCACCCGGTGTGCCGGGAAGCGCGAACACCGGCCGCGCGCCGGCCAGCCCAAATGCCACCGGTGAGCCCGGCTTCATCCGGACACTGGCGAACTTCATCTCAACGCCTAGCCTGCAGAGGGCGGTTCTCACAAGGTCGCGCTCGCCGACCGAGACCCCGCCGCAGATCATCAGGGCATCTGCCGCCAACCCCTCTCGGATCTTCTCTTCGAGGGCTACCAGATCGTCCGGCGCGATCCCCAGCCGGAGCGGCGCCGCGCCCAGCGCGGCCACCTCGGCGGCCAGGGCGTGGGAGTTGCTCTCACGCACCTGCCCGGGAGCCAGGGACGACCCGGCCGGCACCAGCTCGTCGCCCGTGGCCAGGATGGCCACCCACGCGCGTCTGAAGACCGGCACGCTGCCGCGCCCGATCGCGGCAATCAGGGCCAGGTCTCCGCCCCCCAGGATGGTCCCCACATGGAGAACGGCCTCGTCGGCGCGGGCCTCTTCACCTGCTGGGAAGACGTGGCGGCCGCGCTCGACAGGCTGAGTGATCGTTACCCGATTGCCGCTGCGGAGGAGCAGTTCCTGGGGCACGACCGCGTCGGCGCCTGCCGGCACCGGCGCTCCGGTGGCGATGCTGACGGCGGTACCAGGCGCCAGGGGCGCGGTCCACACCTGGCCCGAGAAGATGGCGCCGACCACCTCCAGGGAGACCGGCGCGCCGTCGGATGCCCCGGCCAGGTCGCCGGCCCGCACGGCCACCCCATCCATCGCCGCCCGTGGGAAGGGCCAGAGGTCCTCGGTAGCCTCGATGGTCTCTGCCAGCACCCGGCCGGCGGCCTCGGAGAGCGGCACATCCTCAACGGGTTGCCTTGATACAGACTTCAGGATGAGCGCAAGGGCATCCTCGACGCTGGTGATAGGCTGCGGTGGGTCCGGGGAGTGCTGGTTCAAGGCGTCCCTCCAGAGGGCGGCGGAATCGGCCGCTGCTCCTACTAGATTATGGGAGGCCGGGGCATCTGACCATAGGCTGCGCAGGGGTGTCGGGAAAGCCGCAGCCCCGGGAGGCGCGGGGGCCCGGCCCGGGGCTGCAGCGTTCAGCGTGCGGTGACCTTGCTGTGCTACTTGACCACCGGGAAGGTCTGCGCGTTCCACTCGCGCATCCCCAGCGCCAAGCCCTTCACGTTCCTGTAGCCCATAATGCTGAACGCCATGACCGTGTACGAGGACCGCAGGCCAGAGCCGCAGATGAAGATTATCTCGGCGTTCCGGTCGGTCGGGAACCTCTCCAGACCTCTGGGGACCGTCCTCATCGGCATCAGCAACGCGCCCTGAATGTAGCCGGTGGCGGTCTCATTCGCCTCGCGGATGTCCACCATGAACGGTTTCTCTCCCGCGTCCAGCTTGGCCTTCAGCGCAGGGACGCCTATGCTCATGTAGTCGGACGGCAGGTTGGCGATATAGTTGAACACCGCCTCCTGTACCGCAGGCGTCTGCGCCACCGCGGCTGGGGCCGCTGCCAGCGCTACGAGAACTGCAACGATCGCGATCTTCTTGAACATCCTTTTCACCCTCCTCCGCTATCTTTGTGGTATCGGTCTGGGTGGCGCGGTTACCACCCGGCCGTTGGCCTGCGATCCTCTGGGATCGAGATCCTGAAGTCGCAGGAACAGGTTGGGGTTGTTGTGGCATGCCTCGCAACTTCGGCTTCTCGCCGTGACCCGCTGGATGTTGTGCGGGGTCGCGGGCTTCCAAGTCGGAACCGAATTGAAGTTGGCCAGCGTGTTGACTAGCCCGGTG